>JAQWWZ010000026.1 GCA_029254745.1 Opitutales bacterium | reverse complement strand
ACCCGGGAAAGAAAGACTTGCAAGGTTTACACCAGAGAAGTTAACGGAACCGGAGATGCCGGAGAGAACGGCATTGGTACCGGCAAGGTTTGCCCCAAACCCACCATCTGAGAAAACAGTCTGCGCATCAAAGGTAGCGGCTGATAAGTCAGAACCCGTGAAAGAAACACTTGCAAGGTTTACACCAGAGAAGTTAACGGAACCGTAGATGCCGGAGAGAACGGCATTGGTACCGGAAAGGTTAACGCCTTGCTGTTGCCCGGTGCCTGGGTCGAAGTGTGAAAAAACAGTTTGCGCATCAAAGGCAGCGCCAGATAAGTCGGAACCCGTGAAAGAAACACTTGCAAGGTTTACGCCAGAGAAGTCAACGGAACCGGAGATGCCGGAGAGAACAGCATTGGTACCGGAAAGGTTAACGCCAGTTCCACCCGAGGAAAAGGTGGTACTGTTATCAAACTGTGCTCCTGATAAATCAGTTCCGCTAAGACTAAGTGCGGAGATATCCTGACCGCGGTAATCTTGACCAAAAGTTTGAGACGAAAATAGACCGGAGAGTAAGAGAGTAAAAATAACAGTAAATTCAAATGAATTTTTCATAATCGGAACAGATATTAAAGAAGGGATGTTTATATACATTAGCATTTAAGCAGTTTTTAATACAACTAATTAAAAATCATTAGAATTGGTGCACAATAGAACCAGAAAAAAATGAAAAAATCATTGGTATTCGATTTTTAATCATTTAACTTCCGATCTATCTGCTTGCGATATAACATTTTGCTTAAATACTTAATATCCCGATGATCAAATTCATAATATTTAAACTCTTCATCTTAAGCTTCCTTCTTTCTGCACCTAGTCATAAAGCTTTTGCTCAAAATCTCGAAATGTGGATTAGTTCTTTTCAAGATCAGGTGTACTACGAGAAAATGGCTGCTCTTTTCAATGAAAAGACCAAGGGTAAGCTAAACCTTACCATAAAGGCCTATGGGTTTCGAGAAATGCCGGACAAGTTAGGGGTTGCGTTGAGGAGTGGGGAGGGAATGCCTGATCTCGTACAGTTAGACGAAACTTTTTTTGGTGTTTTTCTAAACGGTCCATGTCCTTTTGCAGATCTTACAGATCTAGCTGAAAAATCTGGACTTGATAAAGAACTTCACCCCAGACGCCTTGAAGTTTTCACATATCAGCAAAAATTACTTGGATTACCGCAGTCTCTAAGTGCGATGATGTTGTATTATCGAAAGGATTTGTTTGATGAATTCGACATTGACCCTGAAGATTTAAAAACTTGGAAGGATTTTCGTATCGTGGGAGAAAGACTCATAGAGGACCATGCACAGCGATTTTTGGCACTAGACGGCACCCTGTTCGATGTTTTCCTCAGGCAAAGAGGAAGTGATTTATTTTCCAAGGATGGACAATTCTTACCGGATGAAGATACCGCCCTTGATATCTTATCTGTGTTCGCAGAGATGTCTGAAAAACAGATTACAGTAATGCCTGACCGTGGTTCGGTATTCGACCCCGTTTTTTTTAGCGGAGATCTTGAGTCAGGCGAAGTGCTATGTGTTGCCGGAGCGGATTGGTACGGACTCGATCTCTTTCAGCAATTTGCTCCGGGAATGGAGGGGCTGTGGGGTATGTTGCCTCTACCCGCATGGATCGATAACACTGGCAAGGCGGGGCCTCGTACCGCCACTTTTGCTGGACAAGGCCTGATGATTTTGGAAGCAAGTCAGAAAAAAAAGGCTTGCTGGGAATTTATCGAATTTGTGATGAAAAACAAAGAATCGAACGCTGAACGGTTTCTACAGGGTAATAGTTTTCCTGCTTACATGCCTTCCTGGGAAGATGAGCGATTGTTAAAAGATCATGAGTATTTTGGGCAATCAATGGGTACATTGTTGGTCGAGCTTGCAGATGAAATTCCACCTGTGGTGGTGAATCCTCGTAGGCCACAAGCTATATTTTTAATGCAAGAAAATTATTTTGGTTCGGTGATGTTTGGATCACTCACCCCTGAAGATGCCCTCAGGCAGTATCGAAATGCCATGAAAAAATCCTGGGGACAGGATTGATATTTTTTCATGTCGCAAAAGCAACCCGTTTGTGATCACCTCTCGTTGTTTTTGCTACTGGGGCCATTTCTTGGCTTGTGGCTAGCTTTTTGGCTGATTCCTTCCTTCCTTGGCTTTGATTTATCCCTTCGTTCGTCTGATTTCACTTCTCATGCCCAGTCAGTTTTAGCGAAGGAATCTCAGCATCCTAGTTCCACCACATTTGTGGGTTTACAAAATTTTGAGACCGTTATTCATGATGTAAGGTTCTGGAAGTCAATTTCTAACTCTTTCCTTTATGTCCTAGGCACAATCATCGTCACCCTGCCTCTGGCCTTTGTTCTAGCTTTAAACCTACTCAGCCTGCCAAAGAAATTCAGGTCTGTACTTGTATTTTGTCTGATCATACCCGGACTGGCTATGCCTGGAGTACTCTCCACTTTGTTTTACCTTTTTTTCCATGGTAGGGAAGGGGTGCTTAATCAATATTTTATTCAACCCTTAGGCTTCCAATCTGTAAACTGGATGATGGATCCGAATTTTATTATGCCTTCCATGATTTTACAGTCTGTGTGGCGATGGACAGGTATTATCGCACTTTTCCTACTTTGCGGTTTGGAAGGAATCCCTCACTGGCAAATTGAGGCTGCAAGGATGGAAGGTTTAAGACTTTGGGGGAGATGTCAGGCAATTTGGCTCCCAGGGGTTCGAAACTTGCTTTTGTTTGCCGGGGTTTTTCTTACCGTCGAGGGCTTTGCTTCTTTTTCTGGAGCCTATGTTTTACTTGGCGGATCTGGAGGGATTTTGGACTCAGGGCTTTTATTTGTGACTTATTTGTACCAAGTTGCATTTCCAGGAGGAAGCGGAAGTTTTGACTTTCCCCGAGCATCGGCAATGAGCGTGCTCGTTGTTCCCGTGGTTGCTTTGTTTCTATTTTGGGTTTTGAAAATTCGAGAAATCTCCCGAGACTTGTGAAAAGAATAACTTCATTGGTTTTTCTTTCTTTAGCGGTTGTGATTTCAATGTATCCATTTTTGTGGATGTTTTTATCCTCTTTCAAGACAAACCAAGAAATTTACAAACCGACTTTACTATTTCCTGCGCAATATGATTTGCAGGCTTACACCGACCTATTTAGCTCAACTTACATCCCATTTTTGCAAGTCTTCAGTAACTCTTTTGGGTTGGCAGTTGGGCAGGCCATTCTTGCCACGGTAATATCGGCTGGAGTGGGCTTTGCTTTATCCAAGTGCTCTTTTCGTGGGAGTGCGGCTTTGCTTTCGCTTGCCATTTTTATTGTTCTAGTCCCTAAGCAAACCCTGGCCATTCCAACCTTTGATTGGATGAGCTGGTTAGGGTGGAGAGGCAGCTTGCATTCGTTACTCTTGCCAGGAGCGGTAACGGGGTTGGGTGTTTTATTTTTCTTTCAGGTTTTTAAGCATGTGTCGGATGAGTGGATAGATTTGGCTAGGATAGAGGGAATGAATCGCTTTCAAACCTATCTCGTCTTACTTCCCTTAGTTTCCCCTGGCTTGGTCACTTTCTTTCTCTTGCACTTTGTATTATGTTTCCACGATCACCTGCTTCCATTGTTACTGCTAACTGATGAAAATATGACTCTTCCACTTGCCTTATCTAAGTTGAAGGACAGCAGCCACCGTATACCTGAATCTGTGGGAATGGCTGCATCAACCTTATCCCTTATACCTATTTTAATCCTGTTTGTGTTGGCCTTTGACCGGCTTCGGACCGCCTTACGCGAGGTAAGCGTAAGTTAGGGAATACGCTCACCTGTTTGGGGATTAAACCAAAGAACTTTGGTCCAATTAAACCTGCCTTGTATGATATTGTCTTTGAGCGGGGTGTGATACTCTGCTCGTACAGAAATCTTTGCCTCTCCACATTTGGTGTGGATAATTTTGGCTTCGCCAAGGTCATCGATGGTTTCAATGCATAGCTCAAAAACTTGTCCGGTTTCAACTTCTGTGTTGGTTGCCACTTCAATATCTTCGGCATGAATGCCGAGTGTTAAGTTGCCGACAGGAGGGGGAGGGACTTCATCTGGAATCGCAAGTGCGGTCCCAAGACCCTCAAAGTAGCTTTGGTTATTAGAAGATTTACCAACTTTGCCAGCTACTAAATTTATAGGTGGAGATCCAAAAAATCCGGCTACGAATAAGTTTGCTGGCTCATGATAAATTTCATGGGGTGTCCCCGTCTGCTCAATATGTCCCTCCTTCATAACACAAATGCGATGACCCAGAGTCATGGCCTCAGTCTGGTCATGAGTAACAAAAAGAGTGGTCTTACCATATTCTTTATGAAGAATCTTGAGTTCCCTCCTCATGGCAGCCCGGAGATGGGCATCCAAGTTGCTCAAGGGTTCATCCAAAAGGTGGATGCTTGGGTTTTTAGCAAGGAGACGGCCCAGAGCCACTCGCTGCCGTTGGCCACCTGATAATTGGTTGGGTTTTCTTTCCAGAAGGTGTTGAATTTCAAGCCTTTGAGCTACTGGTTGGATAAACCGTTGAATTTCGGCTTTTGTCTTTTTTCTGGCTTTTAAACCAAAGGCCATATTGTCGTAGGCAGATAGATGTGGGAATAGGGCATAATTTTGAAAAACCATCCCCATCTTTCTGTCCTTCGGTTCGAGGTGGTTGATTACTTTATCACCGACTAAGATTTCTCCAGATGTGGGCGATTCCAACCCTGCAAGGGTCCTAAGCAGAGTTGTTTTTCCACATCCTGACGGTCCGACCACTGTCAGGAATTCTCCATCTCGGACAGTGAGGCATAGGTTGTCCAAGGCACGAAATCCATTATCGAATGTTTTCGAAAGGTTTCTTAATTGGATCTCTGCCATAGTCATTATTAAATGAACTATTTGTAGGGAATCGTAAAGCAAAGAGGAGGTGCTAAATCGCTTGAGACTCTTACCTGAATCTATAATCTGTTAAGATTATGCGTTCTTCACCTGTATTTCCGCTTTTTGTAAGCCTCCTACTTTTTGCGTTGGGAGCTTGTAAGCAGATTAAAACGGTTTCAGATCCTCTGTCGTTGGATAATGTTGATGAATTAGTTGCGGGCTGTGTAGTCTGTCATGGTGTGCAGGAGGCGCAGCGAGGGCCCATTTTAAATGGAATGGACTCATGGTATTTGAGAGATCAAATGGATAAGTTTCGTACCGGGATTCGAGGTGCCAATCCTGATAACCGTTCTGAGCATTTGATGGGAGTAGGGATCCGAAATATAAAAACAGATTTGGAAGTTGCTTACCTCGCCAACTGGTTTGCTTCCCAACCTTCGCAACCGGCAATCCGGACCATCAAGGGGGATCTACAACGAGGGGAAGAACTTTATCAAAGTCGTTGTGCTTCTTGCCATGGGAACGAAGGGCAGGGGGAATCTCATCTTATTTCCCCCTCCCTTACTCACTTAGAAGGATGGTATTTCTATCAGCAAATGAGAAAGTTCCGGGAGGGGCACCGTGGATATGACCCCAGGGATGAAGGTGGTCGTGTGATGGCAGCTTCTGTCCAAAATTTATCTGACTCCGATCTACGGGATATTATTGCATATTGCGTTGAAAGTTTTGGTTTAGAGGAAATTGAAAAGTCGAATCGTATCATTTCTTCCGAGCGGTCTCCAAAACCATTTTGATTAGTTGCCGTACTCCGATTGCAGAGCTTCCAGCCTATCCGGTGTTCCTACATCATCCCATTTACCACGATATAAGGTGCCACCCACTCGATTTGCAGCAATGGCTTGCCTGAGTCTCGGTACAATGGAAAATCGTTCCACTTTAGCCCCTTCCAGTAGCAAAGGGTGGTAGATAGCAATGCCTGAGTAAAGCAGGCTGGGTGATTGGCTTTCGATCACACGGTTTTCCTGGAGGTCAAAGTCTCCTTTTTCTCGCCAGTCTGGACTATCTACCAATAATAAGTGTGCTAAGTCACCGGCATCAAGTTTAAGGTTAAGGGAAGATAATTCTAGATCTGTCCAGACATCTCCATTGACTAGCAGAAAAGGCTCTTGGCCAAGGGAGGGAAGAGCTTTTGCTATACCTCCTCCGGTTTCGAGCGGGTCTGGTCCTTCTTCCGAATAAGTGATGGAGGTTCCCCAGGAGGAACCATTTCCAAGGGCTTCAGAAATTTTACAGCCCAGATGACCGAGGTTGATGACTACATCCTTGATGCCCGCCGCCGCAAGTTTTTCAAGATGGTGGACAATGAGAGGCTTCCCGCCCACAGAGACAAGTGGCTTCGGGGTATGGTCAGTCAAAGGGCGCAAACGCTTTCCGTAACCGGCGGCTAAAATCATTGCTTTCATGAAAATTTATTTAAGATGGTTGATTGTCCCACTATTTTTTTTATTTCTTTAAGTTCCGGGTGACTTTCTAAAACCTGCATAACATAATTTAATACCCTGGGCACATCTTTCATGTAGTCAGGTTTTTGGTCTCGAATTTTTAAACGATGGAAAATGCCAACACATTTCAGGTGTCTTTGTAGCCCTGCCAGGTCAAACCAGCGCATAAATTCATCAGGTTCAACCTTTGCGTACTCCAAATTCCTGGAAAGAAGGTGTTGCTGGAATGTTAAAACCTGCTCCGTAACCCAGTCTTGATCATTGTCAACATAGCAGTCTCGAAGGAGGGATACTAGGTCATAGGTAATGGGGCCATGCATTGCACCCTGGAAATCGATAATACCTAGCTCTTGCTCTTGGCATAAAAGTAGGTTCCGGCAATGAAAGTCACGGTGCATGAAAGCCTTTGGTATTTGGTTAACCGCAATCACTAGTTCGGACATGATTTCTCGGTAATCTTGATCTTGAAGGTCAGGCAGGCACCATTCGCGAAAAATATCCAATTCCTTCGCTTGCCATTCTGGTCCAAAAGTTGGGAGGATTTCCTCGGACCTACACAGAGAGGATTGAAAGTTTACAATTTCTTGCGTTGCTAAGGTATACAGAGAACCATGGTCTTTATTACCGAGGGCATCCTGAAAATGAAAATCACCAAAATCAGAAAGTACCATAAAGCCAAGGTCGAGGTCATATTCATAAATTTGGGGCACATTGATTTCACATTCCCTCATCCATTCCCCAATTTGGACAAAAGGAAGAGAGGCTTCCAAATCCGGAGGTGCGTCCATGACAATATAGGACGCTCCATTATGCCTTAGACGGAAATACCTGCGGAAACTAGCATCCGCTGAGGCAATGCTCAGTACTCCATCTTTAAAAGATGTTTTTGTTTGTAGCCACTCTGCTAGCGTGGCTCGCCTACTATCCAACACCGAAATCACAAAGTATTATTTGTGCTTCCTTGACCTCTGCGTCAAAGAAAAAATGGGTCTTACAAGGCAGTCGTTTGCTTGTGAGAGAAGCTAGGCAAGTAAATCGGTTATAACCTTGGGATGGTCCACTCCAGTGAGACGTTGATCTAGTCCAAGGTAGCGGTAGGTAAATCGTTCATGGTCAATGCCGAGTGTGCGGAGAACAGTTGCGTTGAGATCGTTCACATGGACAGGATTCTCCAAAATATTGTAGGAATAATCATCGGTTTTTCCGTATTCAAATCCGCGCTTAAATCCCCCGCCGGCTACCCAGCTCGAGAAGCAGCGCCCGTGGTGGTCACGCCCATGATTATCCTTGGTTAATTTTCCCTGCGAATAAACAGTGCGTCCAAATTCTCCCCCAAATATGACCACCGTGTCATCGAGCAGTCCGCGTTGCTTTAGATCCTTTACAAGGGCAGCGGCGGGCTGATCCACATCTTTACACTGATTGCGTAAAGAACGAGGTAGGCTGCCGTGCTGGTCCCATCCACGGTGAAAGAGTTGGACGAAAGGTACATCTCGCTCGGCAAGGCGGCGGGCAATTAAACAATTGTGGGCAAAGGTTCCCTTTTTCCGTGCGTCCGGTCCGTATAGGTCGAGCACATGGTCGGGTTCATTCTCTAAATCAACCAATTCGGGCACACTAGTTTGCATACGGTACGCCATTTCATACTGGGCGATACGGGCATCAATTTCGAGGTCCCCACTTTGAATTTTCTTTTGTTGGTTAATTGCAGCTATGCCATCAAGCATGTCGCGGCGCATAGTGCGGGAGATACCGTTTGGATTGGAAAGATAGAGGACGGGGTCGCCGGCGGAACGAAACTTTACCCCTTGGTGTCTGGAGGGTAGGAAACCACTGCCCCAAAGACGGTCATAGAGGGCTTGCGGGTTTCCTTTACCCTTGGAAATCATAACCACATAGCCAGGGAGGTTTTGATTGGGGCTGCCCATTCCCCAGTCCAACCAAGCACCCATTGCCGGCTTACCAGGTTGCTGGGAACCGGTGTTGATCGCAGTAATTGCAGGGTCATGGTTGATCGCCTCGGTATGCATGGATTTGATCAGGCAAATATCATCCGCAATCGATGCCGTGTGGGGGACAACTTCACTGAACCAGGTGCCATTCTTTCCATGCTTGGTAAACTCAAACATCGGAGCAACGCAAGGGAAGGCAGACTGCTTGGATGTCATGCCGGTGATGCGCTGCCCATTACGGATACTGTCTGGCAGTTCCTGCCCATGATATTCCCTGAGCTTTGGATGATAATCGAACATATCAATGTGGGACGGCCCGCCTGACATAAATAGATAAATTACTCGCTTGGCTTTTGGTTTGAAGTGGGTGTGCCCAAGAGTACCACTGAGGGGACTGCTACCAGCAGGTATGCTCTGCGCTCCCAAAAGGGGAGCGGCAAGATTGGCAAAACCCATGGCTCCCATGCCCATGGCTCCAAGCTTGAGCATTTGTCTACGGGTGTTTAGTTGGTGGAGGTCAAAGGGGTTCATGGCGATTGTTTTGGTTTTTAATTATTCGCGGTTCAAAGTTTCATCCAGATTAAGGATCATTGAGGCAAGGACAGTCCAGGTAGCATGTTCCTTAATGTCTAAAGATTTGTTTCGGGGAGAGTCTCCCATAGCCAGAAGCTGCTCGGCTTTTCTGGGTTCTTTTTGGAAGTTTGCCTTCTGTTTATGATAGGCGTCAGAGATGATCTTTTGCCGAAAATCATCCGCCGGATGACCAGTGGCTATTTCGAAAGCACGGTTTACCCGACTGGGGAGATCTTTCGGACTAGTAAGAAGAACACGCTGGGCGAAAAAGCGGGAGGCCTCTACAAATTGGACATCATTTAAGGTAACGAGAGATTGCATGGGGGTGTTGGTGCGCTGGCGTTGCACAGTGCAGATCTCACGACTGGGTGTGTCAAAGGCGACCATAGCTGGCTGGGGCGAGGAGCGTTTCCAATAAGTATACATACTTCGGTGGTAGACCTTATCTCCCTTATCCTGCACAAACCTAAGTCCGGCGTTTAGGGATACTTCATTCCATAACCCAGCCGGTTGGTAGGGTTTGACTCCGGGGCCGCCAAATTTCTTTTTGAGAAGACCACTCACATGTAGGGCTTGGTCGCGCACAAATTCGCCCATCATTCGAAAGCGCGGAGCCCGGGCGAAGTAGAGGTTTTCCGGGTCCTTTTCCATATGTGCTTGTTTGCTGACTGATGACTGTCGGTAGGTGGCCGAAGTGACAAGTTGCCGGATTGCTCGTTTCACATCCCAATTACTTTCAATGAAATCAGCAGCGAGCCAATTAAGTAAACCTGGGTGGGTAGGCCATTTCCCCTGAGAGCCAAAATCACTAGGGGTATCGGATAATCCGCGCCCAAAGATGGTCTGCCAATAGCGGTTGACCGTGACCCGGGGAGTGAGTGGGTTTTCTTTATCAGTGAGCCATTTCGCCAGGCCGAGACGGTTCTTTTCCGATTCGGTTTCCATCGAAGGAAGAAAGCTCGGTGTGTTTGCCTTGATCACTTTTGTTTTATCCGGCGAGGAATATTGGCCACGGACAAGCAGGTAGGTCTCCCGCATCTTATTAGTTGGGTTATCTCCCATCACCATGCTGGTAATTTTTTCGTTTCTCAAGCGGTTCAGCTCTGCTTGCTTACTGGAACGGTTGGCGAGCAGGTTCTTATAAGCGTCGTCAAAGCGGTTTAAGTACTCATCATGAAGGAAGGCTTTTTGGGCAGTAGCCATGGAGTTTAATGGCTGATTAAATAAGGGCGATAGCGTATCCAGCTTGCTCAACTTTTCCACATCCTTGTGGTTGAGTGCCCGGTGATAAAGCCCGATTTCATCGATTTCCAATCCGTTGACTGATGCACCGTGGTAGCGGCGACCTACACGGAAGGCTTTTTCCGTCTTAATGGTGGCATTTAGATCGTCCTGGGCGATATCTTTTTCCTGGTTTGCCCCGTTTATGAAGACCCTGACACCGGCCGCCTTCCCTGAGCCATCATAGCTTACGCACAGGTGATTCCATTTGTGGAGAGGGAGTTCGGACTTTGAAACCACCTTGATCGCATTATTAGGCCATTCGTTACTGATGTGTATACCAGGACGACCATTTTCCAACCATATATCATAGCCACGGTGTTTGGCTTGCTCGTCCATTTTACTGAGGATTGCCCCGGTAATTTTTTGGTTTGGCTTTACCCACATCGACCATGAGAACTCCTGATTATATTCTAGTTCCCCGCCCGTTTCGGACTCAAGGAACCCACTTTTTTCAATTTTGAAACCAGATGCCAGTTTACCAAGTTCGGTTTGTTCTGCACCCCCGTGAATGATGTAGGAATTCTTGTTCATTCCATCCTTTGTCTGGTTGCCTTCAAACTGGTTAAAGTCAATGGCGGCCACCTGATTGCTGGGCATAGGCAGAGACCGGTAGGAGAGTTCCATGACGGTTGGCACTTCTCCAGGGCCAAGTGCCCGGTTGTAGATCCGGACATCATCAATTTCAGTATCGTTTAATTGGGCAGATTTGTACCTTCTGCCGATGCGCAGGGGCTTATCTGTTTTAATTGAATTCTTCTTTAGTTTTGCGTGGGGGTTGCCTTTATCCTGTTTTTTCCCATCCACATAAATTTCCACTGAATTGGCAGAGGCTTGGCCATTGTATGTCACACAGACATGTTGCCACTTGTTTTGCCTGAGTTGATTTTTTGCCACCACCTTCATTGCGTTGTCTGGCCAGGCGTGGATGATGTGCATGCCCGGTCTGCCACCTTCTAGCCATAGATCGTATCCACGGAAATTATTTTGTTCGTCCATTTTTCCAATGACTGCACCGCTAAGCTGGGTATTGGATGGCTTGATCCATGCACTCAGGGAAAATGCCTGGTCGTGTTCGAAATCTCCCAATCCAGGTACCTCGGCAAATGCATTTTTTTCGATGCGAATACCTCCTCTAAACTTGGCATTGGCTACTTGTAGGGGAGAATCGTACAGGTGAGCGATAGAAGCATCAGTAATGCCACGATCGGATTTGTTGTTTTCAAAATCCAAAAGGTCAAAAGGAAAAAAGCCCACCAGTCCCTTAGGATCAAGAATACCCGGGTTTGATTTTATATCCTTTGCACAGTCATTAAACCATTCCCTAAAAGGGACCAGGGATTTTTTGCGGCGTTCATTTAATTGCCCTCGGGCTTCCTGTAGAATCTTTTCAGCGTTAGCCAGTAGTTTTTTCCTTTCGGGGGTAATGAGTTCAACTAGGGGAGCGGTGTTTCCCTTTCGGGTTTGCATACCGGGGTCGGCATTGTTGTTAAAAAAGGCAAACATTTGATAGTATTCCTTTTGGGAGAAAGGATCGTACATGTGGTCGTGGCACTGGGCGCACTCAAAGGTCATGCCCAGCCAGACATTGGACGTGGTCTTGACCCGGTCAACCACATATTCCACCCTGAATTCTTCGGCGATGGCTCCCCCTTCGTCAGTGGTGGCATGATTACGGTTAAAGCCCGAGGCAATCTTTTGCTGGAGGGATGCTTCGGGGAGAAGATCGCCTGCAATTTGTTCAATGGTGAACTGATCGAAAGGCATGTTATTGCGGTATGCATTCAAAACCCAGTCTCGCCAAGGCCACATACTGCGGGGACCATCGTCATGAAATACAGAGGTGTCACCATAGCGGGCAGCATCCATCCATACCAGGGTCATACGCTCGGCGTACTCGTCGGATGCAAGCAGGTGGTCAACCACTTGTTCATAGGCATTAGGGGATTTGTCTGCGAGGAAAGCATGAATATCGGAAGGGCGGGGGGGGAGACCGGTCAGATCGAGATAGAGGCGACGGATTAAGGTGCGCCTGTCCGCCTCAGGGGATGGTTTGAGACCAATTTCATCGAGTTTGGCATGAATAAAATGATCAATTGGGTTTTTGGCCCACTGCTTATTTGAATTGGAGGGAAGAGGATCTTTTTTTACGGGAAGGTAAGACCAGTGGCCTTCCCACTTGGCTCCCTGTTGTATCCATTTGGTGAGGGTCTCTTTTTCGTGCTTGGTAAGCTCCTTCTTGCTCTCGGGTGGAGGCATGATCTCGTCCGGGTCATCAGAAACGATTCGGTGCCACACTTCACTATCTTCGATATTGCCCGGGATAATCGCGGCAAACCCATCTTTTTTTAAAAAGGCTTCCTCGGGCAGATCGAGGCGCAGGTCGGCTTCGCGAAATTTTTCGGAAGGCCCATGGCAATGAAAGCATTTCCCTGAAAGAATGGGTCTGATGTCACGGTTAAATGATATATCTGCTGAAAATGCTTGGTGAGGGAAAAAGCAAGAAGCGGAAGCAATGAGCAGACAAAAGGTAGATAATGGTAAGATATTTATAAAATTTAAGATTTTCATTTATTAAGTTGCCACTCCAAAATTATGGTGCGGATCGAAGGTTTTACTCGTTATGAAATTGTTTCGGAAGTGGAGGAAATATGTCTTGTTGACGGACAGTGAAAAAGGAAAATGTACACATATTATATAGAGCAATCTTGGGGATTTAAGACAACTTATTTACAAATATTTTCTTTTCAAAAAAAGTAAGTTGATGCCCTGTTTTTTATCAAAGACATTTAGATAAGCAGGCCCGTTGAGTTCTTTTTTGGTAACATGTTGTATTATACTCCACAAGAAGCATAATCCTGTTGAAAAAAAACATCCTCACATTCCCATTGTCACCCGCATGAAATCTGTTTCAATGGGAAGATATTTACGATGACTGAAGAAGAAAAAAAAGAAGCTACACCAGCAGAAGAGGAATTGCCTTTTGATGCGGTTGATTTAATGCTCGATGGTAATTTGCAAGGACAGATTAATTATTCCTTGGTCAAAGCGATTGCCTCGGCACTCGATGAAAAGGCGCAAATCCTGATTCAAGCGGAGGAAAGTTACCAGCCTGTAGAAGATGAAACTTTTCCTGAGGCGGCGATGCCAGAAATCGAAGCCATGAGTAAAGCAATTTTAGAGGGCTGTGTTGATTTTTCGAAAATATGTTTTTGGGAAGCTTGCGAAACTTCCGAAGTAGCCTGGGAGGAGACGAAGGACGAAGAGGGTAAGGTCGTGCAACGTTTGCCCTACGGTAACTCACTGGAGGAACCTCGTCCGGGAAATCGAATTCTTGCCAACCTTGAACAGATATTAATTTGGATGGAAGCGGTTCATGTAGCCCACGAAAAAAATGGGATGGGATGGGTGTCTCCCTACGGATGCCCGGAAGATGGCCAACAGGCTTTTGAAGCCCGGGCACAATCGATCAAGGAATTTGAGCAGCTCATTATCACTATCCAAAAGAATTTTGATTTTTAAGAGCCAGGCCTGCCGGCTTTATTCCCGGTTGGTGGTGTAAACTCGGGGTACTCTCTTGGTGATTGAGCATAGTAGCTCCCAGGGAATAGTGTTCGCGTCGTCGGCCAACTTAGACAGTAATATTTCTTGATCCTCTTGCTTTCCGATTAAGGTCACTTTCTCTCCTGACAGTAGATCATCGGGTGCGTCCGTGAGATCTACAACCGTTTGGTCCATCGTCACTCTGCCGATGATTGGGTAGCTTTGCCCGCGAACCAATGCTTGTGCACGGTTTCCACAATGCAAGGGAATGGCATCACCGTATCCTGCGCTGACAATTCCAATTTTAGATTTTCGGGTCAATTGGTGCTGCCTGCCATAGCTGATGGTTGTTTGTGCAGGTAGTTCTTTTACCACCGCCAGCTTCGAGTGGAAGCTTAGGACAGGTTCCACGGGAAGATCAGAGAAGAGGCTTTCCTTTTTTGGGGATACCCCAAATTGTAAAAGCCCGATCCGGATCGCATTGAAAATAGAATCCCTCTCCAGGTGCAGGAGAGAGGATGAGTTGTCGGCATGGACCATCAAGTCTGCTTTCAAGCTTGCTGGAATGGAGTCGTAAATTTTTTTAAATCTTTCTCTTTGCAGGCTGGTAAAATCAAGATCACTGGGGTCTGCAAAGTGGGTAAGTAGACCGCGTAATTCAATTTCATCAACCTTTTCAATCTCTTGGATCAAAGCCTGTGCATCCTCCCACCAAATCCCGAGTCTCCCCATGCCCGTGTCAACCTTGAGGTGAACTTTCACTTTCTGCCCCTTGCATTTGGCTTTTTCCTGAAACCTTGGGATTTCCGCGGGGGACGAGAGGGTTGCGGTAAGATCATACTCAAGCAGGGCACTGTCTTCCCCTTCTAAAAGGGGGCCCAGCACAAGGATTGGCCAGCCCGAACCCATTTCTCTTATTTCCGCTGCTTCTTTTACATTGGCTACAGCAAGGAGGTCGACGCCGCTTTGCATCAGGCGCGTGGCGGTGGGCAAAATACCATGCCCATAGGCATCTGCCTTGACCACCGATACATATTTCATTTTTGGTGGCACCGCCCGCCGGATCAGGTCGAGGTTACGCTCCAGGGCAGCGAGGTCAATTTCCGCCCATGACCTCATTTTCTTTCCTCGTGGCTGGGATTGTTTTCAGGAGTTGGCATGGGATGGGTGTTTCCACTTTTTAAATTCTGCCGGCCGTGGAGAGTAAGGGGCAGCAATATCACATGGCTCAGAAACCTGCAGTAAATCTTGCAACCCTTGGGTTTGGGTTTCAAGGTTGTAGGAAATGGTTCGGTCTTCAGGAATAGAGGGATTTAATTTCCTGGGGTCGGGCAAGTGCATACTGGCAGGAAATTTTGCCAATGCCTCTTCCTCGGGCAATATTTGTTTCCTTCCTTTCGCTTGTTCACCTTGGCGGACAAAACGAAATCCTCTCCGGAAAGGTGCTTGAATCGACGCCTGCATACCACAGATTAAATGGGCCATATCGAGGGCATTGTATTTGTACAACCTCAGGTCTGGATGGTTCGCCCACTGGATTGTTTTTACAAAGGCACAGGCAATTCGAAGGCCTAAGGTAGAACCCGGGCCTTCGCAGAAAAAAATTGCATCAATCTTGGAGCTTTTCAGAGCGAGTTGCCTAAATGCGTCTTCTGCAGATGCAAATAATCCTTCCAGTGCTTGCTTCTTTGACACCCCCATGCTTTTCCATCCATTATGATCAGGGATACCAACTTGAATCAGGGGACTTGATGCGTCGACCACCAGAGGGAAGGAGAAGGAGGTTGGATCTATGACAGGCGGGGTTTCCAAGTTGAAAAAGGCTGGCAAGGGTGGGTTAATATCTCCGGCGAAGATTCGTTGCAGGTATGTTCAATTCTTCTCTGTATTTTGCCACAGTTCTGCGAGCCAGTTTGATCTCTTTCTTCGCCAGCAGATCGACAATCTTGCGATCGCTCAATGGCTTGGACGAGTCTTCTTGTTCAATAATCGATCCAATGATTTCTTTTACACTTGTGTTGGATACTGCATCTCCATCTTTCCCTGAATATCCGGGAGTAAAGAAATACTTGAATGGGAAAGTCCCGTGGGGGGTGCTTACAAATTTATTGGCGATGGCCCGGGAAACAGTGGTTTCGTGAACATCGATAATTTCAGCTACTTCTGACATGGTCATCGGATGCAGCTTGGAAACACCTTCATCAAAAAAATCTGCCTGTTTTTCAATAATCTGTTTGGTGATTCGCTCAATGGTGTTTTGCCGCTGGTCAATGGAGTTGATTAAGAATTTACCTGCCCGCATCTGATTCCTGACATACTCTTTTTCCTTGGTGCTTAGCGTACCTTTGGTGATTAATTCCTTGTAAGTTTTATTGATTTTTAGCCTCGGGATGTAATCGTTGTTTAAACTGATTGTCCATTCCCCGCCGACTCTTTCAACCGTGGCATCAGCAGCAACAGATTGGTTGCTGTCTTCGGAAAATCTTCGGCCCGGAGAAGGATCAAGTTCGGCAATTTTTTCCAAAGCGGAATGTATATCTTCGGTTGATTGGGAAAGTTTTCTCGATAGTTCAGGTACACGCCTCCGAACCAGCAGTTGGAAGTGGTCTTCTACGATCGTGTAGGAGGTAGTTCCAGCCCATCCACGCGCGATCATTTGCTTCAGTAGGCAATCCTGTAGGTCGATAGAAGCAATACCGATCGGGTCAAATGATTGGAGGATTCCTAGACCAGACTGTAAATCTTCAAGGGCAATTCCCGAGATCAATCCAATTTCCGAAAGGGTTGTGGAGAGAAATCCATTTTCGTCTAAACTGCCGATCAAATATTCGCAGGCATTTTTCTGTCCTTTGGTTGTTTCAACCAGTTTTAATTGCTCAAGTAAGTGCTCCTGCAGTGAAGTTTCTGCAACCAGAGAATCAAAGAAATATTGCCTCTTTTCTTCAGCTTCAGAATTACCCAGTTTCGCTTCCCCTTCATACTCACTCTCAAAATGCTCTCTCATATCCTCCTGCATTTCTTTGAGTATGGAAAATTCATCTGAAAAATCCAAGTCATCCAAGTCTTCATTTTCCTTGGATTCTATGTCTATATCATCACCGCTGTCATCCTTGGCTTCGGGTTCTGGATTTTCCTCAGGGAATTCATCATGCTGGGGTTCTTCGACCTCATCCGGAGAAGGCTCATTTACCTCTGCATCCAAGCTTTCATCATTGGTGCCGTATTCTTCAAGCAGGGGATTAGTTTGCAGTTCTTCCAAAATAGCGGAGCGCAATTCCAGGGCCGGTACCTGTAGAATTTTTAGGGACTGTCTTAGCTGCGGGGCTAGGACTAGATTCTGGGTCTGTTTCTGTACTTGTCGGAGTCCTTGAGACTGCATGGCTAGAAACGAAAGTTAAGATTCAATATATTGGGTTTCCCCATTGTACCACCGGGTGGCTGCGTTTTGTCCATCGGAACTAAAAAGATCACTGCAATAGGCAGCCAATTTTTCATTGGTCGGGCCATACCCATCCCCATAAATAAAATTTTCCAAACCACTCAGCATTTCCTCGGCAGACTGGAAACGACCATCTCTGGTTCGTTCAAGTGCCCTGTGTAAGATATGATTGAGGCGTTCATCCACATCCGGTCGGAGATCTGAGAAGTTGGGCAGTTGCAGTTCTAAAATGTTTTGAATTGTTTTTGTGGATTCACCGGTTTCAAAAAGATTGTAGCCCAGTAAGAGCTCCGACATGACAATCCCACAGCAAAACAAATCAGCCCGGTGATCAGTGATCTCACATCTGGCCTGTTCCGGAGAAAGGTATTCATCTTTGCCTGCAATCACATCACCTTCCTTGTTGTACATCAGGTCGAGTGCTTTCGCGATTCCGAAATCGGTAAGTTTTACATCACCTTCCTTTGCGACCATTATATTTTTGGGGTTTACATCCCGGTGCACGATTCCAAGGAGTCTGCCTTCATCATCCCTTTTCCGGTGAGCATAGCCAAGGCCCCGACAGATTCTTGATACAATGAAAACGGCGAGGTCAGCGGGCACATATTGTTCGGTTTCAATGTGCCGGTCCAAAAATTCTTCCAGGTTCCACCCCGTGACAAATTCCATGGTCATGAAATACTGGTCATTGAACTTCCCCAAGTGGTAAGTTTGTACAATGTTCGTGTGAATAAGGTCAGCCACTAACTTCGCTTCCCCAATAAAATTGTTTTTGAACTCCTCAATGGCGGAGTACTCTTCCCGAATCAACTTGATTGCCACCGTTTTGCGAAAGCCACCGATTCCACTTTGCACAGCTTCATAAACCAACCCCATACCTCCCTCAGCTACCTTACGGGTTAATTCAAAGTTAACTTCGTTGAAGATATTTTTTAATTCTTTATCGTCGATGATGGTTCGAAACTACTGCTTTTTTCTCAGCCATTCAAGAAAACTTTTTAGCTTTTCAAATAAAATTGTGAAAATGGCATAAAATCAGCTGTTATTTATCGAAAATTGACTTCCTTCAAAGCATTTGTATCATTTGTATCATGATTAGTCTTACGGAATCAGCAGTTTCAAAAGTATCATCCATGCTCAATGAAAACGAAAATGGAAAAGTTCTACGTGTTTTTATCGAGCCAGGCGGATGCTCAGGATTCGAATATGGCATGTCGGTAGACTTTCCAAAAGAATCTGACAAAGTTGGTGAATCCGGGGGGGTCGCTTACGCCGTGGATGGTGACAGTTTGGAGTACCTGCAAGGGTGTGAAGTTCACTTTGATGATGGATTAACCGGTAAAGGTTTTGAGATACGAAACCCCAATGCTCAGTCCACATGTGGATGCGGAAAGTCCTTTCACTAATTTTTTCTGTCCTTTTTCCTTTTTCTTTGCCCTCAGTTTTTGGGGTTGAAGGCGACATCCTGGATAAAGACCCGACTCAGCACTCTCTTGTTGCCGATGTGGTTGCCTGCAATGGAAAGGACTCATTTGAAATCGCTTGGCGTATCCGTCGTCAGTCAGGTTGGCACACTTATTGGCTTCACCCAGGAGATGTGGGGATTCCTCCTTCGATTACATGGGAATTGCCCGAAGGTGTAACTACAACCCCGCTGATTTTTCCTGCACCCAAAAGGGTAATGATGGGAGAAGTTGGTGCCCATGGCCACCACGGAGAAACTTTGTTTTTGAGTAAGATTTCTTTTTCGGACTCCTTTACGCCAGGGGACAACCTCACCATTCGAGGCAAAGCCGCTTGGTTAACCTGTTCTCAAACCTGCTTGCCCGGTTTTGGGGAACTGGTGCTCTCCCTGCCCATCCAACCAAACAACCAAGCGGACCCGGTGTGGTCTGCCCGATTTGCTCAGTTTCGGGCGGTGCTTCCAGTTTCTCCACCCGATGGGTGGCAGGCCTTGGCCTACGATGAAGGGAGTAAGCTACGAATGGTTCTCCCTGCCGAGCCCACAGCTTCGAGCCCAGGGGTTTATTTTTTTAGCGAAGGCCGAACCATCAAGTCTGATGCCATGCAACCGGTGCGTGTGAAAGGTGGGCAATGGGAGCTTCAAATGACTCGATCTGCATGGTCGAGCAAACAGGAAACCCACCTTCGGGGATTACTTTACCGAAAGGCAGGTTGGCAGGGCGACCCCGCTTGCCAGTTTTATCAGGTCTCGCTGCCTCTGGCTAAAAAGTAAAGTTTTGTTTTTGCCCCCAAGAAATAATTCTTACATCTCCTGCAAGGTGCCGATTCCTAGCATTTCCAACCCGGTTTCAAGATAGGTCTGTGTCGACTTACAGAGTAAAAGCCTGAGCCCCTGGGCATCAGCTTCTGGTACCATGACCTTATCCTGATTATAAAAGGAACTAAATTCCGTGGCCAATTCAAATAAGTAGGTGCAAAGAAAATGGGGCTTCAACTCCCGGGTGGCTTGTCCGATAGCCAATGGAAAGAATATCAATTTGCGGGCTAACTTTTTTTCAGCTTCGGTCTGCGGCATCCGGGCCTGTCTGATGAGATCTTCAGTACTTCCCTCAATCTTGCGGAATATACTACAGATCCGAGCAACTGCATATTGTAGGTAGGGTGCAGTGTTTCCTTGCATAGCCAGTAGTTTTTCCCAGGAAAATACATAGTCCAAGGTACGATCCTGTGAAAGGTCTGCATATTTGACCGCACCCAAACCAATCACTTTCGCCCGTCTTTCAATTTCATCTTCCGGTAAATTTGGATTTTTGTCTCTCACCATTTCAGAGGCTCTACGGATTGCTTCCGCCAGCAAGTCCACTAATTTAATCGGCTGCCCATCCCTGGTTTTAATTGCCTTGTTATCCTCCCCCAAAATGGTACCAAACCATACATGAGAGAGGGTGGGGATGGTTTTCGATTCCGCCTGAAACCATTTTTTAGCAGTCAGAAAAAGTTGTTCAAAGTGATCCCTCTGTCTTCCATCGGTCACATAGATTATTTGGTCTGACTTCCACTCTTTGGCTCGGTAGGCAAGGGTGGCGAGGTCAGTGGTTGCATAGTTGCTGGCACCATCAGACTTGCGCACAATAAAGGGCTGCTTGGAAAAACGCTTATGCTCAGGGTGAAACACCACCAGTGCCCCATCATCTTCCTGGCAGATATTATGTTCCATCAGGGCGTGGTAGATTGCATCCACTTGGTCGCGGTAAAAGCTTTCCCCATGGGCGTGATCAAAGGATACCCCAAGGAGAGAGTAGATCTTTTCGAAGGAATCCATGCTCAAGTCTCGAATCTTTTGCCACAGGCTTAAGTTTTCCGCATCTCCATTCTGCAGTTTTACCAATTCTTCTCTCGCCTCCTGTAAAGCCTGCTTATCTTCTTTAATCAAACTGTTCCCTTTCCGGTAAAGGTCTTCGAGCCTGGCTACGGGTTCATCTCCCAGGTCATCAAGATCGATACCTTCCCGTTTGATCGCACAAAGTAAAATCCCAAATTGTGTGCCCCAGTCCCCAAGGTGGTTATCTTTGACCACATCGTGCCCGTTCAACTTCATCAGCCTGGATAAACTCTCGCCGATAATGGTGGAGCGAATATGGCCGACATGCATTTGTTTTGCGGTATTGGGGGAGGAAAAGTCTAGTGTTATCCTTCTCACTTCCTTGGCTGCCATTGATTGCTCGATTTTGTTTCTGGATGAGAAATCGTTTAGCCATCGATGGAGGCAGGTGTCAGAAAGTTTGAAATTTATAAAGCCCGGACCGGCCAAAGAAACTTCCCAATCCTCATGGGTGGGCATGGCTTCCATTAATTTTTCCCCCAAAGCCCTGGGATTATGTCCATGTCGTTTGGCAAAGGGGAGGGTACCATTTGCCTGAAAATCCCCAAATCGTGGGTCAGCCCCTCGGATTTGGGGGTCAAATTCATCTGTGATTTCAGGAATTTGACTTGCAGCCAGAAGTATATGGGCGTTGATTTCTTTTGCGATGTCGTGCGACCTTTCCATTTGGTCAGAAAACATCGATTTCTGCCCCTCGGGTCAAGTTAAGTCCGAAGAAAATACTCGACGAATACACTATTTTTCAGTATAAGCACACTTTGCACTGAACCATTCACCCCACCAAATTCAGTTAGGAGTATATTATTATGCCAATTGCTAAATCAAAGGCCCCGCCTTCTTTTTCCTATTTAATCGAGAAGAAAAGAGATGGTGGCGAGTTCACTGACACAGAAATCAGGTCTATTGTAGACGCTATTTTAGACGAGGAAATGCCCGAGTTTCAACAGGCTGCCTGGGTGATGACTACTTTCTTCCAGGGCATGTCTGCCCAGGAGACTGCCAACTTTGCGGAAGAAATGATGCTCTCCGGAGAAGTCATTGAAATGATGGATGTATCCCGTCCCAAGATTGAGAAGTACTCAACGGGTGGCGTGGGAGACAAGACCACATTGGTACTCGGCCCCTTAGCTGCTGCCGCTGGTGTTGCTATGCCCCTGATGAACGGCGATGATGAAGAATTTCTTACCTCCACAGGAGAGAAGCTCAAAGCGATCCCAAAAGTGAAAACGGCCATGGATCTCGATGAGTTTTCAACTCAGGTTCGGAAGTTAGGTTGTGCCTTTGCCGACCTTCATGAAGAAATTTCTCCCGTTGAATCCATCCTCTACGAACTGCGTAAGAAAATTGGTGCCATTCCATCCATCCCCTTCATCACTGCCGGTACCTTGAGCCGTAAGTTGGCTGCAGGTGCCGAAGGCGTAGTTGTGGATATTAAATGGGGAAAAGGATCTTTTATCAAAAATGCGGAAGATGCGAAGCAATTGGCTCGCTCCCTCACCCGTGTCGGCCGCACATTGAAACGGCGCTGTGTTGCTCTGGTCACCGATAACAATCAGCCCCTTGGCTCATGCGTAGGCCCTGCTTTGGAGCTTAAGGAAGCGATCGAACTATTGAAAGGTGAAGGCCCAGAGGACTTACAGGATTTAGTGATGAAGCTCGGTATGGAAATTGTTCGCCTTGCAGGTGTTGCAGGCTCCACACTTTCTGCGAAGCAAACAGTGCGTAAGCATTTGGAAGATGGTACCGCCCTCCAAAAACTGAAGGATGTGGTCGAGTACCAAGGGGGAGATACCAAGATGATAGATGACCCTGAAAAACTTCCCAAGGCCAAGCACACAAAGAAATTACCCGCCCCCAAAAGAGGTTATGTTCACACCATCGATGCAGGTCAACTTGCCCGGGGTGTTCAAATTCTTGTGCACGGCGATGGTAAAAAGTTTGATCCCGCATGTGGCGTCGCTGAACTCTGTAAAGTTGGTACCCAAATGAAACAAGGGGAAGCCCTGATGATGATTCATTACAACGATGAAAAGAGGTTGAAGTCGGCCATGGATTATTTCAAGGCTGCTTACCGTTTGGCTCCAAAACGTCCAAACCCTGCCCCCCTCGTTGTCGAGCGCGTTGCCTAGGCAAGCTTTTCAAAGATTTTAAGGTTTTACCAAAAACCTTACTCAAAAAAATCCTCCCCAAAAGGGAGGATTTTTTTGTGGAAAGAAAAAGACTGGGTTTTCTTACACCCGTCCCAGATAGGAACGGTCAGTGGTGCTGATTTTGATGGTATCATCCTTTTTTATAAACAACGGAACCTGTATGGTTATACCACTGGTTATGGTGACGGGTTTGAGCACATTGCCCGCAGTGTCTCCCCGGAGGGCGTCCGGGGCTTCCACAACCTTCGCTTCCACGGAAGCCGGAAGTTCAAGTCGTACCGGGTCATCATCGACTAAGAGAATGTCATAAGTGTTACCCTCCACCAGGAAGCACTCATCATCTCCAATCATATTATCACTGAGAATGCTGTCCTCATAGGTTTCGAGGTCCATAAAATGGTGCCCATCAGGATCTTTGTAGCTGTATTCCAGTTTTTGGGTACTGGTGTGCATAAACTCAACATTATCCGTTGAGCGAAATTTGGTGGTGGTGGTGGAACCACTTTGCAGGCTGCGTAAGGTAGTCTGGACAAACCCAGCCTGCCTGCCTTGCGTGCGGTGTAACATTTCCATAACTAGGTGCGGAGCCCCCTGGTATACGATTACACGTCCTTTACGAATTTCTGTTGGTGATGCCATGTTGATTACTTTTGCTTGTAGATTTGGGAAAAGGGCAACAATGATAATAGTTTCACTGTTTATCTAATATCCGCCTTTATACAAAAAGATCATTAAATGACCAATCAAAAGTCCAGCATCGATTTCATTTCATGGAATGTTAACGGTCTCCGTGCCTGCCGTAAGAAGACATTCGACACCTTTGTCGAAGATGTTTTTCCTGATGTGCTTTGCCTCCAGGAGGTAAAGCTCAACCCCACAGTTATTCCCACCGATGACTTTGGTTACGCCTTTCGCCATTATCACCTTGCGGAAAAAAACGGGTATTCCGGGACCGCTATCTTTTCCAAAACCCAACCCCTTTCTGTCACCGAGGATTTCCCCGATGGAAAACATAAAGGGGAGGGGAGAATGATTACCTGTGAGTACGAAAGCTTTTATGTGGTCAATGTATATGTGCCCAATTCCAAAGGGGATCTTTCCCGCCTTGGGTATCGCTATGACTCCTGGGACCCGGACCTCAGGGACTACCTGCTTGATCTGCGGGCAAAGAAACCAGTGGTTTTATGCGGTGATCTCAATGTGGCCCATCAAGAGATCGATCTCGCCAACCCCAAAACCAATCGTAAAAGTGCGGGATTTACCGACCAGGAAAGGGAAGGTTTATCCAACCTTCTCGCCGAAGGCTTTCTCGATACCTTCCGCCACCTTTACCCCGATCAGGAAAATGCCTATTCCTGGTGGTCGTATCGGGCCGGTGCCCGGGCCCGGAATGTTGGCTGGCGGATTGATTATTTCGTGGTTTCCGATGACCTGGCCACCTCAGTTCGGGATGCCACCATCCATGCCCAGGTCGAAGGTTCAGATCATTGCCCGGTTGGCTTATCCCTCGCTTTGGCCTAGAACTTTTTTTAGATGACTCTCTCTTCTTCCTCACTTTCTTCCTGGTACAACCGGGTGCTCGAGCTCGCACGAAAAGGGTGGGGTGATACCCACCCCAATCCCATGGTGGGGGCTTTACTTGTCGAAGATGGGGAGATTGTGGCGGAGGGTTTTCATTGTGCCACAGGTAAGGCTCATGCTGAAGTGGAAGCCTTGAACGCCCTCGGCCGTGCACCCCACCCGGGTGCATCACTGGTGATATCCCTTGAACCCTGTTCCACCCACGGAAAAACTCCACCCTGCACCGAGGCTATTTTAAAGTCCGGTATCCAATCTGTTTATGTCGCCTGTGAAGACCCCAATCCCCAGCACGCTGGGCAGGGCCTTGATATCCTTCGTGAGCATGGCTTGCATGTGCAGGTAGGTGATCCGGATGTTCGTGCACAGGCCACCCGCCTCAATTTTATCTTTAATCACAACATGCAAACCGGGCGCCCGCTCATTGCCCTCAAGCTAGCTGAGTCGGCCAATGGAAAACTCGCAAACGAAGCAGGCACCCCCAGCCGGGTGACGGAATCCGATGCCCGGGCGGACATGATGCAATGGCGTCGCTTATTTCCCTCCATCTGTGTGGGAAGCGGGACGGTTCTATCAGATGATCCATCCCTTACTGCCCGCTTGCCAGACGATACCTGGTGCCCCCTCCGACTCGTGGTTGACTCCACTTTATCCACTTTGGCAGCCGGGGTCTCGGACCGGGCTCTTTACACCGATAAATATGCCGGGAAAACCCGCATTATAACCACAGACCATGGGCTTGCTCAAAAGGACCGGGTTGCCCGTGCCCGAGAGCTTGGTATTACCATACTTCAAGCTGAATCCTGCCCCCGGGGAAGAGTATCGCCCCTTTGTTTCCCCGAGGTTCTTACCCATCTTGGCGTCAACAGTGTTTACTGCGAAGGGGGGGCTCGAATGGCAGAATCCCTTTATGAGGAAGGCTTGGCCGACTATCTCTTCCGCTACCGTTCACCCCGTGAATTCCTTGGGCCCCATGCCTTACCCTCTCCGATCCCTAAAAAACTTCGCCTCCGCGATCCCCTTGAAGTACAACTTGGACCCGATCACTTAACTCACGGATTTTTATAATGAAAATAATTTACCTTGCCTCGGGCAACGCCCACAAACTACACGAGTTACAAACCGCACTCGATTCTGCCGGTCTATCTGTACAAGTGCTCGGGCCCGATAAAATCGGGGGCATGCCTGAAGTGGAGGAGACAGGTTCCACTTTTGAAGCCAACGCTTTGCTTAAAGCTTATGCTCTTCGAAAACTTGGCCCCGCAAACGCCTACTTTTTGGCCGATGATAGCGGGATTGAGATAGATGCCCTGGATGGGCAACCTGGGGTAATATCCGCAAGATATGCCGGGGAACCCTGTGATGATGAGAAGAATAACGACAAGGTTATAAAAGAGATGCTCACCGTACCCGACAACCAACGCTCCTGCCGTTTTCGTTGTGTGCTTGCCCTGGTTGGAGAGGGAGTGGAGGAAACCTTTGCGGGCGTGTGCGAAGGCACTCTGCTCAGGGAGGGCAGAGGGGATGGCGGTTTTGGGTATGACCCCCTGTTTTTGCCCAATGAAAGTGAGTCTACCTTTGCCGAGATTTCGCCAGATGAGAAGGCAAAGATTAGTCATCGGGCCCGGGCTTTGACTAAGTTATTAAACTGGCTAACTTAGGCACTACAATCCAATGGCAGGATAGGTAGATTATTGATTTTTTGCCTTTATTTTAGGATTTTTATTCTCCCTCTCAGCAAGGTCGCTCAACGCATTTTAACCAAGACGATTGTTGTGTATTTTTACATTTCGGGCCCTGGGGAGGCAGAAAAGTAAAAGGTTACTCTGGTAGTTTGATATTTTATTTCAAATGATGTATTTTTTTGATCTCAAAGGCTAATGTAAAGGTGTAGTCTATTATTTCATTTTGATCTCCTTTTAAAATTCTCTTCCTTTCAGCGCCGTGAAGTATCATTTTCTTTCCTTCCATATGAGGCGTAAATATGTGTACTATTTGCTTGTGTTGCATCTATGGGTGTTTTTGATTCATACTAGTAAAAATACACAACCTTCTACTACGGCTTGCCGTTCAATTTAAGATACGAGAATTAAGCAAGCTGTACTGCATCTAGTCTTTTCCCCTTTGCTTATGAAACGATACAAACTTATTTCCCTTTTTATCTTTTGTCTTGCGGGTACTTATGTACAGGCCGCCCCCCCTTTTATTAGCTATGCCGGCCAGGTCGCTTCTGGCGGGCAACCATACCAAGGGACTGGACAGTTCAAGTTTGCCTTCGTCAATACGGCTGGGGATGCCACCTATTGGAGTCAGGATGGTACCAGCACTTCAGGTTCTGAGCCCACTGGATTTGTAAGCACTCAGGTAAATGGTGGGTACTACTCTATCTTGCTGGGTAATACTGCAATCAGTGGGATGGGGGCAATCGATCCATCCCTTTTTAAAACCTATTCCGATATTCACCTGCGGGTCTGGTTTAGCGATGGGGTAGCCGCCTTCGAAGAGATGAGCCCCCATCGGCCCTTTGCCTCCGTGCCCTATGCTTTAAATGCCGGAGTTGCTGCGGGTGAAATTACCGCCAATCAATTAAGCGAACAGGTCCTCAAATATTTTAAACCCGAGCTTATTCAAAGCCCACAAGCCCCTGCCAATGTGTATACGGGCCAGCAAATTACCCTTGGTGCACAAGTCCAGGGCAAACACCTTACCTACCAATGGCAGCGCGATGGTCAGTCCATCCCTGGCGCTACCAATGCCCAATTTATCATAACCGATGCCAACGCCTCTGTGCACGATGGCAACTATTCACTCATGATTAGTAATGACTTTGGAGATGTGACCACCTCGGCAGTACAGATCGTGGTGTCAACCGGGCAGGCAAGCACCCACACGGCTGATCTTAATGCCAGCGTTGCTCTGGAAATGATCTGGGTGCAACCGGGTAGTTTTACGATGGGTAGTCCGACTACAGAAGCGGGACGGAGCACGATAACGGATCGAGAGACCGAACACAATGTCACGCTGACGAATGGCTTTTATTTGGGTAAATATGAAGTTACTCAGGCTCAGTACGAAGCGGTAATGACGGGTAATACGGATAGCCTGAGTGCCACGCCTAGCCAATATGGAGGCAACGCTGACCGTCCTGTGGAAATGGTA
>JAQWWZ010000066.1 GCA_029254745.1 Opitutales bacterium | reverse complement strand
GGGGGTGTGGTGCCGGGTAGTTTGCTTGCGGTGCCTGCCAACCAGTCCGCCCCGTCGGGGTATTCACTCTATCAATCAGGCGAGCCTAAAGATTTGGTTTGGGAAGAGAAAGCACCCGTGAGTGTGGCAAGGAATGCTGACGACGGCGTGGAAGTACTGGGCGGTAAGATCTATTTCGTTGGAGGCCGCGACGGTTCAGGTTCCAAAAATATTGCCGAACGCTATGACCCAGCGACCAACACTTGGGAGACTCTCGCCAATATGTCTGCCGCTAGAAAAGGGGTTGCTTGTGCGGTGCTCAATGGAAAACTCTATGTCATTGGTGGAGTTGGGTTAACATCTGTAGAAGTTTTTGATCCATCCTCTGGCAACTGGTCTGCTGGAATTGCTTTACCCAGCGAAGTAAAGTGGGGTACCGCGATTACGGTTGATGGAAAAATTTATCTGATCGGTGGTATGACTGCCTCTAACCAAAACTTAAAACAAGTGCTCTGTTTTGATCCATCCACCAGCCAATGGAGTGCTAAAGCCAATATGCCAACGGCTCGTCATGGAATGAAACTTGTTAGGTTTGAGAATCGAATTTGGGCGATTGGGGGTAGTGTTGGGAGCGACACAAACAAAGTGGAAAGCTACGACCCTGCTACAGACTCCTGGCAGGCCGAAGCATCCCTAACAACTGCCAGACATTGGCCCGTTGTCTGGTTTGCCAATGGTAGAATTTATGTGGGCGGTGGTAGGGCTGGCTCCTATTTAAATTCCATCGAGGTTTACAATACCGCAACAAAACAATGGACAAGTGCGGGCAATTTGCCTGAAAACAAATATATAGCGGATACGGTCGTGTTAAATGGCAAAGCTTATGTGGTGGCTGGTGAGACCGCTTACAATGTGTACTCCAACAAAGTATTTGCGGCCGATTTGAATGCATCGGTGAGTGGGGTGTTTGATTTGTACCGCAAGGATGGCAATGCCTCCAGCGGGGTACCCATCGTGCAGGCAGAAGTGGCGGATGGCTCGGTGACGGCGAGTAAGATGGCCAGTAATACCATCACCACCAACCAACTGAGCGAACAGATCCTCAAATATTTAAAGCCCGAGATTACAACCCAACCGCAGGTGCAGACAATTTTTGCAGATACCAATGCCTCCTTCTCGGTATCCGCGGAAGGAAAGTACCTGACCTACCAATGGAAAAAGAATGGCACGACATTAGCCGGCGAAACCAATGCCACCCTGACCATTACCGATGCCAACGCCACTCAACACGATGGCAATTATTCCGTAGTGGTAAGCAATGATTTCGGGAGTGTGGAGTCGGGGGAGATGGAGGTTGTAATCTCATTTTGGACTCCATCGGTGATTACAGCACTCAAGCTTTGGCTGGACGCCAATGATACTAGTTCTATTACTCTTGGATCTGGAAAAGTAGCAGCTTGGAATGACAAAAGTAGAAACTCCAAAAATGCCACTCAATCTACCGATAGTGCAAGACCCACATTTTTGACAAATTCCGTTTCTTTTGATGGAGTCGATGACAAACTTGTATTTCCCGCACTTGGATTATCAGATGATGCCTCGGTCGTATTTGCATTTAATGTTCTAAGCGATGGTGGTTACTCTGTTTTAACTGGGTCTGGATCTAATCACTGGGATAGATTTAATGTAGATCAACTTTCATACCCTGGGCTTTTCAGGTCTTTAAGAATCGAAACTCTTTCTTTAAGTTTTCCAACAACAGGGGAACAAATTTTAGCATACATGGCTGATTCCGTAGGACCAAAATATGAAATACGTTTAAATGGCAATAATGTATTTCAATCAACAGAGTCATTTAGTTTTACCGACAATATTAGTATATTGGGTGGAGATGGTGCCACTGCATTTAAAGGAACCATTATGGAAGTAGTGGTTATAGATGATTACTCTACAGAGCTTGTACAACGACTTGAAGGATACCTTGCCGGAAAATGGGGTTTACTAAATAATTTACCCAATGACCACCCCTACAAATAAGAAGATAAGAGTGAGAATTGAATCGTGAAGAGCATAGGAAGAGTGAATGGTGAAGAGTGAAATCTGAATGCCTTGGATCTACTTCTCTCTTCAATCCTCACTCTTCACTCTTCTTAATTCACTTTTCAGGAATTTGACGTTTTAGCGCTATGATGCTTTAATGTAAAAATGAAGCGTTCCACGGTATACCTAGAGGATGATCTGCACAAGGCATTGAAGCTAAAGGCGGCGGATACTGATGTTGCGATGTCCACACTGGTCAATGATGCCATTCGGGAGTCCTTACTGGAGGATGCAGAGGATCTGCAAGCTTTTGACGAGCGGAAAAACGAGCCATCCATTGATTTCGAAACCTTTGTGCAGTCCCTAAAAAAAGATGGGAAAATATAGACTGCGGCTCAAAAAGTCCGCAGCTAAGGAGATCGAAAATTTACCCAAGAAGGATTGTGCCCGTGTAGTGGGTGCGATTCAGAAATTACTGGATGATCCGTATGGACAAAATACCCAGAAATTATCGGGGCAGGAAAAGTACCGAATACGGGTGGGGAATTATCGGGTACTGTACGAAATCATAAACGACGAACTCGTTGTCATGGTGGTAAAAGTAGGGCACCGAAAAGATGTTTACCGAAACTGAAGGGAAGAGAGAGTAGTGAATGGTGAACAGTGAAGGGTGAAGAGTAAAATCTGAATGCCTTGGATCTACTTCTCTCTTCAATCCTCACTCTTCAATCTTCTTAATTCACTTTTCCACAAACCTTGCTTTCGCCAGGTTCTTTCCGCTCGAATTGGGCATATTTTCAAGCAGGGAGATGGAGGTGTCACCATCTTATTCATTGGTACTTCGATAGTGGAGATGGGGTGCTGAAAGTAGGGCAGGGCATCCACTTTATCAAACCCGATACCGCATGATGCAAGACATGATGGATTGCCGTGCTCCTCGATCCTCACCTTGCACGCAATGTAAAATATGTTTGGGAAGGTAAATTACTTCGATGTCTTTATAACTGTAAGCACTGGGTCGGCGTTGCGACCACAATGGTTTTGGTGAACCAAACCGAGTTCAGAAAGGAACTCCATCGTGGTGTACGGAATGACTGGATTAGGCTTGTGCCTAATGGAAAAGGAAATGGCTGACGGTAGGAAGCCTTTACTTCACCACCATGATACCCCGCATCATGGCAAAATGTCCGGGGAAGGTGCAGACAAACTGGTAGTCACCCGGCTCATCGACCGTGAAAGTAATGGTCTCCGATTCACCGGGGCCTAAAAGTTTAGTGGCGGCCAAAACATCTCCTTTACTGGCATCGGGGAGGGGGTTGGTGGCATTGGCACCCATCCCCATAATCTTCTGACCAAATTTTAAAGAACTAATCCCCTGTTTGAGGATGACCAGGTTGTGTCCCATGGCAATCTTTGGAAGCTTTCCCACATTTTTGAATTCCAGTTCCACCTCTTCTCCCGCCTTGACCGTAAACTCTTTGGTGTCAAACTGCATGGTGTCGTTCCCGGTAATGGTGACTGTTTGGGCGGCGTGAAGGGATGCGGCTAGACTAGCCAGTAAAAGAATCGATAGTTTTTTGATCATACAATTTCAATATTGGTAATCTTTGCACAGGCAAATCCACCAGGTAAAATTGGGAAGAATATGAAGATAGCCGATGAGGTAATAACTGTCTCGGTACGGATTGGAATCCCCGTGTTAGTTACTTTGTTCGACTCTTTCAATGCTTGCACAGTGCGAAAGTGTTATGTCCGCAAAATTAATCTCTTCACCCAGTCATCGAAGGGGCGAAACCGGTGGCGATTCCCCGGTACCACCACGGTATGTGCGAGCAATATGTTAATTGGCTGTGAAATGAATGACCCGAAAGGCTTCCCCACCCGTTTGTATTCGGCCCTTCTGGTTTTCTAAAATTTCAAGTTCTAAGGTATGATTTGAATCTTTTAATTCCTGGTAAAACATCACGGTCATGGGATAATTAAAGCCACTGTGCCTGTGAAGTGTGTCAATATCTCTTGTGCGCCCTCCATCTACGGTGCAACGGATAATTCCGGAATCCGGCCCCGCAAGAATATATGCTCCAATGGCTGTCCCTCGAAAGTTAATGGTGAGCTTGGCCCCTGCCTGCTTGCTGTAAATGAATGGGGTCTTTAGAAAGTAGGGGCGTACTTTACCTTTGTTTTCTTGTCGCCAGACTGGGATCCCTTTTTTCCAATATTTGTCAGTGCTGACTTGGGCAAAAGGTAGAAATCGTCCTTGAACATAGCTGTAAGGATCAAGGACTTGGGGTTGGGTGTGAGCTATGGCCTTGGCAGCTTGGGGCAGGGGCTGGTTCCAGGCATCAAGCAGGCCCTGGAAAATCATGGTCGCCCCCATGGTATTGCCATAGTTATTGGGGTGGACGCCTCCGTATTTCTTCCAATCCATTTTCCCCGCATCTATAAGGTCAGAAAGTTCCTGAGCCAAATGATTGACCGAGACCCCATAGTGCTCCGCAACCTTGGAGTGGGCAGCTATGGAAGGAGGGCTTTTTCCTTTGCTTATTTGTTCGAGCATTTGTTCGTTGGTGAAAAAGGTCATCACGATGTCCACATAAGGGTTATGCTTACGGGCCTGGGCGATGATTCCTTCCATGCCCCGTAGGGCATCTTTAGGGCTTGTTTGAGCATCCTGATCATCGTTGACCGCGAATTCCACGAAGAGCATATCCAGGGGGCCGTGGCTAAGCACATCCTCTGTTAAACGAAAAGCACCGGTGTCAGAACAGGTGGAACTGATCCCAGCCTGGGTAAAGGTGAAATCGGTATGAGGGAAGTGTTTTTCAAGCATGCCGGAAACAAGAGGGCGGTACCCATTCATTTCTGTAATCGAACCACCAACAAAAGCGACATGGCCCACTTTTTCCCGTTCAAAGCGAAGACGGCTGTTGATGAAGTCACTCCGTCTATGAAAGTTTTTCCGGCTGACAATACGTTCTGCGGGTAAGTTTGCGGAGCCCTGGCTGTTTTGGATCACAAAGTGAACAATGGGGCTTGGATCCTGTAGCGAATGCGGGTGATGCCCGACATCCTTTTTACGGATTACCTTGAGAGTGCCTCCAAATTCTTTGTATCTTTTCTCCGCCAATTGAGTGTTTTCACTCACCGGCACCACTTTGTCGCTCATACCCACGACATGGATAATGGGTATACCTGCGAGGGCAAGAGGCTTGAGGTTTTCCACAGGGTTTTTCCTGTAGGCTTCAGCTTCCTTTTGGTTTCGAAAACCATAGGCTTGCATAATAGTCGGATTGATTTTTGGCCAACTTTTGAAGTCCATAACCGGAGCATCGGCATAGATTGCGGCCACTTTGTCGGGGTTAGCCGCTGCCCAGTTATATACAATTAACCCTCCCCTGGACATACCTTCCAAAATCATACGGTCTGCAAAGAGATGCTCGAAGCGGAGATAAGTGTAGAATTTGTTCCATCGTTTGATGGCTTCACTATTTCCATAAAGACCAGCTACATCACAGTACACCACATGGTATCCACGATTGAGCATGGCAATATCAAACTGCGGTTCATGCCCAAAAAATCGGGCCCGCCAGACCCAGGGCTTTCCGTCTGCTATTTTGCCCGGAACCACAACCCGACAAGTGATACCTTCGAGTGGAAACTCAAACTGATCAAAGCCATGGAAAGATGATTTTTTACCGGTCCAGACCTGGGTGGGCCCGGCTGCTTTTGGGTTTGCAGAAGTAAAGCAGAAACTCGAAAGGAGCAGGGTAAAGGGGAGGAGGTAGTATTTCATTCTTGCTTATTGGCTAGACTTATTTTTTGGAAGAACTTGGCCATTGAGCACAGACCAAATCCAGCCAGTGCCTGGCAATCAATTCATGGCCCTGGGGGAGTGGGTGCACCCCGTCCCAGATCCAGTTTTTTGGATCAGCCCCTTTCGCGGCCTGATCAAAGATATCCTGAGTGGGAAGATGGGCGGCCTCAAAATCCTGGGCAAGCTTGACCACTACTTTTCTTAGCTTGTCGGTCTCTTTTCTTCGGGCTTGGTAGGCTTGTGGGTTTTGTAGGGGCCCGGTGGGGAGAACGAATGGATCCATGAGCACGAGGCGCAGGTCGGGGTTGGCCTGCCGGCTTGCCTGCAGGATATGACGGTAGTCTTTTTCAAACATCTCCGGGGTCACTTTCTTATCGGCACTGCGGAAGCCGGCACCCACATCATTGGTGCCCACCATAACACTCAGAATATCCGGCTTCATATCGAGAGCATCAGTTTGCCAGCGTCTTTTTAGATCGGATACTTTATTGCCACTGTTTCCACGATTAAAGAATTCCAGCCCAGCCTTGGGCATATCGGTTCCCAATCGTGCGGCAATGAGATAGACATAGCTATGTCCGAGATAGTGGTTGCGATCGCTCTGCCGTCTGCCCCATTGCATGTCGGTGATTGAGTCACCCTGGAAAAGGAGGCGGGATCTTTGGGGGAAGTCAGGCTTCTGGTAGTTATAGCCTTTGCCTTGGTAGGCAAGGGGTGCCCTTTTTTTCGCGTGGATAAGAGGGGAGAGGAGGGTGCCAGTCAGACCGGTGGTACTCCCGTACAGAAAATGTCTTCGATTCATATTATTTGTGGGCACATGGAAGGAATGTGATTACAAAAATGCAATCATTTTTAGGTAGCAACAGCCATGTGGGTATTCCCCCACATTTTTCCTGCGAAGGAGCGGATGCTTGTTAGGACTTGATCAGCTTACGGGCGGCCAGGTTGTTGAGACGGTGGGCCACATCGATGACGCCATCGGTTACGGTTTTGTTGTAAGTTCTGCCGTCCGTGGTGTCCACACCATGTCCTTTTACAGCTTTCCTCAGGGCAGCAAGAGCTGGATCTTGGTGGTGAAAAAGCTCCACAAAGACATGTTTTAATTTGCCTGTGGGTGCGTAGGCTGCAAGCAGGGCGGCAATCCATCCGTCATCGGTGGACAGGCAACCCCGGGTAGTCTTGGCCGAGGCATGGAAAATACCGAGGGCATCGGTCTTGGCCAGGTCTTTGATAACTTTTTCATTTTCCGCGAGGGAAAGATCGGAATCTCCGCAGTGAGCGGCATCGATCATGACCTTGAAAAATTTCTTTTTGATTTTTTTGTTGATACCATTGACCACCTTGGCTGCTTTGGCAGCGTTGGTGAAATTCTGAAATTCCACCCCTCTTAGAAATTCCAGGTGCCAGGCTTCGACGGAACTTTTATCAAGGGCTGATTCTTTGTAGCAACGGGCATGTACTTTGATTACTTGCTGGACTGCATTGTCAAAAGCTTTCCCTTTGAGCTTTTTACCGGACAGCCATTCTTCAAAAGAGGTGGAGGATACATGTTTAACTTTGTATTTCCTGGCCACTGCGAGGCCGGAGTTGAGCATACCCACCACTGCATCCTCATCCTTGGGGTTGAGGGGATTGGCACCGCCAACCATCATGATTAAATGAACCTGAAGTTTCAGAGCCCGCAAGCCTTTGAACATATCATCCAAATCTCGGCTGTCAGTTCCGGGGAATAGTGTGACCTGCACATTGTTCAATTTGACGGGAGAGGTGCGGCAAAGCAGGCGCATACCAGATACGATTTTTAAATCACCTGAGTTGGTTCGGGGGAGTTTCCCGGATTCATCCGGAGCAAGAGCTCCAACGAACATAAGGTGGGTGGGTACAACACCGATTTCGACTTTGGATTTATTTTTAATTTGGATGGCCATGATAAAACGGAAGGTTGGGTTAAGTAAAAGAGTATGATTCATTGACAAATCCTTGATCGAATCAAGTAAATTGTCAGGACAGTTCCTTTTAAGGCTACTTTTTCTTCTTTATAACTTAATATACATAAATGAAATTATTTTGTGAGCTTTTGAAATGCCCCATCTTTCTCCTTTTTTTGGAGGAAGAAAAAATTATATTTAAAGTAATCCTCAAAACTCTATGAGAAATTTTTTCCTACTCGTTTTGTTTGCCCCAATTCTTGCCTTGGCCGCGTTGAAGTTTGAAGTCCAGCAACTGTATAAGGATAATATCGAAGCCTGTGCCGTGGGTGATCTGGATGGGGATGGTGACCTCGATGTGGTCGCAGGAGAGCGTTTCTATCTAAACCCGGACTGGGAACCGTTTACATTTAGAGAAGTTGAGCCTTTTGGGGTGGATTATATGCAGGATAATGGAGATTATTTATATGATGTGGATTCCGATGGAGACCTTGATGTGATTGCTGGCCAATTTACCTTATCTCAAGTTCTCTGGTTTGAAAACCCTGGCAGAGAAAATATTTTTGCTGGTAAATTTTGGGAGGGTCATGTGCTTGTCGAAACCCACTGTAAGCACAACGAAATGATTTTCTTTCGGGATATGAATGGAGATGGGACCCCAGAGTATCTGGCCAATAGTTGGAATAATAAAAACCCAATGCTTATCTGGAAATTCAAAAGTAAAAAGGGAACCGAAGGCATGAGTAAGCATGTGGTGTCAGAGTCAGGGAATGGACATGGGCAGGGTTTTGGTGATATCAATGGAGATGGTCACGAAGATATTGTATTTATGCAGGGTTGGTATCAGCGACCAGCTGAGAATGCTTTGGAGCGTACCTGGAAATGGAGAAAAGATTTTACACTTCCGCATGCCAGTTGTCCCATCTTGGTCATCGATATCGATGAGGATGGGCGTAATGACTTAGTCTGGGGAAACGGGCATGACTACGGGCTCTTCTGGCACCAGCAATTGGAACCCCATAAAGATGGCAGTACGGTCTGGAAGCATCACATAATTGATAAAAAAATCAGTCAACTTCACGCACTCGCCTGGGAAGACCTCGATAACGATGGCAAGCGAGAGATTATTACCGGTAAGCGTTATTACGCTCACAGTGGACGGGATCGTGGAGCGGAAGACGAGATTGTCATCGCCAGCTTTCACCCAAGTATCGATGGGAAAGGGGAGGTATCTTTTACAAAAGAGATCTTGCACACTGGGCAAGTGGGGACGGGGCTTTACATCCTTACCCCGGACTTGGATGGAAATGGATGGCGGGATTTGGTGGTGGCTGGAAAGTCAGGCACCCATATCCTTTGGAACCAAGGGAAGCGTTGAACTGATTTAACGAAAGCAGTCGGGTAAAACCAGGGGTCTAGAGGTTTGCCACTTGATAGTTGGGGTCGTCAGGAAGGACAGTGATGTCGACCATGGTGCCTGCTTTTTTGAGCAAAGCCTGGCAGTTGGGACTGATGTGTTGGAGCTTTACGGTTTTCCCTGCTTTGTGGTAGCGCTCTCCGAGCTTATGGATTGCCTCAAGTCCGGAGTGGTCCCAGACCCGAGAATCCTTCATGTCCACAACTACAGAATCTGGGTCATCCGTGGAGGAAAAGCCAAGGTTGAAGTCAGTGACCGACCCAAAAAACAGAGGGCCATGAAGGTAGTATACCTTGGTGCCATCCTCTCGAATTTTGTGTTCGCGGTGAATGTGTTTGGCCGATTCCCAGGCAAACCCGAGGGCGGATACGATCACACCGGTAATAACCGCAAGCGCGAGATTGTGGGTGATCACCGTAATCCCGGAAACTAAAATAATAACAAAGGCATCCATCTTGGGGATCTTGCCGAGTATTCGAATACTGGACCACTCAAAGGTACCAATGACCACCATGAACATTACCCCGGTCAGGGCAGCAAGGGGAATTTTTTCGATTAAAGAACTCGCAAAGAGGATGAAGGCGAGAAGAAAGAGACCTGCAGATATACCCGATAGCCGGCCCCGTCCACCTGACCTTATATTGATGATACTCTGTCCGATCATCGCACACCCACCCATGCCACCAAAAAAACCAGTTACCACATTGGCCACTCCCTGCCCAAGGCATTCGCGGGTGCTGTTACCCCGGGTCTCTGTAAGCTCATCGATCAAGGTCAACGTCATGAGCGATTCAATTAAACCAACGGCGGCCAAAATAAAAGCAAACGGAGCAATAAATACCAGGGTGTTCCAATCAAAAGGAATGGAGAAAGTAACAAGACTGGGAAGACTTCCCCCTATGGAGGCCATGTCCCTGACCACGAGGGTGTCAAGATCGAGCCCAATGACGATAAGGGTAACCGTACCAATGGCGGCTAAGGAAGAAGGGAACTGAGTGGTAAACTTGGGCAGGATAAAGATGATGGCCATGGTTACAGCAATCAGCCCACTCATTAACCAAAAGTCATTGCCCTGCAGCCACGCAGAACCGGGAGTAGTGGGGCTCTCGGTAAACATCGGAAATTGAGCCTCAAAAATGACAATTGCCAGACCGTTCACGAACCCAAACATAACGGGCTGCGGGATCAGGCGAACAAACCGGCCAAGCTTTAAGCAACCACACCCGATCTGGATGATTCCCATGAGGATGACAGTGGCAAAGAGGTATTGCACACCCATGTCTGTCCCAAGTCCCAACGCTTCTCCCCTTTCATTCCCCAAAATCACCAGGGATACCATGATCACCGCGAGGGCGCCGGTTGCTCCAGAGATCATACCTGGGCGCCCGCCGAGAATCGCGGTAAGTAAACAAATCATAAATGCCGCATAGAGCCCAATAATGGGAGAGACTCCGGCAATGATGGCAAAAGCCACCGCTTCCGGTACCAAGGCAAGGGCGACGGTCAGGCCTGAGAGAAGGTCGTCTTTAGCATGCAGGCGATGGCCGAATTTTCGATAGATGAGTCTAAACACAATAAATGAAGTTGAAGGTGAAGGTGAAGGAGCCAGACCAGGATATCCCCAGACTCAACGCCCGGGTTATGTATCCCACTCAACCCCCGTGCAAAAAATGCACAAAGATCCATCTCTAGAGAAAAAAGGTCTGGGAGACAAGGAGATCTATACAGGATCACTTTTTCCATCGACATGAACTCATCTGTGTTCAGCGTATGAGGGTATGATACAATCCATTATCACTCACCCTGGTGGGGCTCATAAAGATGACTTTCTTGCCTGTGCCGTTCTTCTTGCCAGGCATGCTGTTTCTATTTTTAGAAGGGACCCCACCGAGGCAGAACTCGCGGACCCTCAGGTTGCTGTTGTTGATATTGGGCACCAACATCACCCTGAACTTCATAATTTTGACCACCATCAATTTCCCCGCGATGCCGATCCCAGTTGTGCTTTATCCCTGGTCTTACAAAGCCTGGGGATGTATGAGGACACCAAGGAGTTTTGCTCCTGGTTGGAGACCACAGAATGGTTCGATTGCCGCGGGCCCAATGATACTGCCGACTGGCTCGGCGTTGACCGGGAGGCTATGGCCAAATTGAATTCCCCGCTCGATGTCACACTCTTCAAGGCATTTGCCAGGCAGAGTGAGCATCTGGCAGGTGAACCGGTTTGGGAAGTAATGAAGATGATAGGCACTGATTTGGTGGACTATGTAACCGGTCTGCGCCGGCGCATGGATGAAGTTGCCAAAGTTGAAAAAATCTGGGAGGTCGAGATTGGGGAGAGTAAAGTAAAAGTAGCCTTTGTACCCCGTACGGAACCTCTTATCGAAGATGCTTCAGGAGGGCTTGCCTGGCGGATCAAGGAACTGGGATTGGAAGAGGAGGTGGTCGCCATGGTCTACCCGGACAGTCGGGGAAGCGGATATGGGATGCGCCGGTTTAATGATAGCCCATTTTTTGACTTCTGTCGCTTAGCCGAAGAGCCCGATGTACATTTTACCCACAACCGTGGCTTTATCGCCAAAACTGCCTGCACCGATATCACCCGCCTTCAGTATCTCGTGGAAAAGGCAGGGACCCCCTAGTTTTTCACACCCCTTTTAACATCAGCCCAGCCCAGCCCTGCAGGCCCACGCGTGTCCACTGTTGGGTAAGAGAATTGCGGGCCATGGCTGGGATACCCATCAGAAGTTACTTCTCTTTTTTGCACCTTGAAAGTTTAAAGAGAGGATTATACCGCAAAGTTTTCAGCCATACCTTGGTCCAATTCAGACCTTGATCAATGGTCAAAAAGACTTTTTCATACACCTATGAGATTATTTTTTTCCCTCCCTTTTTTCCTTTTACTTAGTGCATTGACGGGACAGGCTGCTCATGTGGTACCCTACACTGGAAAGGTTTCCATTCGAGGAGTTAATTACTTTGGCGATGCCCGTTTTTCTTTTTCCCTAGAAGACGGGAATGGCACCACCCACTGGCGTAATGGAGAACAGCCTGAGGACACCATTGAAGTATCGGTGCGCAATGGGCGGTATACTGTATTATTGGGAGGGCAGGGGATGCGTGCCTTACCGCCACAATTATTTCTTCAACAGGATGAACTGTACCTCCGGGTAAAATTTGATAATGGGGATGGTGCCGGGCTACGCCATCTACAGTCTGATCACTTAATTACCTCGAGCCCGCGGGCTCTGGTTTCGGAGTGGGCAAAAATGGCAAGGCTATCGCAGGGAGTGTCTCCCGGAGCTATTACCCGGGCCATGCTTAGCCAAGAGGTGCTCTCAGATTTAAATGATACAGCTGGGACGAATCAAAATGCCACCATTGGCCGATCCCGTCTTTCCCCGGATGTCCTTGCAGACCTCAACCAGTCAATCAAGTCGATCACCCGGGATATGCTGCCAGCTTCCGTCTTGGCGGACCTTAATCGTACCGTCACTTCTTCTGAGATCGCGGCTAGCACCATCACCACTGCTCAGTTGAACGAGCAGATCCTCAAATATTTAAAGCCAGAGATTACCCTGGCCCCGCAGGCACCAGGTCTCATTTTTAACGGACAGACCATCACCTTACAATCCCGGGCGGAAGGGAAGTATTTAAATTACCAATGGTATAAAGATGAGCAACCGATTGGGGGAGC
>JAQWWZ010000037.1 GCA_029254745.1 Opitutales bacterium | reverse complement strand
GACTTCAGCTAGAGAATTCAAGCCATCCAATCGTAGGGCACCGTCCATGAGCTTGCCTCCGCTTCCTGGATCCGCAATGATGGCATTTCCTTTCAAGATAGCGGTATGGTCTCCGCCAGATGAGTCGAATGCATGGGTGCCATTTGCCTCGTCTATGTCAAAAGTCCACCAGCCTACCAAATCTTCAGATTGGGTGACAATATCGCCATAAATAATATAAACAGCATTCCGACATGTCGTTATATTTTGGTCATCACGACCTGCAGCAGCTGGTACTGTAACGAGAATGCGTTGAGGGTACTTGGTTGCGTTTAAGTCGAAAGAATACTGCGTGTCCGTAATCTTTGAGAAGTTACTGATCGTACCACCAGAAATGATAATATCAGATTGATCAATTCCAGTAGTTGGTCGGGTAGTTCCAGATGAATCGCGAAATGAAAAGGTAATATTGAGTGGCATGGAAACCGGAGACCGATCAACCCCTGAAAAATCAGGAGTGGGACCAAAATCCCCCGCGCCGTCTCCCCAGGCATTTTTTACGTCTCGAAAACTCAAAGCTTTGCCATAAATCCGAAGGTCATCAATCCAACCTCGAAATAAACTACCTCCATCAGCTGTACCGCCAACACCCAGTTGACCTTCCTCTACAAAAATGGGATTGAGTTGCTCTGTTTCATACACGAGCTGATTGTCCAAATAAGTTATAATTTTTTCACCATCATGGACAGCGGTAAGCAAATGCCATTGATTGGGAGCAAATGAAACGGGGCCGGTATCGTAATATTTGCCATATTTACGAAAAAGTGTTTTGAGGGTTCCTCCGCCAGGGTCAACCTGAACGAAATAGGAAGAGTATGTCCCTTGACGCTTCGATAAAAGTTGGGAGTAATCATCCGGAATGCCATTGGTTTTAAACCAAAACATATAGCTAAAGTCATCATTTGCTTGAAGACGAGTATCGTGCATCACAGACCCCCTAGATGCTCCGTTACTAAGATCTAAAGCATACCCAGATTTTGCCGTACCATTTGACTCGTGCCCCCAAAAAACACCCGGATAAAGAATGACATCTAATCCAGTACCTATTTGATTGCTTGCACTGCTTCCCACTCCTTCATCAAAACTCCACCTGAGTTTGAGTTCAGACTCTTTTATCACCGCAAATAAACCAACGGATGCAGTCGCTAAAAATAGCAAACTGCAAAAGGGCAATAAACGGCTAATCATATAGAGTTACAATATATCCAAAGCGAAGAGTTTATTCAATGAGTTATGTGATTTTTATTCAAGGTTAAAAGAAATCACAATCCAATCGAAAAAAATAATAATTTAAGTAAATAAGTTACGAACTTAAGGCACCAAGAAAGAGAGATCATAAGTACAAACATATTTTGCACTCAGACCACAAAAAATACATTAAATTTCTATAAAAACATACAAAAGTTGAATGCAATTATTTCAAATACATTAAATCAGAAAATACAACTGCCAAGGACAACACTGCAAGAAAAGCTAACACCTTTCTAATTCAAAACCTTGATAAACGGAAATGTTAGGGAATTTGACGAAGTAACTTGGTTAAAACATTTCCGGGACCACATTCCACAAAGTCTGTTACTCCAGAGGAACGAATGCTTTGAATCGATGCTGTCCATAAAACAGAGGAGTGCATTTGTTTAACCAAAAGAGAGGGGATTTCCTCAATACTTGAGTAGGAAGAGGCTTTCACATTAGCGATGACTGGAAACTTAGGTAGGGAGAATGAAAATGCCTCAATGTAAGATGAAAATTCCTCGGATGGTGCTTGCATCATCCTTGAGTGAAAAGCACCACTGACCTTAAGAGGCACTACAAGTTTAGCACCCGCCTCTTTCAGAATTGTTACTGAGGACTTAATCTGGGTTGCTGGACCAGAAATTACAATCTGATTTGGTGAATTAAAATTAGCCAAATCAATCTCATCTAAGCTATGTAGCCCAAGGGCTGACTTGATTTGCTCGGTCTCTAACCCAATAACAGCAGCCATACCACCACCCGTTACTTTGGACATAATTTCGCCCCGTTTCGCCACCATCTTTAATCCATCAGAAAAAGAAATTGCTTCCGCGCTGGCGAGAGCAGCAAATTCTCCCACTGAATGCCCTGCTGCACAAAAAGGTACCAGTCCCTCTTCAAGCTTCGCTTGCCCCGCCATATATGAAACACAATAAAGAGCGGGTTGAGTAAACTGAGTCTGATTCAGCTTATCCTCAGGTCCATCAAGGCATAGTTCTGCCAGCGAATACCCGAGAACAGCACTTGCCTCCTCGACTTTTAGAGGAAATTGACGAAATAATTCAGCACCCATGCCTAGGCTTTGGGAACCTTGTCCAGGAAAAAGAAAAGCAAGACTCATGATAAAAGGTAAATAAGATTAAAAATTGCGATGATCGCTCGAATGTGAATAGAATAGCTCTTTTTGCTCGAAAGACTATAAAATGCAAGAACATCTGATCATCGACGGTAATAATGCATTACATGCCATTCCGGAACTCGCTTGTGAATTAAAACAAGACCGTTCGCGTGCACGCCAATCTCTCCTTCATTTCCTTGAACCATTGGGGGCGATCTCAGATTCCTTGCTTACGGTTGTTTTTGATGGGAGAGGGGGACCTCAATCTGTATCCAAGCACCGGGGCATGGAAGGGTATACTGTAATCTACTCCTCATCTGTTGAAGGTGCAGATGGAGTAATTGAACGTATGTTGATGGCAGCAAAAAGACCGGGAAACATAGTCGTTGTAACTAATGATAGTTTAATTCGAAACTGTGCATATGCTCATGGTGCTTCTGCCATGAAAATTGAAGAAGTTCCCAAAAAGCTTGATTTCACGATTGAGAGGGTCACCAGGATCCGTTCTCGCCTTCCCATTTCCAAAAGCAACAAAGATAAGTTTGAAAATAAAATCCCTTTCCCCGATTAGTGAATGAGTGACGCAGTAACAGAAGTTCCAGGATTATATGGAAACCTTCGGCTTAAGGAGAAAGTTTTGCACCGAATATGGGATGAGTTTGCTTTTTCAACCCAAGACTTAAAGACTGATGATGAAAGAGATATTTCTCTTACCCAACCAGGTAGGTGGAATAAGGCCGAGGAAGGCCCAGATTTTAAAGAAGCGTCAATCTTGCTGAATGGTCTTGAACAAAAAGGTGACATAGAAATTCATTTTCATGCCAAAGACTGGAACCAGCATGGTCATCAAAAAGACTCAAATTACAATCAGGTTATCTTGCATGTGTGCTTGTACCCGTCCGAAAATTACGAATTTTCAGTGCAGACCAAATCTGGAAAAAAAATCCCTCAATTGACTTTACTGCCTTATTTAACTCAAGGATTAGAAGAGTATAATGAAGAATGGTCCTTATCTGCTCTGCATGGAACATCTGAATCGATTATTATACCACCAGTGCCCAAAAAAATTAAACAGGATATTGCTTTATATGCTGAGCAACGATGGTCAGAAAAGTTGATTTTTGCCAAAAAGCGCCTCGAGCAATTTGGTTGGGACCATGCATGCCACCAGTGGTTTCTCGAGGTCCTTGGATACCCAAGGAACAGAAAAAATATGCACGACTTAGCCACTCAATTTCCCTTGGAAGCATGGAAGTCACCCTTAAATGTTAGCGATTTGTATAAGGGTGTCGACTCTTGGAAAGTTAGAGGTGTGAGACCCATCAATCGCCCGTTTAACCGCTTACTCCAATATCAAAACATGCTCAAGGTAGTGCCGAATTGGACTGATACCCTCATGTCTTTTCATTTCCCCAAGAAATCAAATTTAGGTGAGACAAGTTTAAAAGAGCTATCTATCTTTGCTTACAAGAAAAAATGGCAAAGCTCCGTTCTTGGAGATACCTTTAGCCAGTCTAAAGCAAACACTCTTTTCGTTGACTCTTTATTACCCCTTTGGGCTGCTTATCATGAAGTAAACCCATTTCCTCTTTGGTATTATTGGCCATCGGGAGATTTTCCGTCTCGCTTATGTCTTTTAGCAAAAAAATGGGGTCTAAAAGTTCCTGGAAAAGGATTAAGTAATGGTGTCATGCAAGGTTTACTAAAGAATTTCCTGCTCAATCCCTCGATAATTTCTCGCTTGTAACTCCTGGTATGCCTAAGAGATTGTTTTCTTATGAAGTATTGCTTTGGTTAGAGTACATTTGTCTCCGTTTCTATGTCAGAAAAAATATAGTTTCGGGAACAGGCTAGTTATAATGAAACCAAACGATGGCTTAATGATGCGAGAGAACCAGGTAAGAACGAGGCTAAAAAGCCTCTATTTCGCATGCAATAGCGTTTAAAGTTTATTATTACCTGCAAGGAGTTCAAAGTATGATAAAAAAACTGTAATTCAAGATGTGACCTTGATGGTTTTGGTGCTTTGTAACTAGAAAGCAAAAAGATCCTCGCAGCTTTGGAACATCGTGGTGGATTAGATTAGTTATCATTACAGGAATATTGAAGGTCATTGAAAATGCACTCGAAAATCAAACATACCGAGAACAAGTAATACTAGGTCGCGGTAAGGATTACTTGGAGGCGGAAACCGGGAAACTACAATGAAATTGGATATGACTAGAATCTAAGCCCATAACTAGTTAACCGTGTAAAGAAAGTAAGGCACCCAAGCTGGGCTCTGTTGACTGACGATGAACACATGAAAAATCTACAATAAAAGAGGATCCGAGCACCTCGGAGTAATCTTTTTTTTGATTCTCAAGGAAACCACCGAGGAGATTTGAGTCGGTGTTTAAGTACTAATCCGAAACTTTTCTGCGGTTAATTTATAGACTATGTAAACCTCTTCCATCTACAGATAGAGCGGCTTCTTTAATTGATTCAGAAAGGGTTGGGTGAGCATGAACCGTACGAGCTAGGTCTTCGGCTGAGCCACCATATTCCATGTGAGCAACTGCGGAAGCAATAAGTTCAGATGCCCCATGTGCCACGATTTGAACCCCAAGTATACGATCAGTCTTTGCGTCTGACACAATCTTTACCAAACCATCAGTTGCACTTGTGGCGATTGCCCTGCCATTTCCTGTCATTGGAAATGAGCCGCTCTTGGTCTCAAAATTCTTTTCCTTCGCTTGGCTTTCACTCAACCCGATATTGGCAACTTCTGGGTCTGTATAGATTACCCCGGGAACCATATTGTAATCTACATGCCCAGCTTGACCCGAGATAATCTCAGCACATGCAACGCCATCTTCTTCAGCCTTGTGGGCCAGCATGGGTCCAGGTATCAGGTCTCCAATTGCCCGAATACCTGAGATATTTGTTGCGAAATTAGAATCGACCAAAACACGCCCGCGATCATCTGTTTTTATTCCTAGATCGCCTAAACCTAAACCATTGGAATACGGTTTTCTTCCAACAGCAACAAGAACACGGTCGGCCTTAATTTCGGTAACCTTTCCGTCGGAAGAAATTGACAGGGTGGCATGGTTTTTTTCTACATGTGCGGATTCAACCTTGGTGGAGGTTACAAATGAAATCCCTTGGTTTGAGAAAATCTTACGAGTTGCCTTTGCGACCTCAGGGTCAAGCTGAGGGCAGATTTCAGGCAGAAATTCAATCACGGTCACATCACTCCCAAGTCGAGACCAAACACAAGCCATTTCAAGACCTATGGCACCACCGCCAACAACAACCAGTTTCGAAGGTACTTCATCAAAAGCGATGGCTTGATCACTACTGACTATAATTTTACCATCGTAAGGAATATCCCTGAGCTCTACTGGCTCTGAGCCAGTTGCGAGGATAATTTCTTTCGCGGAAAGTTGAAGCTTATGCTTGGTGCTAGTTACTAAAACTTTCCCATTGCCTTGGAGTTGAGCTGTACCAGAGAAAACCTGCACCCCCTTTTTGGTAACAAGGGTCTTAACCCCTTTCCCTAGCTGGTTGACCACTCCGTCTTTTCTTTTCATCATTGCAGCAAGATTGAAGGATACCTTTTCACACTCAATTCCATGTGCCTGGGCATCTGACTTTATTTGATGAAAAATTTCGGTGGAGTGAAGAAGTGCTTTGCTTGGTATACAGCCGACATTAAGGCAGGTTCCTCCAAGCCTTGAGTTTCGGTCAATCAGGCCAACTTTCATACCAAGTTGAGAGGCACGAATCGCACAGACATAACCTCCAGGCCCGCCGCCAATAACAAGCATGTCGAAACTATTATCTTCGGTCATCTCGATTAGATTCCGAGTACCAGCCGGGCAGGCTCCTCGATAGCTTCTTTGATTTTGACAAGAAAGGTTACAGCTTCCTTGCCATCGACAACCCGATGATCATAGGAATGAGCAAGGTACATCATGGGTTTGATGACGACTTCTCCCTGGTGAGCGACTGGCCGTTCCTGGATTGCATGCATACCGAGAATTCCACTTTGGGGAGGATTAATGATAGGGGTCGAAAGGAGTGAGCCATAAATGCCTCCATTGGTAATCGTAAAGCATCCGCCTTGCATATCTTCCAGGGAGATCGTTCCTTTCCGTGCTTTTTCCGCATAGGTAATAATAGACTGTTCAATCTGGGCAAAAGACATTTGGTCGCAGTCGCGAAGAACGGGAACAACCAAGCCTTTTTCAGTGCCAACTGCTACACTTATATCATAGTAGTTATTCTCGACGAGTTCACTTCCCTCAAGTCTTACATTGACCGCGGGTACTGCTTTCAGTGCATGAACAACTGCTTTTACAAAGAAAGACATAAACCCAAGCTTTATCCCATTCTCTTTCACAAATGCGTCTTGGTGAGTTTTTCGTAAAGCCATCACAGCCGAAAGATCGACTTCATTAAAAGTAGATAGAATGGCCGCAGTTTGCTGGGCCTCGACAAGCCTTTGAGCTATTCTTTTACGAATGGGAGAAAGTGGACGCCGGGTAGATCTCGTTTCCGCTGGGCTTGATGAACCGGAAGCCGGTACTGGGGTAGGGGGTACTGCGGTTTGAGGTGAACAGGATGGAGCTTCTGGTTTTGCTTTTTGGGCTAGCAGTACATCTGCCTTGGTGATACGACCATCTTTACCTGTTCCCGAAATGGAATGAGGATCCATTGCAGACTCTGCTAATAACTTCCGCACTGCAGGTGAATACTTTAAATCGTTTTGCTCTTGGAGTGGTTGTACCGTATCTGCACTTTTGGCGGGTGAAAGTGAATCTTCTCTTTGCACTTCAGGAGTAGGGGAAGGCAGATCAACAATCGGTTCTATATCTTTGGAACCTGAATCAACTTGCTTATCTGCGGATTCATCAATGCGGGCAATGGTCGATCCAATTTCAACCTCCTCTCCCTCTTGAGCCAGAAAAGAAATAACGCCAGCGGTTTCAGCTAATCCTTCCTGTGTGATCTTGTCAGTTTCAAGTTCATAGATTGGTTGATCCAGTTCGACAAACGAACCTTCTGGTACTTTCCAGGAAGATAGAATTCCGGAAGCAATGGATTCACCAAGTGCGGGGATAATGACATCTTTTGACATTTTACTTCTTACAATTTAATTATTTTTGAACGATTGGAGTGGATTGCCCAAGTGCGACCGCAACTAGTTTTGCTTGTTCTCTTTTGTGAAGAGTCAGAGAGCCAGTTGCAGGGCTAGCCGTGGGGGTACGCCCTACATATTCTACTTTTTCGCCCAGAAGCTTCTCAAAGATGGGGTTTAGAAATGACCATGCACCCATATTTTCAGGTTCTTCTTGGCACCAAACAATTCGCTTTACCTTGGAATATGGTTTGATCACTTCTAAAAACTTTTTCTCATTAAATGGATAGAACTGCTCCACCCGAATAATGGTTGCTTTGGGCGTACGAATTTCTTCGCGAGCTTCGACAAGATCATAAAAAACTTTGCCGGAACAAAGGACTAAAGTTTCGGTTTTCTTAGCTGGAGTTGGATCGGGTAAAAATTCTTCAAATTGCCCATCCGATAACTCTTTTACGGACGAAACACATGCCTTGTGACGGAGAAGGCTTTTGGGAGACATTACGACAAGGGGCTTGGCGTATTCTTTTTTCTTTTGCCGACGAAGTGCATGAAAGTACTGAGCTGGGGTTGTAAAGTTCGCAACGACGATATTGTCTTCCGCACAACCCTGTAGGAATCTTTCTAGTCGTGCTGAACTGTGCTCAGGCCCTTGGCCCTCGAAGCCATGGGGAAGAAGCAGGACAAGGTCAGACACCGCCCCCCATTTATCTTCTGCACTCATTATAAATTGGTCGATAATGACCTGGGCACCATTTGCAAAATCTCCAAACTGAGCTTCCCAAATTGAAAGCATGCTAGGATAATCTAAGGAGTAACCATAGTCAAAAGCTAGTACGGCAGCTTCAGATAGAAGAGAGTTGTAGACACAAAACTGGCCATTTCGGTCTTCCATATTGAGTAATGGAACATACCTTGTTCTATCTTTGGCATCATACCATACTGCGTGCCTGTGGCTAAATGTACCTCGCTCACTATCTTGCCCGGAAAGTCTTACCGCAGTACCCTCTAGTAACAAGGTACCAAACGCGAGCAGTTCAGCCTGTCCCCAATCAATTCCATGCCCGCTCTTAAAATTCTTTAATTTAGTTTCAACTTGTCTTTTGATTTTTGGATTAATGTTAAAATCATCGGGCCAAGTCGAAAGGGCATGCATCACTTTTTGCAACTGTTGCAAAGAAACGGATGTACTAACCGCAGTAAAATCATACGGTATTTGCTTAATCGCCATAGAACCCTCAAAGGTGCTCGATTTTTTAACAGTTCTTACTTTCTCCAGGGAAGCATCAAGTTGCCTCCGTAGTCTTTTGTGAATTTCTAAACTCTCTTCCTCCTGAAGCTCTCCGTTTTTTACAAGCTGCCCCGAAAGGATCGAAGAAATTTTGGGCATAGACTTGATCTTCTTGTAAAGAAGAGGCTGAGTGAAAGCCGGATCATCTGCCTCATTATGTCCGTGCTTGCGATAACAATTAATATCGATGACTACATCTTCCCCAAATTTCTGCCTGTAGGCTAAGGCAATTTCAGCTACCATTGCAACAGACAGAGGATCGTTTCCATTGACATGAAATATCGGGGCCTCGATGGCTTTAGCAACATCAGTACAGTAAAGGCTAGACCTTGCATCTGTAGGATCTGTAGTAAATCCTATTTGGTTATTTACTACGATGTGCACAGTACCTCCAGTCCGGTATCCTGGGAGCTTTGAAAAATTGAAGACTTCAGCAACTACACCTTGCCCAGCCATAGCTGCATCACCGTGGATGAGGATAGGAAGCACGCGCTTTCTGTGAGTGTCACCCCGAAGGCGTTGGCGAGCCCGGGTTTTTCCTTCTACGACACCATTGACTGCCTCAAGGTGACTAGGATTGGGGGAGAGATGGATCACCACTTGCTGACCATTCGATGTAGTACGAATAGATTCGTAGCCGAGGTGGTATTTCACATCACCACTCCCATGAGCTCCCTCTGGAACAAAATTCTCGGAAAACTCTCGAAATATGAATTCATGGGATTTGCCCATCACGTTCGCGAGTACATTTAATCTTCCTCTGTGTGCCATACCCATCACGATTTCTTCCACGCCTTCATCCGGGCATTTTTGGAAAATGGAGTCTAGGGCGGTTATCAGGGTTTCTCCACCCTCCAATGAAAACCTTTTCTGGCCGACGTAACGGGTATGCAGGAAGTTTTCAAACTCCTCGGCCTGAATAATTTTCCGGAGAAGGCGGAGTTTTTCGTCATGAGGAAAAGAAGGTTGATTGAGGTCAGGCTCAATCTTCGATTGTATCCATCTTCTTTTTTCCGTGGCTTGGATATGAAGATATTCAACACCAACATTTCCACAGTAGGTTTTTTGTAACCGCTCAAAGACCTCCGACATCGACATCTGCACCCCTCCGAGGTAGTTGCCTGTAAAGTGAACATCAGAGAGGTCTTCGGAGGTAAAACCAAGCCTCTCCATCGAAAGCCGTGGGTTTTTTTCAACGTGCTCACGCAGAGGGTCAAAAGTTGCTTGCGTGTGTCCGATGTCACGAAAGGCATAGATCGCACCGTAGAGACGAGCATGAGTTTCAATGGATTGCTTATTACCCGTTTCTGTCGATGGAGGTATAGTCGGAGGAGATGCTTGCCCATCGCTTGCGAGATGGAACCCTTCAAAGAAGTATTGCCATTTAGATTCTACAGAGGAACGATCTTCTAACCACCTTTGGTAGTTGGAGTCAATTTCGTCAATATTCCAGCGGGTTGCAAATGTCGGGTTTTCCATCAGTTTTGTTCGTTCAGGCAACACTCGTAAGGCTAATCATTAGTTTTAACAAGAAAAACTCTCTTTTTTCTAAGTTTTTCCCTTTCATTCAGTAGAATTAAACAATATGTGACGCTTTTGAGCTCGAATGAAAATCGATGAACCATATGAGATGAATGGAATTTTAGTACTCAATACCTCAAGGACCCCAGCCTTTTGATGGAAATCTGGTTTGGTTGATGGATGAGGCCAATATACAAGGGCGTTATATTCTTCACTTCCACGACTTTCTGATATTGTGCAAGGATAGAATGAGAAGTTTTCCGGCGGAAAGTCACTTGACCACTTTACTTGAGGGAAATGCAAGGATGGAAGCTGTAACTTAAAAGAGTAAGGCGCAATATCAAGGTTGATAGTACCTTGATAAAATAGGGTGATATCAAATCCTCTTTGAATGAAAAAAGGCCTTTGCATACAGAGCGTACCCTTGGGAAATCGAGGGTCATAATTTTTACCAGAAGCTATGCCATGACCCGGAATTACTTTTGCTTTTATCAAACTCTGCAAACTTAAAATCTTCCAGGTGCTGCCCTATGGGCAAAAACACTTAAAGAATCGATGGCCCGTTCCCCCTGAACCAATCCGTACCCGTACCGGATGCATGCATCGGGGGCAATTCCCTACATAAGCACTTCCATCTTTATTTTTGTAAATGCGACCGTAAGTACCACATTTAACAAAATGAATACCTAAAAAAGATCTTTTATGGGGATCTAAGTCATCAGAGCCTTGAGACGAGGGAGCGGTCATAACCCGAATGATTACTCCTCAAGTTTACCAATGAGGCTGCTGATGTTTTTCCCCACAATATTTGCTTGCACACTTATACCGTCCTGTCCTTCTATCACTTCTGACACCCAAGTTTTTACTCGTTCCTCTATAAATTGCAGTTTGGTATCAGATTCTGGGTTCGTTGCCAATGCCACAAAACTTGTTTTCAAGTCCGATTGTATGGCATCCGTCTGCCCAAGCATTTCCTGTAACGCTTGATAAGACTCTTCGACTGACTTCAATTCTATAGCTTCGCTTTGCTTTTGAATGGGTTTTAAATAATGAGAAATAGCAGGTTGCTTGATTGTTGGGGCGCTTGGGCTCGCATCTTTAAAAAGTTTAAAATCCTGATCTTGATCATCCTTACTAAATAGGTCTCGTTCATTAAAGACTAAGCCTGAAATCGATTTGAGTTCTTTTTTAAGTTCCCTGAAGCGTTTGCGGGATTTTAGCTCGTCTTCTTTAGAAACTTTACGAATGACATCCGCTTTTAATTTTGGCGACAAGGCGAGTACCTCTTCCAGGATTTCAAGTGATCTTTGCAACGCAACTTCCTGGGTTTGCAAAAAAGAAATAGCAGACTGTAAATATTGCTCCAGATTCTCCTTGGTCTTAAGGGGTAATTTTTCGTCGTCTATTGGAAGTTTCTTTCGAGTTTTTTTTGTAAGTCGTAAGCGCATAGTGATTTGATTACCTACTCCTATTTGATGGTTTGAATCAAGCGGAAAGCTTGGAGCGACCTAGTTTTGAAAGAGAATAAATACCAGAACCAATAAGCCTTTCGTCTTTGTACATTGCCAAAACCTGACCTGGCGTCAGCGCGCGTTGAGGGAAATGGAATGTGATCTCGGCCTTAGTCGGGGCAATAGGTCTAAATTCTAGAGGCGTTGATGGATCCCTGTATCTAGCCTTGCCTAGCAAAGAAATCGATGATGTTGGGTATTCATCATTAAAAAAAGAAACTGATTCTATTTGATATTTATTACCCCACAGAGTTGGCTCGTTCGTACTTTCAAAGGCGACAATGAGTTGATTTGTGCATTCATCTTTTCCTGTTACCACATAATTCTCATGATCAGCATTTGAAGGGACTCCAATTCCTTTCCTTTGACCCAAAGTATATCGATGCAAGCCTTGGTGATACCCAAGAACTGTTCCGTCGGTTTTTACGATCTCTCCAGGTTTATCCGCAATAAAGCTGGAAAGAAATTCAGGCACCCGAACTTTACCAAGAAAACAAATCCCTTGACTATCTTTTTTTTCCGCCACCGATAACCCTATTTCTTTGGCTAGGATGCGGACTTCACTCTTTTCTGTTTCCCCAAGCGGAAACCTGGCGTAATCCAACTGTTCTTGAGATATTTGAGCGAGGAAATATGATTGATCTTTGTTCTTGTCGGCTCCTTCCCACAATTCCGTGCTTCCGTTTTCGGCTATTTTTTTCCGGCAATAATGACCCGTGGCAAGTGCATCAAATTGATTGTCTTTGGCAAATTCCATAAGAGCTCCAAATTTCATTCTCCGGTTACACAGAATATCAGGATTAGGTGTGATTCCCTGTGCGTAGCCTTCAACCATTGGAGTTACGACTTCTTTTTGATAAAAATCTATGAAATTTACTACATGGAAAGGCACCTCGAGGGTTTGAGCAACCGACCTTGCGTCTTTTAAATCTTGGGCACCTGGACAATGCCCTAAGGGATCAACTTCATTTTGCCAAGTTCGAACATAAACAGCTTCTACTTCATGACCAGCTTCTAGAAGTAAGTAGCATGCAATTGCACTATCGACACCACCTGATACTGCAACCAAGACTCTTTCTTTTTTATAAGTCATTTGAAAGTAGATTATATTTCCTGCCGCGAAGGGCAAAATTTTTCGGTTGGCTCAGCGGAATGGATAAGGTTTTATTATATTAGGTGTACGACAGTGGCGGAAAAGTGTGTGAGTCCAATCAAGAAAATGGATTGGTTTTTTTGGAAAAAGATTGGGATGGTGAATGCCTGCCCTACGATTTAGTAGAGCAATCAGGTATTCTCGCTACCAATTTTTCCTTGATAGACGGCACCCTCCGTTCAACTCTTGGGGGCTATGTCAAGGTTGGTGCCAATGCTTTATTCCGCGTGAAGCAGGCACAATTTAAAGGACAATTAGAAAATGAAAGCGAAGTGTTTTTGGCCTCTGATTTAAATAATTGGAATCCTTTTACCAATTCCGATCAATGGAGGATGACAAAGGAGCAGAATGGATGGGAACTTTTATTAGGATGGGATGAACTTGCTCGGCATTCTCCATTTGCTTTTAAGTTTGTTACTCGAGACCTTCTTTGGCTGGAGCCACATAGCCAATTTGTATCAGTCGAAGCAACCATAGGCGGGGCTAAGAATTACATTTTTGATTCATGCCGCACAGGTAAAGATATTTTAAGCTTTGATATTGTTAAACATCTCAGGCAGGAGAAACTGCAACATTGGCTCCATACTCGACCAGAAGGAGATTTTGGGTATATCCAGGATGGGCAAGGGTATAAGTTTCGGCTTTTTGCCCCACGGGCTAAGGGTGTAGACCTTTTAATTTATGACAAACCAAATGGGGTGGTAAAAAACCGACTTCCGTTGGCACCTCAAGACGATGGAAGCTGGGAGATTCAAGCCAAGCAAGGATGGGAAGGACTCTTTTACTTATACGAAGTTTCCCAAAATTTTGGTAACAAAAGCAAAAAGACTTTTAAAAAAATTATTGTAGATCCTTACGCTCGTGCAGTTTGTAACCGCATCGGTCCTGGCATCATACGTACTCATCCAGAAAAAGTATCTAAGGATGAACAATTCCATCCTCCTCACATTAAAGATCTTGTGATCATGGAAGCCCATGTGCGAGACCTTGTAGAAAATATTGATCCACATCACGGTACACCTTCAAGCGCATGGTTTCAAAGACTAACAGACTGGATTTCGTCGGATCATTGTTACCTGAAAAAAACTGGAATTAATGCAATAGAATTACAACCCATCCAAGAATTTGATGCAAGAAACCGAGACGAATATCATTGGGGATATATGCCCGTCAATTTTTTCTCTCCTGCTTCCACTTTTTCTAGCAATCCCAGTAATGGCCATGCGATAAAAGAATTTAAGATGCTAGTTGAAGCATTTCATCAAGCCGGTGTAGCTGTAATTATTGATGTTGTATATAACCATGTTGGTGTACCTGGACAGTTGCTTAGTTTAGACCGCGAATTGTATTTCAGGATGGATGAACAAGGTAAGCTGCAAAACTTTAGCGGTTGCGGTAACGACTTGAACTGTGAGTCAGAGCCAGTACGTAAGCTTGTGCTCGATAGCTTATTGTACCTAGTAGAGGTTTTTGACATAGATGGTTTTCGGTTTGATTTGGGTGAACTTTTGGGGATAGAGCTTCTTTCGGAAATTGAAACTGAACTCAGAAAGATCAAGCCATCTATTGCATTAATTGCAGAACCATGGAGCTTTCGTGGAAGGCTCCCAAATCAAATCAAAGATAGCACTTTTTCTCTTTGGAGTGATGAATGCAGGGAGAAGGTATTTTCCTGTATTTTACATCACAACTGTGAAGCTGAGGTTTTGAAATTACTAAAAGGGGAACTGGACGATGCCTTGCACCCGTGGCATGCAGTAAACTATGTGGAATCGCACGACGACTTTTCCTTTGTCGACCGAATTTGCCAGGGCAGGGAAGTAGATACCCAAAATTTTCCGATTGAGATCCTCAAGATGAACCGACTTGCCCTGTTTTTGGTTTTATTTTCTCCTGGTGTTCCTATGATATCTGCTGGCCAAGATTTCATGCGACACAAATACGGTAATCGCAATACTTATCAAAGGGGGGACTTGAATGCGTTGGACTATAGGAATCTAGACAAATACAGCGAACTTAGTACTGAAGTAGAAAAGTTCATATTATTTCGACTGTCTACTGAAGGAGAGTTTTTAAGGCCTAAACAAAAAGTCGATTGTGAATACCAAGAAATCTATAACTTGCCCCACGGAGTACTTGCCATCGAGATTCACCACTTGAAAACTGAATGCCAATATTGCATTCTGGTTAACTATACGAACGATGATAAAAGGGTCGAACTGCCAGTCAAATGGACGAGATCAGAATGTGTCCTTTCTGGGCAAAAAGTACATAACTCCTTAAATACAGAAGGCTACGGTTATTATGTTCTTAAATAAAACCTTCCGTGTCTTTTTTGAGAAGTTCGGGCCACGCCATAATTCCATACCTTAGGTTGTTGTATGTGTGAAAAATTTTATCCGCCTCTAAGTAATCCATAACTCCGAGAATGGTGAGTAAACCAACCGGAAATATATCCAACCGATCTTCGGGAATGGATGGGAAAAATTTAGTGCGGCCTTTTACATCTAAATCACACATCACATTAGCCATATCTTCAATATATAAACGATTTAGTCCATCGTACTCCTTAGAGTTGCCCTGCTTGGAAAGTTCTACTTCTTGGGCTTTCTTTAGGTGCACAATTGTTCCACCGGAAGCTATCAAGAGTTTACATTTATCTAATTTGGGTACTGCTTTTGCCATCATCTTTCTCGTTGAGTTAATGACTTGAGACCTTAGTTTTTTATCAATAGAATTTAACCGATTCGGAATCAACTGCTGCATTAAAGCAACCGAACCAAGGGGCAAACTTGCCGTTAGAGTAATATTTCTTCGATTTACTTCAATTATTTCTAAGCTTCCTCCTCCCAAGTCGAATGCATGAAAATCATCAAGTTTGTGATATTTTGGGTCTGTGGTGATTCCCCGAGCAATTCCTTCAGCTTCCTGTATCCCAGACAGAACAAGGAGAGAGAGTCCTGTTTCCTCCAGAATTGCCTGTTTAACTTGAGATATGTTTTTAGTTATCCGAAGGGCTTCAGTGCCAATTACGTATGTTGAGAGTGGATGAAACTTCTCAGCTTCCAAGCAAAGTTTCTTTACAGTCCTAACTAATTGAGTGATTTTATCATTGGAAATATGCAATTGGTTGCCATCTCTTTTCTCATTTAAAATCCTGCACGAATAACTAGATTGGTACAGCTCAATAAGTCCTCTTTCAGGCGTAGATTCGCCGACTAAAAGCTTAGATGTGTTGGAACCGATATCAAGGATTGCACACCTACTCATCTTTGTAATCAAATGAATAGTTCGCTGGTCCAATAACCAAAGTAAATTCACCTTTGGCACTTCCTTGGTAAAACTTCTCAACTACTTGACTGGCAGGACCACTGATAATTGATTCGTGAAGTTTTGTAAGTTCACGAGCAATACTAATAAAGCGGTCAGCACCAAGCGTTGACAAAATCAGGCCAAGAGTTCGCTCAATTTTGTACCTGGATTCATAAACTATTATAGATCCTTCAAATTCTCTCCACTGTTTAAGCAATTTTGAAACCCCCAATTTTTTTTTGGGTAAAAAACCAAGAAATAAAAACTGATGAGTGGGTAGACCCGATGCAGAAAGGGCGGTAAGTGCGGCATTTGGCCCAGGAATAGGTATAACTTCTATAGATTGCAGGTGGCACTCACGTACAAGCCGAAACCCAGGATCGCTGATTGTTGGAAAACCTGCATCAGAAACAAGTGCGATATTCTTACCCTTTTTGATCTCAGAAGTAAGAATTTTCGATTGCTTTTTCTCATTTTCTTCCCTGTAAGAAACAAGACTTTTTTTTATAGAGTAGTGAGATAATAATTTTGCGGTTACCCGTGTATCTTCACAGGCTACAAGGTCACAATCAATTAATACATTCTCAGCACGATGGGAGAAGTCATTAAGGTTACCTATTGGGGTGGCTATTATAAATAATTTCCCCGGTGAGCAATCATTTGGCTCCACCTTTTCTACAGTTAATTAGCGTAAACCACCGCGATCGAAACCTCCGGGCAAACTATATTCCCAACTTGCTGGACGACCTTGCGGCATTCTGTCGTCGTCTGGAGACGCAGTAAAGCAACCAGACAACCCAGAAAATAAGAATGTTATCATGAGGATTTTAACCACTTTTAAAAAGACTGAAGTAATCATAAAGTTAGAGTTTCTCTTCATCTGGAACGACATGGATATTATCTCCAGGTCTTAATTTATTAGGTGTACCGAAGTGTGGGAGTATGTAAGCCAGCAAGAAGCCATTTTGAGAACTTTGTACGCGTATTCGAGCAGCTTTCTGTTGGTCTTTCCATAGGGTGAAAACATTTCCCTGTTCAACTCCACGCTCAACTCCAAGTGGTAATAAAATCATACCGGTTTTACTATCGATTCTTGAGATGGTAGATGGAGCACCAATCTCTGAGATCTTGCTAGATTGATTCACGGCAATAATTTCGGATTGGGATAAAACTGGAGGAGCATCAACTTTTACGATGAAAGGATTAGCTTTTGTTTTTTTATCTTCGTCAATCGCTTGTCCTCCAGACTGTTTAGCTAGCAATTCTGTAGTGGCATCATCTCGCCCACGATTATATTCTTTAACAAGAGCGGCGTTTGCCTTGCTAAGTTCCCTTTTGTGATCTTCGTTGTTTTGTTGGAGTGTTGCCTCATATTGCTTTTGTTCGTCTTGCTGCGTCTGTTGTAGTTGAGCAACTTGGTCTTCGAGTACACCCATTTGGGTAGTGCTTGCTTCTTTGTAGGCGGCGGCCTCATTTTGTTCGCGTTCAAGATCTGCTTCAACCCCCTTGAGTTTGACAGTTAAATCAGTGGCTTGATCTTCAAATTTCTTTCGTTCATCTTGCTCTCTTGCGAAAAGGTATTGAAATTCTCTAAGTTCTACATCCCGATTGACGAGCATAGTGCGAAATTTATTAATTTCAGTGAATCTGTCGTGACGATCTTTGTACAGCATGCCCACTACGGTACGAAGCCTGTTTTGCCTAGAAACACCGAGGGTGATGGTTCCATCTTCGTTTTTTGTATCAAACTTGGGAAACTTAATTTCGTCTTCAAAAGGGTCTTTAAAGCCAGCAGGTGCTTCAAGTTTTTTGCTTGGATTTTCTTTCCATTGCTTACTTTCCGGATCCCATATCAATGATTCTGCACCGTACTGTTTGTAAAGTGATTCTAATCCATCTCGGTAATCAGTATTGCGAAAAATTTTGTCCTCAGACTTACGAAGTGCAATAATGGCCTGTTCAAGAGGATTATCGTCATCGGGAGAAATTTGCTCATTGGCTTCAAAAACATCAGAAACAATGGTCATTTTGTTAGATATATCCTTCCATTGAGCTTCTTTTGCGGATTGAAGGATCGCGTAAGCATTCTCAGATGTTTCGTCCAAAAAAGCATGAGATTGAGAATTATTTGTATCCCACTTCAGCCATAAAACAGCGACAAGCCCCAATAGCGAGAGTGTACTTAGTATCCTCAAAAATACGGATATGACTTTCATAACTTCTTTATTTTCCAAAAATACATATCATGCAAGTGTTAATGATATAATTTTAATCGTAATTGGGGAGATTGGTTTAGAACACGCGAATTTGATAGATTTGCACCCGATTCAATCCGTGGGTCGATAAAATTTCAATTTCTAGCCCGGAAATACAAAGTTTATCAAATTCGTGGTGGTTTAGACTTTGAAAGTTATCACGGATTTCCAGTATTTTTTTTGATTGGTTAGACTCGTCAAT
>JAQWWZ010000035.1 GCA_029254745.1 Opitutales bacterium | reverse complement strand
TCTCTTCTCCGGTGCGTACGCAAGCAGGTTGGCACATTGTAAAAGTGGAAGGGGTCAGGTCGCTTACCCCACCTTCCCTTGAGCAGTTACAATCACAGGTAAGGCAGGGGATATTGCAGAAAAAAATGACGAAGGAAATTCAAAAGCTTCTGGATCAAGCAAAGATTAAGTTTTAGAATTTTAATTTTCGCAAAGCATGATTTCTGCAGGTAAAGAATTCCGCCTGCACAGCTAGATGCACAAGAATAACTAGAGTATCAGCTGCAATAACCAAGCACGGGAGGAGTGCCAGTTATTGATGAACTTTAAAGACCAGGAGGGATTACCTCAAAAGTTTTGCTCAGAAAACATCGTCTTCCACCCCATCATCATATTCGTCGAAAGTGTCGTAAGATGAACTATCTGGTTGGGGGGTATTGGTTGAAGCTCCTTCAATATCCACTTTGTAGCCACTAATCGAGGTAAACCATTTGGTTACCCCATCTTTACCCTGCCATTCACGGCCATTGATACGGGCTTCTATGGAAACCTTATTTCCGACTTCAAGGTCTTTGCTCTTTTGAATAGTGTCTTTGATGAATTCCACAGGTATCGGGTTGTCCCATCTTCCGTCTCCTGTCTCAACCACTACCTGGTGCTTTTTAAAGCCATTGGCCCCGTATTCTCGGACTTCATCAACAAATTTTACTTCTCCTTTTATGGTCACCTCATTCATATATAATCAAATTTATGTTTTGCTTTGAATTTTTTGTTGGCTCGATCTGAACCATTTCTTCTAGCAATAAATAAATCGTCTGACTTGGCGATTTTAAAACGCCTATCATGCTGATATTTAGAAAGTTTTGTTTTGAGATCTCCTGAGTCTATTTTTTACAGGAAGTCTGTATACAGAATATTTTCCATTTCTTTAGCCGCTGACATAAGTTGCGCATTTAGATCAACCTGATCTTTTGTTCTATGGAAAACTCTCATCGCAGCTGACACATCTAGATCTTCTGATACCCCAATTGCGCCCTCTAACCCAACCTGTTTTCCCTGAAGCTCACCAATTTCCGAATTGATCCGTTGCTGTTCTGAAGCATTTTCAGCTCTGGCATCTATCAAACTGTCGAAGAAACTGACCAACTCGCTTGCGGTGTATTCTTCCAATGCATAGGTGCGATCTCCTAAATCTGGTTCCAATGCCGCCTGGAAGTCCGGGTCGTTATCAATGAGAGCTCTTAGTGCGATTTCGCTTTGATTGATCCAATCCTCAGCACCAGCTAAGGAAATACCACGGAAAATACCGGTTTTACTTTTGTCGATTGTTTCTCCTTCTGGATCAGTATCAATGTCGACTACGGTGGCATCGCCAGTAATTAAGTTGTCAGAAGGGAGAATGATCTCCGGGTAAGTTGTTTTAATCCTGTCGGTAAATTGGAAGAGAGCTTGGTTGACTTCGTTGAAGTACAAAGATCCAGAGTTGTCCACGAATACCCCTACAGCATCTGGAAGGTTTTCACCATTGTTTGTGATTTCATTAAATTTTGCCCACAGAAAGTCCGCTTGATCATTAGGGTCAGGCATGTTTGGTGCTACATTTTTTGGGGAATTTGGATGAGAGAATGCTTCTCTTCCCATGCCCCTGAAGACTCGAGCAAAAGGCTCTAGGTCAGTTGTTTCGTTGTATCCAACTGGTACCACCTCTCCACCGTCCGCATCGATACCATTATTTGATTCGGATGTAAATACAGATTCAGCTACGATTACCGCAATTTCTGCCTCCACTCCCAGCTCATCCATGAAATTATTCCATGATGGTAGTTCTTCATTTTCAAATCTTTCTTTTGCTGCGATATCCTCATCATCATCCATTCCTCTGTAAGGTTTTAAAGCCGCACCACCCTCCGATTCATCGGTAATCGTGATAGCCAACAATTTCTTGTTGAGCAACTTGGGTTCTGTATCAGGCTCAAATTGATAAATACCCCACCTTGATAATTTAAGCGGGGCATCTGCTGCTTTATCGCTCGATTCCTGAAGCATATCTTCGGTGTCCACGGCAGGACCAAACAAAGTCCGGGAGTCTTGCGTCGAAAATAAACTGATACCATTCCACTTGGATGTGGCAATGGAGCGGAGTTCGTATTGTAACTCAACAAATTCTTCGTTGTAGGCGACTTTTGCTTGCTCACCGGCAACAGGGGAGGAGAAAAGCGTTTTTAATTCAGAGGATCGGCTGAGGATGTCCCCGATTGTATTGTACATTCCGTCCTGAGCCTGAAGAAGGGATAGCGAATTTTGGAGATTGCTTTGGATGTTTCGATTCTTAATCAAATCCAGTTTGGTTTTACCTAATTTACTTGCTTCCCCAACATCATCACTTGGATGTAATACCCGTTTTCCTGTTTGCAGGTGGCGGTTAATTTTCGCGTGCTTCTCAAATGCATTATTTAAGTTGTTCACGACGGAGCGGGACAGGGATAAGGATTCCATGACGAATAGTGATTAAGAATGATGATAGTTTTACACCCATAGAATCGGCCGATCTATTAAAAACTTTAATACAAGTGTAAGGACGCTGCTTGGTATAGTGCCCAAAGCAATTTCAAATCATGTCCTACATTCTTCATCCTTGATGTTCTTTGGTCTATTATCCTGTTGAGAGATGGTGACAATTTATCTGAGAGCTTATCCCCAGTATACCGATGTTTTGTACCTAATCGCTTTCTATTATTGATGGAGCTAAGGGAATGTGTGGTGCCCGTCTTTGATCAGGACTCGACTCCAAGAGTACGAAAAGAATATCGTACTTCGGAGTCCGTAAACAAACAATCATATCTTTGGATGTGTTTTATCTTTTATCCTGAAAGTTCCGGCGAGAATTTCAATAAATAACACGGTTATAAGTCTGCCTCATTTCTATCCTCGCAAATTTTTCCGGATCGCCATTGTTTTATATTAGGTGCCCAACCAAGAACGCAAACATACCGGTGGCAACGAAGGTGAAAGAGTCAGGCTTAGAACAAATAAGGGCGGATATCTACAGCAAGCGGAAATGTTTCAGGATAACATTCTACCTCCTGTATGTTGCTCATTATTTGCTAAGAAAGAAGTTTAAATGCTCTTTGTAATCGAAGAGTATTCAATATGAGCATGTATGTATTTAGAGCATTCTAACTCTTTAGATCAACGGGTGGTGTGATGTTGAATTACTTGAAAAGAAAAAAGTTCTATCCCTTGACTTTGGTTATTCCTGGGAGTCATAATTACAAAGATGCAGTACTGCTGCCATGGTATCGATAAAGAAAGCCTTTGGCTTTCTAATTTCTTCGCACCAAATTGGGCCTAAAGATGCTCGATACAACTTCGTGAAAGGTTTGGCATCTGAATGCAGTTGGTCTATCCGTTTTGCGGAAAAAGCCATCCATGAGTACAAACGATTTATTTACCTTCTTTGTGTGTCTAGTCACCCCGTAACTCCTTCTGCTCAAGTTGATCAGGTTTGGCACCTTCACCTTTTATTTCTTTGCTTAAGTGTTACATCATGTAGCGAAAACAGGGTTCCAGTAACCACTAATCTTGCCGAGGTAAAAGTCATTGCTTTGTGCAGAGATGTTAGGGTGAATACCTAGAGTATTAGTGCGGTACCTCTAATCGAAGTTGAGGTTAGTTATCTAGAAAAGTCACCTGTTCGTCCCTTCGAAGGACCCAGTCCATCTTAAAATTGGAGTGAAATAGATACAGGTTTTTATAATATTAAGATAAAAAACTTAACGGATTTGCCTATTTATCTAAATAAAGTTGAAAACTTTTTTAAATTTGGAAAACCAAGAGGTCCTTTTTATACCGAATATATTGAGTCAAGATATGGAGACTATCTACTGCCACCTCACGGATCACTCTTACATAGAAATAGTTGGGTTTGGGGTAAAGGGGGTGAGAATAAAATGGAAAAATATTTTTCAGCGAGTATTGATACGGAATCTTTTTCTAATGATTCCAGTCTGCGTTCGCTCGTCCATTCCAGTACATCAGGAGAATATGACTTTCAGTTTGTAATCACTTTGGACTACAAACGTTAATCTTCTCTGTTTCTTTTTGTACCTTCTTCTTTATCCCGTTGGTCTAGTTTTTGAACTTGAGCATATACATTACTTCCCACAATACCAATAAATGCAGCAGTAAGACCAACCCCGGCGACCATTACAAATTGAGCAAAAAACTTTCCAACTTTGGATATCGGCACTGCATCTCCATATCCAACTGACATAAGTGTTACAATGGTCCACCAGACTGAATCAAACAGAGTTCCAAATTTTTCTGGTTGAACATCCCTTTCGATTTCCCTGATGCCCACAGCACTAAATAGTACAAAAATAAAAACAATTAAAAGCATGCCGCTGAGGTAGTGCCTTGAACCCAGTAAAGCTTGTACAAAAATTCTCATCGCATGACTTTGACGGTACAATTTAAGTAAGCGCAGGATTCTCATAGAACGCACTAATCCAAGCCAGGAAATAGGGGTGATAAAACCTATCCAAAAGGGTAGAATCGCAATCAGGTCAATGCCGCCCAACAAGCTTCGGGGGTACCTTCGCCCCTCATATTTCCATCGTAAAAGATACTCACCTGTCAGGATAATGGCTACAATTCTCTCTATCCAAAGCCATATGGGATGTCCTTCAAGACTATGCTCTGAACCGGCAAACTCAACTTCAAGGATATAAGCAATGACGCTTACAATTACAATTAAAGCGATAAACAACTCTACAGGTTTTGAGAAAGTAGATTGTTCTTTCATGCAAGGCAAATTCTTGATCAAAAGATTCCGAGTTTAGTACATATTATCGGAATCATCTTTTTGGCTTATTCGGTAAGCATTTCCTTTGCGGATTTGCCTTGCGGGATCATCGGGAGAACATGTTCGGTGTAGGGCACAATGACTTCCAAAAGGTAAGGCTCCTCTGCTTCTAGCATTTCACGCATGGCGTCTTGTAAGTCTTCACGCTTGGAAACACGGCGAGCTTTTACACCAAAGCCTTTACACATTGTAATGTAATCGGGGTAAATAGCATCGAGGTTATCAGGACCACCAATGTTTTCAGGATCACATAAAATGGTATGTCCGCGAACGGATTCATAAAACCGGTCTTCCCATTGCACAACCATCCCGAGGTGCTGGTTGTTTAGAAGTAAGCATTTCGCGTTGATTTTTTCTATCTTAGCGGTCGCAAGCTCCTGGACATTCATTAAGAAAGAGCCGTCTCCATCAATATCGATGACTTCTTTGTCAGGACGGGCAACCTTTGCACCAATTGCTGCAGGGTAACCAAAGCCCATGGTACCAAGGCCAAGAGAAGAAATATAAGTGCGAGGATCTTTGAACCTGTAATACTGGGCTGCCCACATTTGATGCTGGCCCACTCCGGTTGTAATAATCGCTTCTCCTTTAGATTCTTGATAGAGCACATCCACAGCTTCTTGTGAGGTGATGTGTTCTCCTTTGTTATACTTAAATGGATACTCTTCTTTCCAACCTTTGATGGTTGACATCCATGTGGAAAGATCAGGCTTTTCAAAGCCTTTTTCTTTAAAAAGTTCGGACATCCTTTTTAACGCATATTTGATATCAGTACGAATGGGGAAGTGAGCGTGGACATTCTTATTATGTTCTGACTTGTCCACATCAAAGTGTATCACATAAGCATCCGGCGCATACTTACTCACGACTCCGGTGATACGATCATCAAAGCGAGCACCCGCACAAAGGAGAAGATCACTTTCACAAACAGCCCAGTTGCCCGCAACTGTACCGTGCATTCCGTACCAGTAGAGGGATTGCTCATGTTCTGGATCGAAAGCTCCGATGCCCATTAATGTATGAGTCACAGGTAGTCCGGTAAGTTCTACAAATTCTTTTAATTCCTTATGCGCCTCCGAAGAAATGATTCCTCCCCCTGTGTATAGGACAGGCTTTTTTGATTTGGCAATCAGGTTTAGAACCTCAATCAGTTCCTCATCTGATGCCTTGGGAGAATCTAGTTTGTAGCCCTCAAGTTCCTCGACTTCAGCAGGGAAGAAAGGTTCGAAAACTTTCTGTTGAACATCTTTGGGTATATCGATTACGACGGGGCCAGGACGCCCACTTTCGGCGAGATAAAAAGCTTCTTTTACAACTTTAGGCAAGTCCTCTGCGGTCAGTACAAGGTAGCTGTGCTTGACGATGGGCAAAGTCATGCCAAAAAAATCAGTTTCCTGAAAGGCAGCTTTTCCGATAAACTGTTGATATACTTGACCGGTGATTGCGACCATGGGAATACTGTCCATAAAAGCATCGGCTATACAGGTGACCAAATTGGTTGCTCCTGGGCCTGATGTGGCCATACAAACTCCAGCTTTTCCAGTTGCCCGGGCATAGCCGTGGGCCATAAAACCACCCCCTTGTTCTTGGCGGGGGAGGATGGTTCGAATTTTTTCTGAACGGGTAAGGGCTTGATGCAATTCCATCGAAGCTCCACCAGGGTAGGCAAATACCACATCCACACCCTCACGCTCAAGGGCGTTGACGAGAACGTCAGCCCCTTTCATGGCGGGACCTTGCTCGCCTTTTGCTTCAGGATCGGATTGTCGGATGGATTGTGTATTCATAATCAATAAGGTGAAAGGTTATTACCATGTCAAAGAGACCTCTTCTTATCAAGGGGAAAGGATCAAGCTGAAAGCGAAAAGATCTTAGATTAATTCTCTTAGATCGTTGACGCCAAGAGCTAGGTTAGCCGCTTCAGATTCTTCAAATACTTGTTCGAGAAGTTTTCTTTTTCCTTGCTGGAGTTGCAGGACATTTTCTTCGACAGTTCCCGAAGTAATTAATTTATAGACGGTTACTTGTTTATCCTGGCCGATACGATGAGCCCGATCACTGGCTTGTGCTTCGGCTGCTGGGTTCCACCAAGGATCGAAATGAACAACAACATCCGCTGCGGTTAAGTTTAATCCGGTCCCACCCGCTTTTAGAGATATGAGGAATACGGGTACGGTATCATCTTCTTGAAACCGGTCTACCTGAGCCATTCGATCTTTGGATGATCCATCGAGGTAGCAAAAACTGAGGCCAGCAGCTTCGAGCTCGGATTTTAAAAGTTGAAGAACTTTTACAAATTGAGAAAAAACCAACATCCGATGACCGCCTTCCAGGCAGGTATAAAGCAATTCACGGAAGGCATTCAATTTTGCAGATTGATCGGCTGGGAAATCTGGGTCCACCAAGCGGGGATCACAGCATGTTTGGCGTAGTCGTAGCAATTGGGTCAGGGTTTTCATCCGCATCGCACCCTCTGAGGATCCTGAATCTGCCATTCTATTGAGTTCGTTTTCTGCAGATTGGCGAATCTTCGCATAGCAATCTTTTTGCTCTTCAGTTAAATCAACATATAGAACCTGCTCAATTTTTTCAGGTAATTCCGGGGCTACATCTTTTTTACTTCTTCTCAATAAATAGGGTGCCGATTCCTTGAGGATTCTCCGCTCATGCCAAATTCGCTCATCACCACGGGATGCGGGTGGGAGGTTGGGGCGTGCCCCTGGCAAAAGAAATTCAAGCAGTGATAAAAGGTCGGATACACTGTTTTCAATTGGGGTGCCGGTGAGAAGGACTCGTCCCTCCGAGTTTAAGGAGGACATCGCCTTGGCGTTGTTAGTCTTCCGGTTTTTTAAATGTTGGGCCTCGTCCCCGATAACACAGAGAAAGGGTATGCACTCAAATATCTCAAGATCACGAACTAAGGTACCATACGAGGTAATGATGAGATCATTCTTGCCCAGTTCGGTTGCTTCTTCCGAACGGTTTGTACCATGGTGAATGTAGGATAATAATTCGGGGCAAAATCGGGTTGCTTCCCTCTTCCAATTTTCTAAAAGGGAAGCAGGGCAAACCACAAGTGAAACCGTTGAAAATCCCCGTTCTTTTCGGAGAGCTGATAAAAAAGCAAGGGCTTGCAGTGTTTTTCCTAGCCCCATCTCGTCAGCTAAGATACCACCTAAGTCGTTACGGAATAGGTGGAGAAGCCAAGCAACCCCCGTCGTCTGATAGGGCCGGAGGGTATTCTGTAAGGAATCGTTGAGACTGGGGGGGGGGAGGGTAGAAAGATCCCTGAGTGCGGTGCTTCTTTTTTTCCACTTAGCTGGAGGCTGGAAGCGGGGGTCGACTTCGACAAGAAATTCTTCGAGAGCTGGTGCTTGAAATTTTTCTACAGCATGACTTGTCCGAGCAAGAAGGGGAGCATCCGGGTTGCCAGAAATTATGCGTTGCAGGCGGCTCGCTTTTTCTTTGAGGTCACGAGTGAGTAGGTACACTTTTTCTCCGTGGCGGACATGATTTTTTCCTGTGGACAGCGCATGTTCGAGCACATCTAGCGGAACCTTACCAGCTTCAATACATATATCGACCTCGGCGATATCACTTGATTCCCTCGCCGATGTGCGAATTTCTGCTTTTTGGATTGTCGAGGTGAGTTTTTTAAAGTTTTGGGTAAATTCTGCCTCGTAATCCAATGCAAGATCTTCTTGGTGAGATGCCAGGAATTCGAGTACAGATGACGGGTCGCGCAACCACCACCAATGCCGGTGAGAACGGTCCCGGAGAAAATTCCACTCCCTTAGAAGACGTAATACTTCCATATAGCCCGGGTGTTCTGAAGATGGCAAAATAATACGCAAATATTCAGTCGAGCCTTCGACTTCTATTGGTGGTCCATTATAGTCAGGAACATTTGGGATGGGGGCTGGGGGAATATGATCGTTTTTTTCTTTAATTTCCCGAACGGGTCGGGGCCGATCCCGTTGGGGGGGATCAATGAAATTACTGACTCCTGTCAGGTTGCCATCTTTCCAAATGATTTCAGAGTCCGGGTTATTTGCAGGATAAAAACAGGAGACTTCATGAAGTAATTTCAATAGCTCTCCCATTTGCTCAAGGGTAAGTTGAAGGAAAGAAGTAAGGCTTCCACCGCACCATTGAGAAAGAGCAAAAAGAGCCGACCTTTCTGCATCGGCTAGGTTTGCAAATGCCGAGGAAGAAACTTTTTCCGGTGGAAGACGACTCCCGTCTTCCTGTTCAAGCTCAACTTTTGCAGGGATGGCATTACGCTGCACACTGCCCGCCATGGTCGGTGGAAGGAGAATTCGTAACCTCACGCCCCTTTAGCTAAAAATAATGCTCGATAGAGCCTCGTTTATATCACTGGAAGCCGGTGCACCACCCATAGCAAAATCTGGTTTGCCACCTCCTTTTCCCCCAAGCTTTTTTGCTAGCTCGCCAAGGTATTTTCCGGCTTGGTGACCAACGTCGATTGCAGCTTGTGAGCAGATGCATACCATCCCACACTTATCATTGGCTACGCTCGCCAAAAGAACAACGGACGGATTTGAGCGTTTGTTGACTTGTGCAGCTAGAGCACGGAGATCATTAGGGCAAAGCTCAGGGACAACCGACTTAATCAAGCGAATCTCTCCGGATTGTACCGCCTTTTCAATGAGCTCATCCGCTATACCTGCCTGACCTTTTTGTTCAAAGGCACGAAGTTTTCTATCTAGCTCTTTTGCTTTTGCCTGCATCTGTGAAATGCGTTCTGAAATCTCATTCGGCTGGCAAGAAAGTTGATGGCTGAGCTTTTGGACCAAGGAGATTCGGTCATCTGCCCATTTGTGAGCGGAGAATCCAGCAACAGCTTCAATTCTTCGAGTGCCGGCTGAAATCGCAGATTCGTTGACTATCCGAATGGACCCAATTTCACCTGCGGAGGAAACATGAGTGCCCCCGCAAAGTTCTTGGCTCCACCCACCTAGATTTACAACTCTTACAACTTCGCCATATTTATCTCCGAAAAAGGCAATAACTTCATCTGCTTTTTGAGAAAAAGGAACTTCATAGGCTTCCAGTTTATCATTAAGCAAAAGCTTTTCATTGGAAATCTTTTCTATTTCTAGTATCTGCTCAGGTTTAATTCCTTCAAAGTGAGAAAAATCAAAGCGTAAACGGTCGGACTCTACTAAGGAACCAGCTTGACGGATATGATCACCAAGGACTTGCCGCAGGGCCCAGTGAAGTACATGGGTTGCGGTATGATGCCTCTGGATCGATTGGCGCCTCCCAGTATCAACGCTCAGCAATGCCTTTTCGCCCTTCAAACCCTGCTTTTCCGGCAACCCCTTGAGTGTATGCAGAAAACGGCCAGAACTGTCTTTTTTGACATGGGTAATCACGTGGGTTTCATTGGCGATGAAAACACACCCAGAATCTCCAACTTGACCGCCCATTTCTGCATAAAAAGGAGATTGGTCGAAGACTAAGTAGGTAATATCATTTTGATGTATACAGTCCGTGCAAGTGGAGGGGTAATTGCAAAGATTATCGATATTGTAACCAGTGAATTCTGTAGCATCTGCCCCAGGAGAGTTTTCGCTCACTAAGATGTCGACTGATTTATGTGCTTGCCGGGCCCGCTCCCTTTGAGCATTCATTTCGATTTCGAATGCCTTTATATCTACAGAAAGGTTGGATTCTCGAGCCATGAGCTCAGTGAGGTCAAGGGGGAAGCCGAAAGTGTCATAGAGCTTGAATGCAAAAGAACCTGAAAGTTGATTGCCAGAATCTAAGGACTTGATTTCACGGCTAAAAAGTTCGATCCCCCGATCCAAGGTTTTATTAAAAGATTCTTCCTCAGACTTAAGTGTTTTAAGAATGAGATCTTTTCGTTTCTGAAGCTCTGGGAAAAATCCACCCATTTGTTTAATCAGTGTTGGAGCAAGGAGGTGAAAAAAAGGTTGCTCAAACCCTAAAGTCCGACCGTAGCGTATCCCCCTTCTTAAGATTCGTCTTACAACATAATTACGATCGCTGTTACCCGGTAGTATTCCATCAGCAATGGAAAAGCAGAGTGCTCGCAGGTGATCCCCAATGACTCGAAAAGCTACATCCACTTCTTCCTGTTTATTTTCAGGTTTTCCCCCTTTGGGCAAAGTTGAGGTGTAATGCATGCCGGACATGGAGCTTAGTTTCTCAAAAATAGGAAAAAATACATCGGTGTCATAATTTGAGGTGGGCTTAGAAAAATCAGTGAATTCTTTTGTGGACTGCATGACAGCTGCCACTCGCTCAAACCCCATTCCCGTGTCTACATGTTTTGAGGCAAGGGGAGAAAAACTACCATCTCTGCCGGCGTTAAATTGAATAAATACTAAATTCCATATTTCAATACAAAGGTGGGAGTCTGCATTGACTAATTTACCCAGTGATTTGCCGTCAGGCGTCAGGTCAATGTGAAGTTCGCTACATGGACCGCAGGGGCCAGTTTCTCCCATCATCCAAAAATTATCTTTTTTCCCGCCCATAACAATATGAATCTCAGGATCAAGTCCGGCCGATTTAAAAATATTGGACCACAAATCATAAGCCTCTTGGTCAAACTCTGCTGGGTCGCCTTCCTGTGGTTTGTACACACTGGCAAACAAACGTTCGGGGGGGAACTTCCAAACATTTACAAGTAGTTCCCACGCCCACTCAATCGCCTCCTTTTTGAAGTAATTTCCAAAAGACCAGTTTCCAAGCATTTCAAAAAATGTATGGTGGTAAGTATCAAATCCTACATCTTCTAGGTCGTTATGCTTACCTCCTGCCCGAATACATTTCTGAGTATCGGTAGCCCGAGAAAAAGGAGCTTGTTGATCTCCCAAAAAATAAGGGACGAATTGATTCATACCTGCGTTGGTAAACAGCAGGTTTGGTGATTCGGGAAGTAACGGAGCAGAAGCTACAAATTGGTGTTCTTTGGACTTAAAGAAGTCGATAAAAGATTGTCGTATGACTTCAGCCTTCATGAATATTAGGGTAAAAATAAATGGTTATGATCGCGAATATTTAGCTTAGGTGCTGAATTATAGCATCACCCATCTCTTTGGTTCCAACTGTGCTCTCGCCCTTGGCAATATCACCGGTGCGAAGGCCAGAACGAATTGTCTCCTTGACCGCATTTTCAATAGATGCTGCCGCTGCTTCCATTCCGAAACTGTATCGAAGCATGAGGGCTGCACTAAGAACTTGTGCACAAGGGTTAGCCAGTCCCATGCCGGCAATATCTGGGGCGGTACCTCCAGCTGGCTCGTATAAACCAAAGGGTAAATTTAGGCTATTTTTTCCCGTTCCTAGACTGGCGGAAGCAAGCATCCCAAGAGATCCGCAAATTACCGCAAGTTCATCAGATAATATATCTCCGAACATATTTTCAGTAACTAAAACATCAAATTGGTTTGGATCCCTAACCAATTGCATGGCAGCATTGTCGACATACATGTGGGAAAGTTCGATAGAGGGGTCAAGTTTTTGGACACAATCGGAAACAACTTTTCTCCACAGGACTGAAGTCTCAAGCACATTGGCTTTATCAACAGAGCAAATACGACCATCCCGAAGAGAAGCAGCTTTGATTGCTACTTCTACAATCCGCTCAATCTCATTCGTCTTGTAAATCATGGTATCAATTGCTTCCTCTTCTCCATTCTCCAATGTTTTGGTACTTTTCGGCTGTCCAAAGTAAATTCCCCCAGTGAGTTCTCTGACGCAGAGAACATCAATTCCATCGATAACAGTGTCAGTGCGAAGGGGGGATAAGTCAGCTAATTCTGGGTACAAATTTCCGGGCCGAAGGTTAGCAAATAATTGAAATGCTTTTCGAATAGGCAGAAGAGCTGCCCTTTCGGGTTGCTCTTTTGGTGGCAAATTCTCCCACTTGGGCCCACCTACAGAACCAAAAAGTATCGCATCTGCTTCCCTGCAAGCCGAGAGAGTAGATTCAGGTAGGGCATTTCCGTGATTATCGATTCCAATACCTCCTACATCATGGGAGGAGGATTCGAAAGTGAAATTCTTTTTCTCACCGAGGGCTTTGAGTACATTGAGAGCGATATCCATGACTTCAGGACCAATGCCATCGCCAGGTAGGGTAGTGAAGCGTAATTTATTCATGAAGACTAAGAATTCATAAGCCTTTAAGACCGAGCTGCAATGCTGAAAAGATAAAACTTCCACTCCCATAGGTATGAATTGACATTTAATCAGGGAAACCATAGAAAGGAATACTAACAGTCTAATCTCGAAGATAGGCGGGCCTTGCTCGCCTTTTTTATTCCTATTTTCCAAAACCCAAAAACTATCAATCACTATGAGTAGCGAAATTCTCGCAGTTCTCGAATACATGGAGAAAGAGAAAGGTATCAGCCGTGAGGACATGATTGCCACGATTGAAGGTGCCGTTAAGGCCGCAGCGGAAAGGGGTGTTAATTCCTCCAGTGACGTCCGAGTAGAAATTAACGCTAAAAATGGTGTGATGCAGGCTTGGACACGACTAGAAGTAGTTGAGTCTGTCTCCGATACTGCCCGAGAAATCCATGTAGACAAAGCAAGGCTTTACGCCGAAAATCCACAGGTCGGTGATATGGTAGAACGCGAAATGGACCCATCCTATCTGGGCCGAATTGCCGCTAAAACTGCCGAGCAAGCCATCAAGCAAAGACTTCGCCAATTCGAGAAGGAGCATATTTATGACGAATTCCGAGACCAAGTTGGAAATTTGGTTATGGGTATTGTCCGGCGTAAAGAGCGGGGGGACCTCATCGTCGAAGTCGGAAAAGCGGAAGCTTTACTGCCATGGAGAGAAAGAGTTCCCGGTGAAGACTGGGTGCCGGGTGAACGCATTCGTTGCTTGTTGAACAAGCTTGAACAACATGGCCGTGGACCTGAATTGATTTTGAGCAGATCCAGCCTCAATTTTGTTCGCAAATTATTTGAAATGGAAGTTGCAGAGATTGCAGACGGTACAGTTTCTCTTGCGGCCATGGCCCGTGAACCAGGCTATCGTACAAAAGTTTGTGTCAAAAGCACCGATCCAAAAGTTGACCCTGTCGGGGCTTGCGTAGGTGCACGCGGTTCTCGAGTTAAAAGCATTGTCCGGGAAATGAACGGTGAGAAAGTTGATATTGTACGTTGGTTTGAAGACCCAATTGAACAACTTGCAGAAGCTCTAAAGCCAGCCGTTCCTCAAAATGTAACTTTAGACCGGGACAAGCGAAGAATGTACTTTGAAGTTGTGGAAGACGATCTTTCGGTCGCCATTGGAAGAAAGGGTATCAATGCAAGGCTGACCTCCCGCTTACTTGGATGGAAACTCGATATTGGAAAAGTCGTTGTTAAACAAGTCGGTTTTGACGAAAGAAAACTCAAGGCTGCCGAAGCTCTTACCTCTGTTGGAATTGAATTTGAAGTAGCTGATCGCTTGGTTGCTTTTGGACTTGTGAGTCCAGATGCTTTTGAGGGGGTGACCTCTGATGACTTGGTAGGCTTGGGTTTTGAAGCAGAAACTGCGGATGTTATCCTAGCAAAAGTTTCAGTGGGCCCACCACAATCGACGCAAGAATCAACAGAATCTTAATCATTATTTTATAGCTTATGAGTGTTCGTATCCACGCAATTGCAAAGGAAATTAACAAAACCAGTAAAGAGGTCTTGGAAATCCTTTCGAAAAGAGGATACGATCTAAAGAGTGCATCTTCAACGATTGACAATATCTCAGCTCAGTCCCTTATCGATGAATTTTCTACCCAATCGGGTGCTGATACTTCGGCCAATGGTTCTGTAACAGAAACACCATCTGTTGACGATGCATTGAAAGTCCAGGGTAAAAAGAAAGCCCCAATCGTGCGAACCAAGGCAGACTTAGACCAGGAAAAGTTGGAGAAAGACGAGGCTGAGAAAGCCACAAAAGAAGAACAACTTAAATCCGAACAGGCTGCTGCCCTCAAGTTGAATCCAGAAGGTAGTAACAGTGGTAATGCCAACCCTGAGGTTAAACCTCCAAAACCTCCGAGTATGGCACCCCCTCCACCCACGAAACGAGCTTCAGCTCCGCCACCACCTACAGGTGCAGGAAAGTCTGTAATCCCATCTCCGCCTGCTGCTGTCTCTTCTAATGTTGAAGCCAAGACGGATGACGAAAGCACAGGAGTTGTCGAAGGTAACCTAATTATGGTGAAGCCTCCCATTGTCGTGCGTGACTTTGCTGGCTTTATTGGGTTAAAACCATTTCAATTGATTTCCGAGCTCATGGAAATGGGCATTTTTGCCTCAATGAACCAATCTATTGAGGAGGATGTAGCACGGCGAATAGCTAAAACTAAAGGATTTGAGCTCGAAATTAAGCATCGTGGTGAGAAGGCTGAAACAGTTGCTAAGAAGAAAGTGGTCATCGACGAAAATGATGAAAAATTCCTCCAATCACGTCCACCAGTTGTTTGTATTTTGGGGCATGTTGATCATGGAAAAACCACTCTCTTAGACACTATCAGAAAGGCAAATGTTGTCTCTGGTGAAGCTGGTGGAATTACGCAGCACGTTGGTGCTTACCAAATTACCCACAATAATCAAAAAATTACTTTTCTTGACACTCCAGGTCATGCCGCCTTCTCGAAAATCCGAGAAAGGGGCGCAAACCTTACAGATGTCGCCGTCTTGGTTGTAGCTGCTGACGATGGGTTTATGCCTCAAACTGATGAAGCTCTTAAGTTTGCACAGCGGGCACAAGGAACCTTAGTAATTGCGATTAATAAAATGGACTCAAAAGGGGCAGATGCAGATAAGGTGAAAACCCAAATGCAGGAACGCTCTATACCCCCAGAGGATTGGGGGGGCGATGTGGTAACAGTTCCAATTTCTGCTCTGAAAGGTGACAATATTGAGGACTTGCTTGAAATGATACTCTTGCAGTCTGAACTCATGGAACTCAAAGCCAATCCAGACGCAAATTCCGAAGGAGTTATCGTAGAGGCAAGACAAGAAGTAGGTCGGGGACCGACGGCTACAATTATTGTGCAAAAAGGCACTCTCAAAATCGGGGATACAATTCAATCTGGTGCAGTTCATTGTAAAGTAAAAGCCATGATTGATGATCAAGGCAATAAATTGAAAGCTGCCCCTCCATCAACCCCTGTAAATATCCTTGGTTGGTCAGGTGTGCCAGACGCAGGTGCACCCTTCAAGAAATTTAAGAATGAAAGGGAAGCAAGGCGTGAAGCTGAAGAATTTGAAAATCTGAACAAATTTCCCGCTCCCCCTGTTGAAGAAGCTGATCCAGGAAGTGGAACTTCAGAAACTTCTGGGGTAGATGCCTTATTTGCAGCAATTTCTAAGAGCAAAGCTACAACATATAAAGTTATATTGAAAGCTGATGTCAGGGGTTCGCTTGAAGCCTTAAAAGGTTCTTTAGAGATGATCAAGAGTGATAAAGTTTTACTTGAAGTCCTCCAGTCTGAGGTTGGGCAGATTACCAAAAATGATGTAAAAATGGCCAGTACCTCTGGTGCGGATGTACTTGGTTTTAATGTCAAGTCTGAGAATGGTGTCATGGGCGAAGCAAAACATTTAGATGTTAATGTTTTTCAGAATAATATTATTTATGAAATTATTGACCTTGCGAAGGAGAATATGGCAAACCTTCTCGAACCTGAGCTCGTTGAGAAAAAGACAGGTCGTGCTGAAATTCGACAAATCTTCCGGGTTAGCAAAGGTCGTGTGGTTGCAGGTTCCATGGTTATGGAAGGTTCAATCGGGCGAAACAAAGTGGCTCGTTTGATGCGAGGGGGAGTATTAATTGCTGAAGGAAAAGTAGAAACTCTGAAGAGATTCAAAGACGATGCTACTGTGGTCAAAGCTGGCTTCGAATGCGGGATACGATTGGATGCCTTTGATAAATACGAAGAGGGTGATTTTATTGAGACTTTTGAAGTTGATAAAATTACCCCAAGTCTTTGATGTTTAATGAGTCTAAGGATTACCCGTGTTAACGAGTTAATTAAAAGGGAAATAGCCAACTACCTTAGTCAAAAATACAGGGCAGAGGCTGTTCGTTGGACAATTACATCTGTTGAAACATCTCCTGATTTACGAAACGCAACGGTTGCTTATTCCGTAATTGGCGATGACAAACATGCGAGAGAAGCTCAGCTTTTCTTTCGCAAACATGCCGGAGAAATCCGTAAGGAAGTCACTCGCTTTGTAATTCTTAAATATTCGCCTCGTTTACAATTTGTCAGAGATTTTGGTATCGAACGGGGCAATCGTGTCATGGAGATATTGGATGATCTAGAAGATCAGGGTTCAATGGGTGACACACCAAACGAGTCACAATAGTTGTTGACTGTGACAATATGACTTGTATCTGTCTCGCTTTTGTTGGTGAACCCTTCCTTTTTTAAGGCATTTAATTTCTTAATACATTCTTAATCAGGGTATTAGGAGATTTTTTATTTAAGGCATAATTTTTGCAGTAAGGGATGCGTGAGTAAAATTATAGGTATAGATCTCGGCACAAGTAATTCGTGTATGGCAGTAATGGAGGCAGGTGAGCCTAAGGTAATTCCCAATTCTGAGGGAAATCGTACCACGCCCTCTATCGTTGCTTTTAGTAGCAACGGGGAACGCCTAGTTGGCCAGTCGGCAAAACGACAGGCTGTAACCAACCCTCAAAATACAATTTTTTCAGCTAAAAGACTTATCGGTCGAAAATATTCCGAAATTAAGGATGAAATGTCTACTGCCCCTTTCAAGGTAGTTGAGGGTAAAAACGGTGCAGCTGTGATTGAATGCGAAATTGATGGCAAGACCGAAACTTACATGCCTGAACAAATTGCTTCCATGGTTTTAGCCAAGCTCAAAGCTGATGCAGAAGCCTACTTAGGAGAGCCTGTTACCAAGGCTGTTATCACAGTGCCAGCTTATTTTAATGATGACCAACGCAAAGCCACAAAAGACGCTGGACTTATCGCAGGTTTAGAGGTTGAACGTATCATCAATGAGCCTACTGCAGCTTCTCTTGCCTATGGCTTGGACAAAAAAGGTGAGGAAACCATCGCTGTATATGACTTGGGCGGTGGCACTTTTGATATTAGTGTTTTGGAAATTGCTGAGGGTGTATTTGAGGTCAAATCAACCAATGGTGATACTCAACTTGGTGGAGACAATTGGGATGAGAAAATCATCCACTGGTTGATCAAAGAATTCAAAAACGACCAAGGTATTGATCTCACTGGCGACCCTATGGCTATGCAAAGGCTCAAAGAAGAAGCGGAAAAAGCTAAAATGGCTCTGTCCTCTTCCCAATCCACTGAAATCAACCTCCCTTTCATAACAGCTGATGCTTCGGGGCCAAAGCACTTAAATATCACTTTTTCTCGTGCTAAGTTAGAGCAGGTCTGCGACGATTTGTATGCACGAACAAAGGCGCCTTTCGAGGCTTGCCTCAAGGATGCTGGTATCGATTTGGGAAGTATTGGGAATCTTGTTCTTGTTGGAGGTATGACCCGCAGTCCGAAAATTGTAGAGCTTGCAAAAGAATTAGGTGGTAAAGATCCAAATCAAGGCGTTAACCCAGATGAAGTTGTTGCGATTGGAGCAGCGGTTCAAGGTGCGGTTTTACAAGGTGATGTTAATGATGTCCTTTTACTAGATGTCACACCCTTGACTCTTGGTATTGAGACAGCAGGTGGTGTTTCTACACCCATGATTGAACGCAACACCACAATCCCAACGAAAAAGTCCCAAGTGTTTTCCACAGCAGCTGATAATCAACCTGCAGTTGATATTGTTGTACTGCAAGGAGAGCGTGCCATGTCTAACGATAACAAAACTCTGGGTACCTTTAAACTCGATGGAATTTCTGCAGCACCACGAGGCACTCCACAAATTGATGTTACATTTGATATTGATGCAAATGGTATTTTAAATGTTTCTGCCAAAGATCAAGGCACAGGCAAGGATCAAAAGATTACGATATCAGGCTCTTCAAGCATGGATGAGGCAGAAGTGGAACGCTTGAAGCAAGAGGCAGAAAAGTTCGCAGAGGAGGACAAAGAAAAGAAGGAATCGATTCAAGTTCGCAACGAATTAGACTCAATGGTCTATCAAAGCGAAAAGCAATTATCTGATTTAAACGACAAAGCCCCAGACGATCTTAAGAACAAGATCAATGAACTTTTAGAGGATGTGAAAAAAGTTCTCGAAAAGTCTGATAGTACTTTAGCTGAGCTCAATGAAGCGAAAGAAAAAATGCAAAAGAACTTTGAAGAACTCGGTAAGGAAGCGATGAAGTACTCTAGCCCTGCTGGTGCAGAAAGCGAAACCGCTGAAAGTGATACATCTTCTGCTTCTGAAAAGGATACTCAAAAGAAAGATGATGATATCGTAGATGCAGATTTTGAAGTTGTTGATGAAGACAGCGAAAAAGAAGAAAAAGCTGAAAAGTAAAATTTGAACTCTAACAGATTATTAATCTAACAAACCCAAAACAATAGAATATGAGTAAACCAAAAATCACTCCGTTGGGAGATCGCGTCTTGGTCAAGCAAGTCGATGAAGACGAGCAAGTCAAAGGCGGGATTATCATCCCCGACTCCGCAAAGGAAAAGCCACAAGAAGCTGAAGTAGTAGCTCTTGGAACAGGAAAAAAAGACGAGGACGGTAATGTCATTCCTTTTCAAGTAAAAAAAGGAGACAAAGTACTCATCAGTAAATATGGTGGAACCGAGGTCAAGCTTGACGATGTTGAGTATCAACTAATCCGTGAAGATGACATTCTCGGAGTCATCGGATAAGGCACTTTTGCACTTAACTAACTAACCAAATATAAAATACTAAAATGGCTAAGCAAATATTATTCGACGAAGCTGCTCGTAAAAAAGTCCTCAAAGGCGTAACCACACTTGCTGACGCAGTGAGCGTTACTTTAGGACCGAAGGGTAGAAATGTTTTAATTGATAAAAAATTCGGTTCCCCAACTGTTACTAAGGACGGTGTCACCGTTGCTAAAGAAATCGATTTACCAGATCCTTATGAAAATATGGGTGCCCAAATGGTTCGTGAAGTAGCATCCAAGACTTCAGACTTGGCTGGTGATGGTACAACCACAGCAACCGTTTTGGCTGCAAGTGTATACCGTGAAGGACTTAAAAATGTAGCAGCCGGTGCAAACCCTGTTTACTTGAAGCGCGGAATTGACAAAGCTGTAGAAGCTGGTGTTGCAAAACTCCTTCGTGACAGCAAGAAAGTGTCCGATCGTGAAGAAGTCCGACAAGTTGCAACTGTCTCCGCTAATTGGGACGATGAAATCGGTGAGATTATTGCCGATGCAATGGATAAAGTAGGCAAAGATGGAACCATTACTGTAGAAGAAGCCAAAAGCATCGAGACTACCCTTGATGTGGTTGAAGGCATGCAGTTTGACAAAGGATACTTAAGTCCTTACTTCTGCACCAATAATGACACCATGGAATCCATCTTGGACGACTGTTTCATTCTGATCTACGAAAAGAAAATCACTGCACTCAATGACTTACTTCCAGTACTTCAGTTAGTTTCCAAGCAGGGTAAACCACTTCTTATCATCGCTGAAGATGTAGAAGGTGAAGCACTTGCTGCCTTAGTTGTCAATAAATTGCGTGGTACCTTAAATGCCTGTGCGGTTAAAGCACCCGGGTTCGGAGATCGTCGCAAGGAAATGCTTCGCGATATTGCTATCTTGACTGGTGCTCGTTGCATCACAGAAGATCTTGGTATCAAACTTGAGAATATTCAACTTGCTGATTTAGGTCAGGCAAAGCGTATCTCTGTTGACAAAGAAAACACAGTTATCGTTGAAGGTTCAGGAAAAGCTTCTGAGATTCAAGGTCGTGTAAAACAAATCCGTCGTCAAATTCAAGAAACCACTTCTGACTATGACCGTGAGAAACTTCAAGAGCGCCTTGCAAAATTGGCAGGTGGTGTTGCAGTAATTAATGTTGGTGCAGCAACCGAGCCAGAAATGAAAGAAAAGAAAGCTCGTGTTGAAGATGCATTACATGCGACCCGTGCCGCTGTTGAAGAAGGTATTCTTCCTGGTGGTGGTGTTGCTTTGCTCCGTGCAGCAAATGCTATTGATAAATCAGCTAACAACTTAGAAGGGGACGAAGCAATTGGTGCAACGATCGTACGCCGTGCCATTGAAGCTCCTCTTCGCAAGCTTTGCGACAATGCTGGTGTAGAAGGCTCCCTTGTGGTACAGCAAGTGCTCAAATCTAAGAGTACCATGGGCTACAATGTAGCAACTGATACACATGAAGATCTGATCAAAGCTGGTGTAGTTGACCCAACTAAAGTGACTCGTACTGCATTGCAAAATGCTGGCTCAGTTGCTGGTCTTCTCTTAACCACTGATTGCATGATTACTGACATTCCTGAAGTAGAAAAAGCAGCTCCAGGTGGTCATGATCACGATCACGGCATGATGTAAGAAAAATCTTTCTTATATTCAATTTTGGAGGGCGTACACTTCGGTGTACGCCCTTCATTTTTTTACAGGCATCACTAAAATGTGACCACGCAAAGCAAAAAGTAATCGAATTATAGTACAAGGGTGTGTCCTCTGAATCTAAAAATTCGAGGGAATGAAAAAACTATGGAAAGTTAGGACGAAGCCTTTGGATCTTTGGCAAATAAAGCAGATTGTTCCTCTGCATGATAGGATGATCTTACCAATGGACCAGATTCAACTATCTTGATACCAAGTTTGTGAGATTCCTCTTTCCAATGTGCGAACTCTTCTGGGGTTGCCCACCTGTCAATAGGTGCATAGTCAGGACTGGGTTGCAAGTACTGCCCCAATGTTAAAATATCCAAGCCAATTGCAGCTAGGTCCTTAAGTGCAACGAGAATTTCATTTTCTTTTTCGCCAAGACCAAGCATGATTCCAGATTTTATGCGGAAGCCCCGTTGCTTGGCATGATTCAGTACATCGAGGCTTCTTTGGTAGCTTGCAGTCCTTCGGATCGGCCGCTGCAAGCGTTCAACCGTTTCTAAGTTATGGTTAAAGATATTAGGGGACGCATCCAATACTAAATCCAAATTCTCAAATTCACCTTGAAAGTCAGGCACTAATACCTCGATTGCGGTATTAGGGTTACGATGGCGAACAGCACGAATGGTTGCCGCCCATACTTTAGCTCCACCATCAGGTAAGTCATCTCGAGCAACAGAAGTGAGCACGCAATGTTTTAAATTCATTTTTGCCACTGCGTCTGCGACTCGGGGAGGTTCCGCAAGGTCAAGCTCTGTTGGCTTACCGGTTTGTACGGCACAGAAAGTACATGCACGAGTGCATACATTACCAAGAATCATCAAGGTTGCTGTGCCTCTCGACCAACATTCACCCATGTTAGGGCACTGAGCACTTTGGCAAACTGTATGAAGTTGATTTGTATCAACAATATCACGAACTTCACTGTAGGCAGGTCCAGATGGCAACTTAGCCCTTAACCAACTGGGTTTTCTATCTTTGGTAACAGAGGAACTCATAAGTATTAAGATTCTATCATTGGTGGGCCATCTTTACCAGCTGTTCTATGATAAGAGCGACCTGAATCTGCTTTTTCGTATTTGGTAAATCCGTGTCTTGCAAGATTTTGGTCTGAAAGAACTGATTTTTCTCTCTTGTCTGTGTGTGTGAGGGAGATAGATGCGGCAGAAACTAATTTACGGACTCGTTCTCCAGTGATGGGATGTTTAATTAACGGGGGAGAACCTAGTAGTTGTTCAACCTCAAAGCGTTCATAAGGCTCACATCCAACCAGCACTTCATACATGTAGAGCGGCATAACAAATTATGCAGTTTTCTTTTTTCTTGGAGGGAATTCAAAGCCAATACCTCCATTGTCCTTAAGGATTAGATTCGCATCAAAAGGTCTTTTAGTTCTTCGGGATACAAAGCCCTTTATCAAACCTGTCTTTTTCTCGTTAACTAATTTTTGAAATTCATCCAATGGAATTTCTTTGTCGAGTAATTTTCTAGTAATACGAAAAGTGCATTCTCCATCAGAAATTTTCTTATTTTGAACACAGACATAGGAAAGTCCTGTTTGCTTAATGTCATTTTGGCAAATGGGACATTTTGCGACAACAGGTGCATCTTTAAGTAATTCAACTTCCTCAGACTCTTGATCATCTGAGTTATTATCAAAAATAAAACTTACTTTAAAGTCATCTTCAAGTTTCAACATAGCTGAAAATCTTTTTCCAGCTTTAGAAATGAAGTCATCAAGAGGACCAATCCTTTTTTCTTTCAGCAGCAGTTCAACTTCTTCAATTTCCAGCCTTCTTCCAGCAATGCTTTTAGAAATTTTAAATTCACCTTCCAAATCTTGATAAAAGCTAAGAGCTTCAAAAAGAGGCTTTCCATCCACAGGTGATTTTAAGGTAGTGTCTTTAAATGAATCCGCAGTTTCTGTGAAACCTGTGGTCTTGGATACAAAATCTTGCGTAAGAGAGCTAATCTCCTGCATGAATTCATCCCTCGACATTTCTCCATTCTCAATTTTACGCAATTTATGCTCCCACTCTCCAGTCATGGTGGGACTAGTGAGCACATTTACATTGGCAGCATGAAGGAATTGAAAAAGGTCTTCCGCCTTGAGAGACGGGTGTAGCTGGGTTCCTTCCCTTCGAACATATTTTTCTTTTATTAAGTGCTCAATCGTTGCAGCTCGGGTCGCAGGTGTACCCAAGCCTTTTTCTTTCATTGCTTCGGCAAGCTCTTCATCATCAATTAGCTTTCCGGCACTTTCCATTGCTGAAAGTAAAGTAGCTTCCGAATAACGGGGAGGAGGCTTCGTTTGGTCTGTTTCAATGATTGGGGTGGAACACATTGCAGATCCGTTATCTTCTGGTAATAGTGCCACAAGAGTGTCGCTGGGCTGGTTATCCTTTCCATAGATAGCTAGCCAGGATGGTTCAGCAAGTACACGACCCTCAGTCTTAAAAGAGTGATCTCCAATCAGGCTGGTACGGGTAGTTACATCCCATTGCGCAGGTGGATAAAAAGCTGCAATAAACCTTTTCGCAATCAAGTTGTAAATCTTAGACTCATTGGCATCCAATCCCGAAGGTGGAGTGTTGGTTGGAATGATCGCGAAGTGATCGCTGATCTGTTTGTTGTCGAAAATTTTCTTATTTTTGGGATCGACCCAGTTTTGAGACAGGGCCTTCTGGGCATGAGGGGCAAGAGATCCACCTAGTGCATGAAGGACTTCCGTACAATTAGGTCCGTAGTCTTCAGGGAGAGCCTTGGAGTCGGTACGAGGGTAAGTTATTGCTTTGTGCCTTTCGTAGAGAGACTGAGCAAGTTGAAGCGTTCGACTCGCAGGGAAATGGTGCAGGCGATTGGCTTCTCTTTGCAAAGAGGTAAGGTCATACAATTTGTTGGCCGCCTGAGGGGAACGCCTTTTAACCTCAGTGACTTGGGCAGTATTCGCTTGATTGAGACTGTCAAGGATGTCTTTGGCCACTTGCTCGTCCCAAAGTCGATCAATTTTTTGGTGCTTATCGTTTGGATCTTTTTTAAAGCCTGATTTTTGATATACACCTGTATATTTCCCTTCTTTAACTTCAAAGTCCGCCGAAATTTTATGGAATGTTTTTGGGACAAAAGATTGAATATCATGCTCTCGGGATATTACGAGGGATAGGGTAGGGGTCTGTACCCTTCCCACGGTTGAAACTTGGCGAGAACGGCCACGACTCCTCTTGATAGTAACCGCTCTGGTTCCATTGATACCGATCAACCAATCAGATTCAGATCTGCACCTAGCTGCATCCTGCAGAGGCTTTAATTGGTCACCATCGCGGAGATTTGAAAAAGCCTCATTGATCGAATTGTCTGTCATGGACGACATCCAAAGCCTTTTAGCAGGGTGCTTACAACCAGCTAGCTCATATACATAGGTGAAGATTAGCTCACCTTCTCGACCTGCGTCGCATGCATTTACGACAAAATCGATATCTTTACGCTTTAGCTGTTTTTTGAGTTGTTGAAATTTCTTTTTGTTTGCTGCAATAGGTTTGAGCTTGAATTCAGGAGGAATAATGGGAAGGTTTGCCAACTTCCATGCTTTTAACTTTTTATCGAAATCATCTGGCATAAAAAGTTCGACAAGGTGGCCAACTGCACAGTCAATGACCCACTCATCGTTTTCGAAATAGTCTTCTTTTTTCGGAACCTTGCCCAGTACTCGGGCTAAATCTCTGGCAACACTAGGTTTCTCTGCAATTACGAGCTTTTTCATCAATGAATGATTTGTTGGAAGTGTTAGGCCGGGAGAAAACGGTCGATGATCGCATCCATTTGATTAAGCAGAAAAGCGATGGTTTCTGTGTTTTCATTCCCCATATTTGATATCCGAAAGGTTTTACCTTTAATTTTACCATAGCCGCCGTCTATGGATAATTTCTTTTCTTCTCTGAGGGCTTTAACAAACCCAGCCACGTCCATGTTGAGGTTATTTTTTACACAACTTAAAGATTTGGAAGCGTACTTTTTTTGAGGAAGAAGCTCAAATCCCTTCGCCTCTATCCAATTATGAACTTGGGTATTTAAGTCTGCATGCCTCTTGAAACGACTGTCAACTCCTTCTTCAAAAATATGCTCTAGGGTGTATAAAAGCCCATGAATGAGTGGAATAACCGGTGTACTCGGAGTCATTCCTTTATCGTGGTTTTTTAAGAACTCTATAAAGTCGAAGTAGTAGCCACGATCCTCTATTTGCTTTGCTCTTTCAAAAGCACGGGAAGAAACTGACAACAGAGCTAAACCAGGGGGGAGGGCCAGGGCCTTTTGGGAACCTGTAAGCAGGACATCGATACCAAGTTCGTCCTTAGGAATGGGGACAACGGAAAAAGAACTAACAGAATCGACTACGGATAAAACATCAGGATATTTCGCTAAAACCTGCATGATTTCCTCGAGGGGGTTCATCATCCCGCAAGATGTTTCGTTATGCACTAAAGTTACAAGATCATACTCTCCAGTTGATAAACGCTTATCTAATTCTACTGGATCAATATGTTGGCCCCATTCAACACTAAGTGAATCCCCGCTTTTCCCACATCTGTGAACAACATCTATCCACTTATCAGAGAATGCTCCGCAAGTGCAGCAAAGGGTCTTTTTTCTGGTTAAGTTACGAACGGCACCTTCCATGACGCCCCAGGCACTGGAAGTAGAAAGGAAAACAGGATCCTGGGTTTGGAAAAGTTTTTGAAGTAAAGGCTGGCATTGATTGTACAAATCAACAAAGTCCGAGCTTCTATGACCCATGACGGGGGTGGCTAGTGCCTTATAAGCACCTTCAGATACATTAACTGGACCAGGGATGTGGAGTTTGTAATCAATCATCTTTATTAGAGGAGGGAAGGGGTATGATTTCGTGAGATAAGTTGTCATCGCCAACCAAAATAAGTCGCGGTTCCCAAACCGCTGCTTCTTCAGGGTCTAAAGAAACAAAAGATAAAATGACCAGTAAGTCTCCCGGTTTTCCTTTGTGTGCGGCGGCACCATTTAGTGCGATTTCTCCAGAGCCCGAAGGGGCGGGTATGCAGTAGGTTTCAAACCTTTCTCCATTGGTTATGTTTCCAACCAGGATTTTTTCGTGATGGAGAAAGCCTGCAGCATCGAGCAGATCACGATCTATGGATAAACTGCCTGAGTAATCAGGGGCCACAGAGGTAACCGAGGCACGGTGAAGTTTAGATTTTAATAAGGTAACTTGCATCAGTGATTTTACGAGGAATTAGACATCAAAGCTTTCTTGTAGGCAAAGTCAATCGATCAAAAGTGGAAATTATTAATTCGGATTGAAAGAAATGGCAAAGTAGGTAAGAAATATATATTTATGTCTACAGACAATCAAACTTGGTTACAAAAGCTATTTAACAGCTTTGAGGGATTTGTTGAAGGTGTTATTTACGATCGTGATTTATCGGTGTCAGCTCGCTTGTTTGGCTTATTTCTTCATCCATTTTCATATCTTTTTTCAGTCATTGTTAGAACCAGAGTTTTTCTATACGCAAGGAATTGGTTTTTCAAGCATACCACTTTGGATTGTTTTGTTCTTGTCGTTGGAAATTTAACTGTTGGGGGAACCGGAAAAACTCCTGTTGTTGAAAGATTTGCCAAGGAACTTGTGTCCCGAGGACTTACAGTTGCCATTTTAAGTCGTGGATACAAAAGTAAGCAAGACTTGGAAGACAGTTCTTTTGGGAACATTTTTCGCAAGCGTAAGGAGTATCCTCCAAAAGTTGTAAGTGATGGAAATAAGATGTTGATGGATTCTGAGGAGGCAGGAGATGAACCTTTTATGTTGGCCAAAAATCTTCCGGGAGTGGTTGTGATTACAGGAAGAGATCGAGTGAAATCAGGAAAATTTGCGATTAAAAAGTTTAAGGCGGATGCATTGATTTTGGACGATGGTTTCCAATACTTACCGATCAAGGGAAAGATGAACCTCTTGCTCGTCGACCAGACTAACCCATTTGGTAACCGATGTCTTCTTCCGCGCGGGATTTTGAGAGAACCGGTTAGTCATCTTAAACGTGCCTCCTATGTTTTTCTTACAAAATCGGAGTCTGAGCCGGATTTGAACCTATTGGAAACCATCCGTGAATATAATAAAACTGCAGAGATTATAAGATGTGTTCACAAACCTAGATATTTTCAGGAAGTGAATGGTATCGAGCAAAAAGGCTTAAATTTCCTACACGAATCATTTGTAGGTGTATTTTGTGGCATTGCCTCTCCCCGTGGTTTTGAAAATATCATCAATCGAATGTCGGGGGAACTTCGCTATAAGAAAAGATTTTTGGACCACCACAGGTATGAGACCCAAGAATTAGACCATATGTTTCAACAGGCTAAAAATAGTGGTGCAGATGTCATGGTCACAACGGAAAAAGATGCCGTCCGTATACCTTCGACTTACAACCCGGTGATTCCCTTATATTACATTCGTATGGAGATTGAAATTATTGAAGGTTTTGAGGATTTCAATGAGGCTGTTGCTGGAATTTGTTTTCCTGTCAGCAAGTCTCACCAAATGTCACCAAGCTAAATTCGGTATTTTTTAGGTTGGCGAAAAAGTTCGGGTTGCTTGGACCAAGGCATCCATGCACTCAATCTTGGCAGTTGGTCTTATACCATGCCCGAGGTTAAGAATATGCCCCGCGTCTCCATTCATTTCCGAAAGTAGTTTTTGGGTTTCTCTTTGAACTTTATCCGCGTTAGTCTCCATAAGTTCTGGGGCCAGGTTTCCCTGCAGTGCGAGGGGCAAAGGCAGAGTATTTCTGGCGAAAAGTAAGTCGTGCCCTTGATCCACACTGAGTCCTTGCACCCCTGTGCTGGCTAATAGTTTTAGACGATCAGGTGGAGATTTAGCATAGAGGATCAGTGCCAGTTCGGAGGGTGCTTCCTTTACAATTGTATTAATCCAGGACAAAGACCAGTCCCATGCCTTTTCAGCAGGGCAGAGTGAGTGCCAACTATCAAATATTTGCAGGGCATCAATGCCAGCTTCTGACTGCATTCGAATGTAATCTATAATAACCGTAGTAATTTTCTCCATTAAATGACCAAAAAGAACCGGCTCTTCCTTTGCCATTTGAACAGTTTTGGGGAATCCGTCGGATGATCCACCATCGATCATATAGCAGGCAAGTGTCCACGGAGACCCGCAAAAGCCGAGCAGAGCTTTTTCATTCCCCAACTTCCTTCGAAGAATCTTCAGCGCATCCTCCACATAGGAGAGTGCAGATTGAACATCAACCTCCTTCAATCTCTTCAGGTCTGATGCAGATTCCACTGAAAATTCCATGGCAATACCACCCTTTTCACGAAAATGGTATCCCTGACCCATGGCTTCAGGAATAACAAGAATATCACTGAAAAGAATGGCCGCATCGAGTTCAAAGCGAGCCAATGGTTGTAAGGTTACCTCCACAGCCAATTCAGGAGTTTTTACCATGGTTAGAAAATCGTATTTTTCTTTAAGGGCTCGATATTCAGGTAGATATCTGCCTGCTTGCCGCATAACCCAAAGGGGTGGGCGCCCCGTGTTTTCCCCTGATAAGGCAAGGTTGAACCTTTCTCTGTCTTGTAAAGAATTAGGCAGTTTCATTAAGCCAGTCTCTTGGTTTTAAATAATGTAGATAAAGATTATATTCTTCAGACCCTTTCTCTGGAGACCAGTCATAAGCCCATTCTGCTGTAGGAGGCATGGACATTAATATTGATTCAGTTCTTCCATTTGATTGGAGACCGAAATGAGTCCCTCGGTCATAAACTAAGTTGAATTCTACATATCGTCCTCGACGATACCGTTGGAAGGATTTTTGCTTATGATCAAATGCTTTATTCCTTCGTTTCTCAGCGATTTTAAAATATGCGTCGTTAAATGTATTTCCAACAGAGTTTATAAATTCCAATGATTGTTCAAAGCCTCCCTCAGTATGATCATCAAAAAAAATGCCTCCTATACCCCGCGTTTCTTTCCGATGGGGAAGGTAAAAGTATTGATCGCACCACTCCTTAAACTTGGGGTATAATTTAGACCCATAAGGTTCACATGTATCGCGTGCTGCCTTGTGCCAAGATACAGCATCTTCAAGAACAGGGTAGTAGGGGGTCATATCAAACCCTCCACCAAACCACCAAACCTTTTTATTAGCAGGAGTGATGGCTTCGAAGTACCTTACATTTGCATGTGCTGTGGGAACATGTGGGTTATCAGGATGAAAAACGACGGATACACCCATCGCTCTGAATGTTGAACCCGTTAGCTCTGGACGGTTTTGGGTTGCTGCCTTTGGTAGCTTGCTTCCTCGAACATCTGAGAAATTAATTCCTCCCTTTTCGATTAAGTCACCATTTGTTACAGCCCATGTTTTTCCCCCGCCTCCTTCTTTTCTTTTCCATTCATCTTCTTTTACTTCAAGGTTGGGATCTTTTTGCAATAAAGAAGAAATAAGTCGATCATGAAGTGCGATAAGAGTCTCACGAGCTCTTGTAGCCTCATTCATCACTTGGCAGGTGTAGAAGGAAAGTTCAAAGGATGAAAATGCAGAACTTACTCGTCATCATCATCACTCGGTGGGCGAGCAAGAGATTCTTTGGCTTGTTCAAGGTCATCGCAGATAATCCATTCCTCACATCCATCCAAGTTATTCCACATTTCTGCTTCTTCACCAGTTGCGACAATAGCACCCCGAATTGGGAGCTTCATATCTTCTATTTTTTCCGCAAATTCACCAACAACTTCAATGGCTTCTTCCCCGACTTCCTCTAATTCGGAAACATCAATGATAAGTTTAAGAATACCCTCATTGATCGTATTGCGGATGCGAGTATCCATGTTTTCTTTAATGTCGTTTATGACAAAATTGGACAATTCAGGAGGAAGTTTGAAGAAGAGGTGATCGTCAATTAATTTAAAATATCGGGCAGATGAATCCAGGTTCATCATTTTATACATCAGAGCTTCTGTTTTGTTTGGATCAAAAGGTTTGCTGATACAATCAGCAAAGCCGGAATTGAGGGCTCTTTTCTGTGCGTGCTCATCACCCATTACAATCATACCAATTACGGGGGTATTGAGAACATTATGATTCGTTTTCAATTTCCGTCTCAAATCAACAGCGGTATCACCCGGAAGGGCCATACTGATAAGTATCGCAGAATAACCACTGTATTCGCAAGCCTTGAGGGCCGATGCTTCGTCCGTCGCGGATTCTACAAGCCATTCACTTTTAGCAAACATCTCACTTAACTGCTTTGCGATAGCTGGTTTGTCATCGACCACCAAGATTTTTACTTGGTCTGCACTACCATCTTCATCTTGGCTGTTATTTGCTTTTTTGAAAATATTGTTTTCGTTATCTCCTCGCGTGGCGATTTGATTCATCCGATAGAGACGCCTGCCTAAAGTTCGGATCAATTTGATCGCTACTTTGGGATTTTTTATGACGATTTCAGAGATACTTTCTTCCACATGGCGAACGGTGGCATCAGTTTTGGCTTGAATGGTTGCATCCCGCTTCATTCCGAGGATTTCACTGAGCTCACCAAAAATTGAGCCAACAATATCGATTTCGCTTAAAACTTTATTTTCTCTAATAACTTCAAGTGTACCACTTTCTAGAATACAAAAGCCTTTACCAAGTTCACCACTAGGTAATACGACATCACCTGCTTTATATTGTTGTTGTCTTATCATTTATGATGGGAGAAATTTTATCATTTCGAAAAAAAAGACTTAATCAAATAAATTCGTTTATTAAAATTTTAATTTTGGTTAAGTTTTTGGACTATTTATTATGAATCCTGTAAAAAAATTTGATTTAATTGTACTCGGTGGAGGAAGTGCTGGTTATGCAGCAGCTCGGACTGCTCATGAGAAAAATGCACGAGTTGCTGTCGTGGATGGAGCCCAAGATTTAGGTGGACTGTGCATTCTTCGTGGCTGCATGCCTTCCAAAACCTTGATCTACTCTGCGGAGATGCTTCATGCGGCAGGGCAGGGAGATGTTTTTGGGTTTGAGACTGCATCGCCCAAAGCAAACTTGGCGATGATGCAGGAGAGAAAACAGAAGGTCATAGGGGAATTTGCCGATTATCGTCAGGAACAATTAGCGGATGGCCGATTTTCCTTGTTCCGCACAAAAGGAATCCTTCAAAGTGTACATGAGGTTAAGCTTGAAACCGGAGAAATTCTGGAGGGTGACAAAATTTTGATAAGCACCGGTTCAAAGGTAAGCATCCCACCAATTCCTGGTTTAAGCGATGTCGCTTTTAAAACGAGCGACGATGTGTTGGACCTTGATTATGTTCCCAGTGAGTGTGTCGTCTTGGGTGGAGGCGTTGTTGCCTGTGAACTTGCTCAGTTTCTAGCTAGGGTCGGGAGTCGTGTGACCATTCTTCAAAGAAGCAATCGGCTTTTAAAAGAATTGCCTCCTGAAGCATCTTCCGCATTGCGTGCACAATTAACAGAAGAAGGAGTTGAAGTACTCACTGGGGTAAACCTTCAAGAATTTAAACCTGACAAGGCAGGGGGGATTAAAGTTTTTTTCGAGCATGGGGGGAAAGCATGTCATCGGGATACCAATTTTCTTTTTTTGGGACTGGGTAGATGCCCCAATGTGAACCAGCATTCGTTCGGTACTCTTGGAGTTAAATTAAAACCAAGCGGCCATATTCAAACCAATCATTTTCAGCAAACGAGTGTGCCTTCCATTTATGCGGCAGGAGATTGTGCAGGTCCGCATGAAATTGTTCATATTGCAGTAAAACAGGGAGAGACTGCGGCTCTTCATGCACTGGGGCACGCAGTATCACCCATAGGCTATGATCATTTACTAAGCGTGGTCTTTACAGATCCACAGATTGCGAAGGTTGGGCTTAGTCCGGAAGAACTGAAATCTCGAGGTATCCAATTTCTATCAGCATCTTATCCATTTGATGACCATGGTAAATCTATTCTCATGGAAGCAAAGAGGGGATATGTCGCGGTTCATGCTGAAAAATCATCGGGTATTATTTTGGGAGCCGAGTGTGCCGGTAAGGACGCTGGAGAATTGATTCACTCTTTGTCTGTTGCGGTGTCGCTTCAAGCTACAGTGCATCAACTACTCAAGGCAGACTGGTACCATCCAACACTTTCTGAGATTTGGACATATCCTCTGGAAGATATTGCGGAAGAAATTCCAATTTAGTAAAACGAGAAGAGCATGAAGATTGGAAAAGCGAGAGGCATACCCGCTTTGTCCTGTTATCAGCTGGATCTTTTTTGATTCCTTATGTTTTTCCAATGAGCCAAGCGTTTTGCTATGACTGACTCCGCACCTTCATCCTTGGGGTGATATAGATTTACTTCTTTTTCCAGGTAGGATTGTCCAGAAATATTATCAGGGAAATCATGGCTGTATTGATACCCGTCTTCGTCACTTTTTTGGTATTTCTTATTTCGTCCATGACGGTCACGAATGGAGGGAGGAATTGATTGAACAGGCTCGCTTTGAATTGCCTGCCTGGCTGCGGCAAGAGCGAGAGTGGCAGTGTTACTTTTAGGGCAGGTAGATAGAAAAAGAACACAATGAGAAAGGGTGAGCTCGCACTCAGGGATTCCAATGCTTTCACAGGCCCGAAATGTAGCATCGGCAATCAAGAGAGCCCTTGAGTCCGCTAACCCGACATCTTCTGATGCAAAGATGACAAGCCTTCGGGCTATAAACCGGGGGTCTTCCCCACCCGTTAACATTTTAGCAAGCCAGTACATGGCGGCATCCGGATCGTTGCCACGCATGCTTTTGATCAAGGCTGATGCGGTATCGTAGTGTTCGTCTTCATTCCGATCGTAGCGAATGCTTCGCTCCTTTGCAAACAGAGTCACTTCATCCTCCGTGAGCTTTCCGCCAACAGGTATACCCTCGGCCACGGTTTCCAGTATATTGTATGCCTTGCGTAAATCTCCTTCTGCGATCTTGGCTATTTGGGAGATCGCATTTTCTTGAGCTTTGTATTTTCGTGTCCCTAAACCGGAGTCCTCATTTTTTAGGCAAGCGAGCAAGGCTTTCTTTAGAATGTCTACAGCAATTGGCTCGAGGGTAAAAAGCTGACTTCTGCTCAGCAGCGGATCATTAACATAGTATCTTGGGTTATGGGTAGTGGCACCTATTAGGCGTGCATCCCCTGATTCGATGTCGGGAAGCAGGAGGTCTTGTTGGGCTTTATTGAACCGGTGGATTTCATCTACAAATAAGAAGCACTTGCTGGCACCATAATATTTCGCGAGTTTAAGGGATTCTCTCAATTCGGTTACATTAGAAGTTACCGCATTTAACTTGATTAATTTACAACCACTTTCTTCTGCGATTACTGTGGCCAGTGTCGTTTTTCCAGTCCCCGGAGGCCCTGCAAGAATCAAGTTTCCCAACCGGTTCTCCCGAATAAGTCGAGGGAGTAGACAGTTTTTTCCAAGCAAGTGATCCTGTCCTCTCACATCCGCTATTTTTTTTGGACGCATGCGCTCTGCGAGAGGTTTAAAGCTACCACTTTGTTTGGCTTGACTTGATGAATCAGTGTTCATGGTAAAATCATTTTTATCTATGAATGGAGCCGACCAAACAAGCACCGACTGATGAGCCACTCAAGACTCGAGTGTGTTCACATAAACTTTCTCAGCGGAAAGCAAGGTGGGAAAAGTTCATGATACCACCATTGCTACCAGGTTTTACAAAGCGCACATAAATGTTTCCTCGTTCATTTGTTGGTTGGATAGCGATGATTTGTTCCTCATATTGGCTCCAGTTTCCGTTGGGGCTAAATTTAGTTTGTCCAATGATTTTGCCCTGAAGACTGTGAAGCCGGATTTCAATATTCCCACCAGTACCAGCGCTGGCAACACTGAGGCCAAGCTCACTGATTCCTGACAGGTTAATATTTTCATAGCACAAAAACGCACCGTGTTTGATATGAGTTACAGCCTTATCACCAATAATTAAACCTTTGTGGCTATCTGCTGATTTGCCTTTGAGTAATGTGGGGCGGAGTCGAATAATATCGGATCCTTGGAGCGGGCCCATAGGTAAACGACCATTGTCCAGGTAACTCGCTTCCACAAGTAGGGTTGCGGGGTTCCCTTCACGATACGCATTAGGTTCTTTTATTTTGAAATTCCCTTCTTTCCCGAAAAGAGAATTCTTTGCGGGTTTGGACAATGAAAAAATCCAGTC
>JAQWWZ010000021.1 GCA_029254745.1 Opitutales bacterium | reverse complement strand
AGTCTGTCCATTAAAAATGAGACCTGGTGCCTGCGGTGCCTGCGTAATCTCTGGCTTTAAGTATTTGAGGATCTGCTCGTTCAACTGAGCAGTGGTGATCGAGGAAGGCTCAAGCATTTGCGGGGTCACCGTACGGTTGAGGTCGGCAAGCACATCCGTAGAGAGTTTATCCCTTGAAATTGAACCGGCAGCCAGACTCACATTTAAATCAGCCAATACATCGGATCCTAGCATCGATTTGGTCACCGTACGGTTAAGATCCGCCAAGACGGATGATGGCAACATATCCCGCGTGATCGTCTTGATTGACTGGTTGAGATCGGCAAGAACATCGGATGCGAGCATCGACCGGGCGATTGAACCTGATTGCGGGGAGAAGCTGGTGCTGGTGTCCGTGATGATTTCAGTCCTGTTCAAGTCAGCCTGCACATCGGCACTGAGCATGCCCCGGGTAATGGCTCCAGCAGGAACCCCTTGAGCAAGCTTAGCCCACTCCGCAGCCAGGGCACGCGGGGTCGAAGTGATCAACTGATCGGGACCAAGGTGACGCAGGCCCGTGCTGTCATTAGTATCAAGCTGGACTTTTAGATACAAGGGGTCGTGGTCGAGAAAGAGTGTGGGGTGCAACGGGTTCATCCCCTGCCCACCCAGCAATACAGTGTACCGGCCGTTTCGAATCATTACCTTGATGGTTTCCCCGGGTTGCGTACCATTCCGCCAATGAGTGGTACCGTTCCCATCGTGTAAAGAAAATGCAAACTGGGCCTCCCCGTAGTAATTGACTCCCCCAATATCAATCTTACCCGTGTAAGGAACCGGGTTTGCAGACCAAAGAAAAAAAGAAGGAATAAGGAAAGATAATAAGGCAGGTATTTTTGTCATAACATACAAAGTAAAAGATATTAAATTACACTTAAAATGTACACCAACTGTCAAACAGTTTTTAAAAGGGATCCCGGGCTACCCCCAGTCCGAAACTGCACCGGCATGGGAGCAGACTCCAGCCGCAATCTTACAGGCATCGGTTACGATGTCTGCATACCCTTTTCCCTCAAGTAATCCGATAGTCACAGAGGCGGTAAAAGAATCCCCTGCTCCCACGGTGTCGACCACGGTTGCTGGAACTCCAGGATGTTCAACGATGCCACCTGGGTGTAAAAGAACCGCACCCTTCGCCCCTTTGGTCAATACCACAAGATCCAGTTCAAATTGCATTTGTAATTCCCTGAGCCCATTTTCCTCACTTTTCGACCCATTAATTTCACAGGCTTGAAGGACGGGGTTGATTTCTTCATCACTTACTTTCAGCACTGAGCAGAGATTTATCGAATCCCGAATCAGGGCGTGATCAAAAAACGGAGCCCGTAAATTAATATCCAGTACCCGAAGTATGCCATCATTCTTAGCGATTGCCAGGGCCTTCCTTATCGCGACCCGAGGGGATTGACCACGCTGCCCAAGGGTGCCAAAATAGATCGCATCCGCTAGCTTCACCTTTCTTTCGATCACTGAATTCCAGCTCCAATGGTCCCAGGCAGAATCTGCCCCAATCGTAAAAGCCGGCACTCCTGACTCGGTGAGCTTCACCGTAACCACCCCGGTGGGATAATCTTCTACAACTTCAACCAGCTCAGTCCGGACACCATGCTTGCGGTACATCTGTAACAGTTCCTCTCCCTGCTTGTCCTGCCCCACCCCACTGACCATATAAATTTCTCCACCCAATCTCGAGGCATGGCAGGCAAAATTGGCGGTGGCCCCACCTAGGAGGGGACCGGAGGGGAACATATCCCACAAGCCATCCCCCATGGCGATAATACTTTTCTTCATTTCACCAACTGCACCCGGATGACTTGGGCAACTTGGGACGCAAGTAAATCTCGGCCCTCGTCGTTGTAATGCACATCATTCTTCCCCCGTTGGTACTTTGAGCGGTTGTTTCCTATCAAAGAATAGAGATCATTGATGACAACCCCGTACTCATTCATTACCACTTTTGCCCGCTGATTAAATGCCTGGGCCCGTTGCTCGCTGATGAACACCTTGGCCTTTCGTTCCGGCCCGGCACAGGGGGGAGTGGTCAGGGCAAAAACAAGTTGGGCACCGGAAGAACTGAGCTTTTTAACAATCTCCTCCAAACTCCTGGCATAAGATTCCGGGGTTGCTTTCTTTTCCTGCGACCAGCCATACCAGTCCCAGAGTCCAAAATTAAAATGAATCAGGTCCCATTTTTCATCCCCTATCCATTGGAAGATATTTTCATCACCAAATGCCGACCACCGGCAATTGGTTTTGGGACGGTGCACATTGGCTTTTCCTTTCAGTAATTTCCGAACCCGGGGGGTGTATCCAATCGAAATCGAATCTCCAATGATTAACACCCTGGGTAGAGTCGGATCATCCACCGGGTTATCAAAAGGTTTGGAAAAGGGATCCGGACCGCTCCATAAGGATGTCAGTATGGAAAAAGATAAAAAACAGAAAAAGACAAAGGATTGGGACATGATTACTTGTATCCCCAAAGAACCCTTGTTATCAAGGAAAAGCCAGGGGATGCCAACCCGCACGGTACACCAGGCAAAGCAAGCCTGCTCCCAATACGAGATGAGCGGTTTGCGACCATGGGGGCAATCCGGCATAGGCCAGTATAATTCCCAATAAAATCTGGCCCAGTACGCACCCGAGAATCCAGGTTGGAAGTAAATCCTTTTTCGATCTTTTCCGGGCAGTCCAAAAAATCCATAGACTGAGACCAAGAACCACTAAGGAAAGTGGGCGATGAATGTGATCCACCAACCCGGCATGATCCAGCCAGTTTTCACGGGCAACACCCTCGGGTTCCTTGGTAAATTCATCCACCTTCTCACGTACCTGGGTACCGAGTATGACCTGTAACATAATAAGTCCGTATAAGAGGCGGGTACCGGGAAAGATGATACCTTGGGGGTGTGGGGATGACCAGGCCTGTAGACTGATCAAAAGCGAAAGAAGGATCATCGCCAGTAACATATGCAGGGTAATCATACCAGGCATCAATTCCGTCTGCACCACAATCGATCCAAGCCAACCCTGAAAAATCACCATAAACAGTGCTGTAAGGGATCCGTAAAACAGCCGGGGATTTGATTTACGCAAGGGAAAAGAAGCAACAAAGGTGGCGATAATAAAGATTCCAATGAGTACGCCGAGGACACGGTTCATATATTCGATCCACATTTTGGTGGAGTCGAACTTGCTGAGGTACTGTTTACGATCGAGTCTGTCCAGGTAGTAAAGTTCTCCCGTTTTATCCGCTTGGGAAGGAATATCCACCAGTTCTGTGGGTGGTAACCAGCAACCCCAGCAGGTCGGCCAATCCGGGCAGCCTAAACCGGCTCCGGTCGCCCGTACAAGTCCACCCGCAACCACCAGACCAAGGGTGGCCCAGAAGGTAAGAGTTACCACTTTATGAAAACGGGACATGAATTCATATACTATTGATTTCGTCTGCTGTGGCAAAGCGATTCCAACGAAGAATTACCTGGATGAAAAAACTTCGGACACCCAAGATTTTCGAAAAGAGAGCAGAGTGGAAACCAAACCGTTTCTTTCCCCCGTGTAAATCTTTAGGTTCAGGCTGTTACTGTCTCAACCGGATAAGCCCGTAACCCTAGCTGCCCACCCAACCCGCCAGTTTCCATGCATTTATCCATAGAACCCATATTTAAAGGAAGGAAAAATCCAATAGCATTCGGCAACCGGGTGTCTGCTGAGGCTTTACTGAAAAACGCAGAGTCTCGTGCCCCCATGGGATTGCACATAAGCCGGTTCGATTCTTTGCCCCAATTAGTAACCGATGGTTGGGATGTTCTTCATTTCAGATCAGGAAAATCTGAAAAAACCGGGTCTACTCGCGACCCAGGACAAAAGACTGCCTGGTATTCCAAATCCTTCCCTTCAAAGAAACTTTCCAAAGGTTGCCCCCAAGCCCTTGAACGGAACTAATGGTACAATTTTCACTGGAGCCTGCCACAAGAGGCGTTGGGGAGTGAAAAAACAGATCACCCTTCTGAGCCCCCGCACTGGATAGCTTGATCTTAATGGATTTCGAAGTCGTGTAAACTTCCTCGATCTCGGTGGCACCGATCGATAGGTGAAGGTTGGAACCAATCAATTGTGGAGAGTCACCGATCAGCGGTGTAAAGCGAAGAAGTAAGGATCCATTCTTGGGAATATTCTTTCCGGAAAACGAATCGGTCGCATACCCGACCACTTTATTTTCCCAAAAGTCATAGACTGCACAACGGGTTCCAGAAGGAAGACCCGCATCCCGGAATTCGAGGGTTATATCTGCGGATTTATTTTTATCGGAATTGTATAGGTTATAAACGGCAAAATCGCCCCATGGTCGGTCCGCGGAAAAACCAAATATTGAATTTTTATCCGACTTCCCAAGGGTGAGGAGGCGGGAATTCTCCCGGCTACTCGGTCTCATAATTTCATAGTTCCGCCAAACCGCCCGCACATCTGGTTTGTTAACCGGTTCCGAAATCATTGCGGTGCCCCCAGTGAGTGCCACCGTATTATGCCAGGTCCTCCACATGTCAACTCCTTCTGGGGTGTACCCCACCCGGCGGGAAGGCAGTTTGACATCCAGGTAGGAAACATCGGCATCATTATTCCACCAAACCCGGTTGAAGATTTGGAAACGCAAGACTGATTCAAGACAGTGGGCAAAGTGAGCCGGGTGGGAATCAGGCCCGACCCGGGCAGCATCTACATAGCCAACCACGCCACGGGTTGGCTGGCCGAGGCAGGATAGAATGTACATATCTTCCCCGGCTGCATCGCGGTACAGAGTGTAAAGTTCACGAAATGCCTGCAGGCGGGTAAGCTTTGGGTTTACGTACCGGCTCCCAATCCCATTAAAATCGATCTTAATGTACCCGTACCCATTATCCCGGGCGGTTTCGATCACCTGACGCAAAAACTTCTTGGATTCCGGGTGGGACGGGTTGATCCAATTTGCACCTGCGGGGTGAAAAGGATTGGGGTTCATAAAATTGGATATTCCTTTGGCATTGGACTGAATCGCTGCCGGGTTCGCTTTTTTCCATGGATGTTCCGGGTTGATCATTAGAGGAGCAAACCACACACCTGGAATCATACCAGCCTGACGGACCCGACGGGCGACCCGGGCCATACCCGATGGGAACTTGGCATTTCCATTCCAAATACCGTCCATAATTTGATAGCCATCATCGATTTGAATGATTCCTTTTCCAAAGGTGTTTGGATTTCTCTCAATGCTATCAACCACATCCAATACATGAGCCTCATCAATCTTAGTGGTGCGGTCATACCAACTACACCACCCATATACCGGGCCTTTGTTATCTCTTGCTTTGTGGGTAATGGCGACCCAGCGAGTCCAGATATCTGTATTTGTTTCCGTATTTTCGGCAATCAGCAGGATTTCCTCACTCCTGCGGGTTTCCCCCGGACTCACCAGTACCCGGTCCATTTGGGCATAGGCTTTTATTTTCTGGTCCCGCACCTCCACCCGGCAATGAGCTTCGGCCGGCCCGACAGGCCCGATCAGGAAACTCTTTTGCGTCTGGGTATTTACAAACAAACCGACCTCATTGCATCCACCGTTCATAACCGCAAGAGTCTCGGCGTGGTTGTGCTGCATCAACGGAGTGATCAACCAATGAGAAGGGTCACCCATCTGTACTTTACCGGAGCCCGACATCGCATCCAAAATTTCCAAAGAGGTAAGGTTCAGATCCTGCTCACTACGGTTATGTAAAAAACCCTGCACCGTGATTGCATTCAAGTCCTTCAGTTGCTTGATTCGCAGAGTTATCCGGTAAGGTGCATCCGCTTTTCCATAATGCCTGTCGGTTTGTAAAGCCGGTCCAAAAGGGGTGACCACCTGCGAAGTCTTCACCTCTCCGAGAAGCGAAAGGTCTTTGGTACCGATCCGGTGATTCTTACCACCGGCAGTAAAGATGGCACTGGCACTCGCCGTGATTTCGCCCATGCCCTGAAGTTCAATAGTGTAAAAATCCGCTTTCGCAGAAAATCGAACTCCAGCGTTAAGTGCAGTAAGCAAGAATGAAACAATAAATACAAGAAGTAGGGAAGATCTCATGGTTGGTATGTAGATTAACTAGAATCCCTCTCTAGTAAACAGGACAGGCAAGGCAAGCCAAATTATATAGACTGATCCAAACACTTCTTACACTCTCTTCTGGATCCTTTTACATGTGCTGTTAGGTCTGATAAATTCCCCGATTCCACTCGATTGCAAAATACCTGGGCACCAAGATTCCCTGACCATTTCTGTAAATTCGCAGGGGGCCATAAAAACCCGGGGCATTTCCTTGGGTATTTAAATGCATTATTATACAGGAAATAGTAAAGGTATGGGGGTATTACAGATGTGCTCCTGTGTGGATTATGCTTACCTCCAAAAGTCAGGCATTACTTAAAAATTGGTCCTCCCAAAAGTCCGATAGCAAACCATAATTTAGAAAGTAATCTTTTCCAGGAATAAGCATGCTTTTTATCAATGCGTATATCTTGCCAAAACATGAAAGAGGTAAAATCGTAAAGATAACATAAAAATCTTTTCACTTTCCTGGCCACTTATACGATAATTCTTTTGCCAAAATTTCAGTTTGCGCAAACCTGTCATTCTTTTCCATGCTCACCCTCTCCAATCTTAGTAAACAATACGGACCGAAAATTCTTTTTCGCCAGGTTTCCCTGCGGATGATGCGGGGAGAGAAGATGGGCTTGGTTGGAGCCAACGGGGCAGGCAAAACCACACTCTTTTCAATTCTTCTTGGAGAGGTGGAAGAGGATGAGGGCAAGATTGAGTGGGAACGAGGAACTCGAATTGGGTACCTGCCTCAGGAAAGTGCCCCCACGGGAGATGAAACTGTACTTGAGCTCGCCACATCCACCACTGATGAACTTGCCAACGCCCTCAAGGTCTTACGTGAATGCCCAGACCCTGACAGCCCGGAAAGACTGGAAGCCCAGGAAAAGTTTGCGGAGCATGAAGGCTTCAACCTCGAAGCCAAAGCCAAAAAGATTCTTACTGGACTTGCCTTCCACCAGGATGATTTTCACAAACCAGCCCATACTCTAAGCGGTGGTTGGATTATGCGGGCCCACCTTGCCCGCCTCCTGGTCATGGAGCCCGACCTGCTTATGCTTGACGAGCCTACCAATCACCTCGACTTGGAGACTCTTGGGTGGTTCCAGGCTCAGGTAGAGAAATTTGCAGGATCCGTGCTCACCATTTCACACGACCGAGCTTTTCTGAATTCCACCTGCACTGCCATCCTCGGTATCAGCAACCGCAAGCTTTATCGCTATCCGGGAAATTTTGACAGTTTTCTTGTGCAAAAAAAAGAACGCGAGGTCCAGTACCTAGCCGCCTACAGAAACCAACAAAAGGAAATTGCTCACCACGAGGACTTCATCCGCCGTTTCCGTGCCAAGGCATCCAAAGCATCGCAGGCTCAGGCCCGGATCAAAACCCTGGAAAAAATGGAACGGATCGACCCTCCGGAAGAAGCCGATGCCACCATTGCTTTTAAATTCCCGCAACCGCCAAGGAGCGGACAACGGGTGGCCACCCTCCAGGGCATCCGCCAGGCATACGGGGATCACTTGGTCTACACCGACTTAAACCTGGAAGTGGAAAAGCAGGAACGGATCGCCCTGGTTGGTCCCAACGGTGCTGGTAAATCAACCCTTCTTAAAATCCTCTCGGACCTGGTCCCTATTGCAGAAGGGAAACGGGAACTTGGCCACAATGTATCTGTGGGCTACTTCTCTCAGCAACGGGTGGAAGTGCTCGATCTTGAAAGGTCGGTCATCGATGAAGCCATGGAGCAAACCGATCACTCTGTCCACGAGCAGGATGCACGGACATTGCTCGGTGCTTTTCTGTTTCGGGGAGATGATGTTTTTAAAAAAGTGAAGGTTCTGAGCGGGGGGGAGAAAAGCCGGCTCGCTCTGGTCAAACTCCTCCTGTCCCCTCCCAACTTCCTTCTTCTCGACGAGCCCACTACCCACTTGGATATGGCCAGTATCGATGCCGTCATCCAAGCCCTGCGGGATTACACCGGCACCCTCATTTTTGTCAGCCATGATCTCCACTTTATCCGGGCCCTGGGCAAGCGAACCATCCGAATTGAATCGGGAAAAGTTACCAACTTCGCTGGTGATTATGATTACTACCTATGGAAATCCGGTTCCGTCTCCGCCCAGACCGGGCTGATTGAAGGCTTACGGGATGCCCGGCCGGAACAGGCCCGCCCTGCGGAAAATGGGGAGAAAGTTCTGAGCGCCAAAGAAAAGCGCCGCCTGCGATCTCAGGAACGTGAAAAAAAGAAAGCAGAAAGGGGTAAGCTTGAGGATAAAGTACGACGGATGGAAAAGGAAATCATGGAACTTGAAGAAGAACAGGGAGCCTGCAATGCCGAGCTTGCCAACCCTGATTCTTACAACGACCCGGCTAAAGCAAAAGAGTTAAACAGCCTGGCGAACAGGCTTGCCCGTCACCTCCAGCAGCGCAACTACGAGTGGGAAATCGAAACCGAAAAATTACTCGCCCTCCAAGCGGAGTAACCCTTCCCCTTATCCTAAAAAAAAGGGAGACGTCCGAAAACGCCTCCCTTTAATGAATTTTACTCTATTCTGTTCTCAAGCTTTTCGGTTGAGAACAGACATCACAATGAGCAAGGCCACAATACTGGCCAAGCTTGCACCGGCTCCAATGAAGGAGTTCACCACACTTGTGATATTTCCGATGATGTCAATACCACCACCACCTGCACCGAACACCACCTGAACTACTACAAGTAGTCCGATCGCACCGATGAGGATTTCTGTAAGGCCGCCAATGGCGTCCTTGAGTTTACTGGCTATGTTTTCCATTTTTTTATCCCCCCACTATTACTTAGGTTTGTTTCAGTATTTCAGTATCTGCCAAGGAAGAAACGCTTCACTTAGTTCTCTGAAAAATCGCCAAGATTAATAAGATCGCAATCAAGCCGACAAAACCATTCTGGCCCCCGATCTGATTAACAATCTGTGTAATATTCGCCACCACACTACCTCCAAAGATAGCACCGGTCCCGAACACAATTTCCACGATTACACCCAGTGCAATTAAACCAATCCCTATTTGGGATGTGAGCTTAATCCACTCATGCAACTGCGAGATCATATCTTTCATATAATTACCTCTCTGTTGAGTTTTGGAGTCAAGGGTGCCCCGTTTCGGCCAACCGAAACAATCAAAAGAGCATCCACCATCCTTGACATCACCTAAGACAAGATCAGATCAACTACTAGACCTCGTGTCAATACCTTATGATTATTTAAATTAATGATCTTATTAAATAAATTTCATCTCTAAGGGAGTGTTTTACAACCGGGGATCAGCCAACAAGAAAGAGACAGGGTCCGAGGTCTTGAAAAGTGAATACCAAAAGGAATCAGATTCAAATTGGTTATCGACCTACCCTGGCACTGCCTTTGGCTAACCGGTGCAATGGATGTCCTTCCCCAAAAAGAGTGGAAAACCCTGGGGCTTACCCTCTGGGGTTCACCTAATTGGTACCGCCTGCACTGCCGCAACAATCCATCGAATCTCAAGGGAGGCGAGCAGGTTTGTCTGTTCACTTACTGGACCACAGTGAATCGCCACGGGCGTTCAGCCCATTCAATGCCAAAGATAAAACAGCACCAACTTGGACCGGGGCTCCGCGTGCCTGGCATGGCCCTTTTGGGCTGCCGCCCTTTTGGTCCAAGCCTGCCCCGCTCCGCCTTCCCCTTCCGCTTCCGCAATGTCCTTCATCCTTCCGTACATAGCTCCCTTACTACTGCTGTTGGAAACCGACACGGAAGCCAAGGGTGAGGTTGCGGTTGCTGGGGGAGTAGTGGTTGCGCTGAGCCGAACGCAGGAGCGCTCCGCCGTCGTTCCAGGAACCACCCCGCCGGACCCGAAGCGAGCCCGATGCTGGTCCTATTGGATTCACCACCGGGTTGCCGGTGGGATAAGCCGGCTGGTACCAGTCCGCGGTCCACTCCCATACATTTCCGTGCATATCAAAAAAGCCCCAAGGGTTGGCCGCATAATAGCCCACATCACGGGTCTGGTTCAGACCACTTACATTATAATTTGCCCGCGTTGCGTTAATGTCATTTCCCCACGAATACAT
>JAQWWZ010000007.1 GCA_029254745.1 Opitutales bacterium | reverse complement strand
GAACTAAGCACAACTTGGTTACCCACGATCTTGGCATCGGCCCAGTGCCATTTCTTATCGGCCCCAGCGATAGAAAAATGCTTGAGGGTGCCATCCTTAATTTCTCTGGTCGGTTGAAGTTTTTCTTTCTTACCCACCATCAACCCTTTTCCGGTATGTTTAAATGATAAGTGCACTTGATTTCCTTTGATCTTATGCCCCGAATAAAGGGGCCCGGAGGGAACGAAATTTTTCTTGCCGTAAGTTTGGTGGAGAGCGTATTGAGCGAGCCGGCCACCGACATCCTGCTTGTTCTTGGGGTGAATGTCGTTGGGGTTGTGAGCATCGGCGAGGTCGATGATCACGGCCATGCCCGTGTGTGTAAGATCGAGGGCCTGTGTTTGGGCTTCCCGGATCTTAGCCCATCCGTCTCCTCCTTCGGGCCGGGACTCTTCCTTTTTGGGGTCTTTGATCTCGACAACATTGGCTTTTTTGAAGTTGCACAATTGCACCCAGTAGAAGCCAAGGTTTGGGTTTTGAAAAGCTTTCCTCCATCCTTTGACGAGGGCGTGTTTCTTTTGATAATAAGTGATTCCCTCATTACCGTTTGATTCTCCCTGGTACCAAATTGCACCACGCAGAGCGAAGGGGGTAAGTGGATGAACCATGGAGTTGTAAATAGCAGAAGGGGTGCTTCCTTTGACCTTTGTTTTTGCTGTGTAGGCAGCCACGCTCTTAGCCTGTTCGGCAAGTTCAGGGACTGATTTGAATCCGTCGAGCGTAGTCCACGGTTCGATACGGGTACCTCCCCAATTCGATCCGACTAGGCCAACGGGAACATGGAGCTCCTTGTGCAAGCGACGACCGAAGTAGTAGCCGGTGGCACTAAAGTTTGAAATGGTGGATGGGGAGCATACGCTCCATTCTCCTTTACCTTTGGTCTGGGGAAGGGGGTGAACGGTGTGACCGGGGACATCAAAGAGTCGGATTTTTGGGTAGTTGGACTGGGCGATCTCCTCCTTGGAATTGGAGCATTGGGAAACTTTCCATTCCATGTTGGACTGCCCAGAACAAATCCAAACTTCGCCAACCAGTACATTTTCGAGCTTGATCTCATTGTTTCCCTGCACGGTAAGGACAGTGGGGGAGGCATTGGCTTTGAGCTTGTCGAGCCTGATCATCCACTGACCATTTTTACCTGCTGTGGTTTCTTTTTTCTGACCGGCAAAGAATACGGTTATCTTTTCCCCAGCATCCCCCCAGCCCCAGATCGGTACCGGCATATCACGCTGTAAGACCATGTGGGAGTTGATAACCGCAGGTAGGGAAACAGCTTGAGTAATGAGCTGAAAAGAAAAAAAGAAAAGAAGGCAGGTAAGTTTGTGCATGATCAGCGGTTTGATTTGGATGGATGAAAGGAAAGAGGCAAGAAAACTACAAACTTTGATCCTTCACCCATGACAAGGTCAAAACAAGGATTCAGGGAAGTTTTTTTTAAGCGTTAAGGGCGATGTGGTTATTTTACCCAAATGATTGATATTTTTTGGGTAACCTTTCCCAGTGCTTTCTTTTCGATAAATACCAAGACCTGTATTTGTGATTGATTGCTTGATTGTGTTAGTATCCAGAAGGATAAATATCCTTGAATGAGCCCTGTCGTAGCAAGAAGTGTGGGCAACTTCTACTCACAATTTGTCTAGGGGGATACCGATGACTTCAGTGAGGGGCCAAGCATAAGAGTACGCAGATTAAACATGATTCCAGTATTCTGTGGAGGGCAATAAAGAGCTTGTTCACCGATTTACAAATCTCTGTGTAAGGGGGAGTAAGGGTAGGCAACAAGGAAAAGTGTATAGGGTTTTCTCTGTTTCAAATCCATCGGGTCCGGGTATGTCGGGGGTACGAAGGGAAAAAATCCTTTGCGGATCCAGGTTTACAATTTCCTTAATTGGTAACCGGAGGGTACGAAGTCGCCAAACCAAAGAAACCATAAGGATTAAAATTGTCCCATGCCTGGAAATTAGAAAAATTTAGAATCTTTAGCTTGGATTTTATCGGTGAATTTCATCATGGTGTGAAGGCATGGATAAAAAAGACATAGAGGATATTTTGGACCGGATTGGAACCATGCTCGAAATTAAAGGGGAGAACCCGTTTAAAGTGCGTGCCTATTTTTCCGGTGCCCGGACTTTACAAACCATGGAGGAAGACCTGGGGGAAGTGATTCAAAGCGGGAAACTTGGAGAAGTGCCGGGGATTGGCAAGGCGTTGACCGAAAAAATTGAGACCCTTTATGCAACCGGTGAACTCGCGTTTTATGACAAGTTAATTGCCTCCGTTCCTTCGGGCTTGATGGACTTGCTTGAGATCCCTGGCCTTGGCGGAAAAAAAATTAAGGTTCTTCATGAGAAACTTGAAATTGACTCCATTGAATCGCTGACGGTCGCCTGCGAGCAGGGAAAGGTTGCTGAACTTAAGGGCTTTGGGAAAAAGACCGAAGAGAAAATTCTCTCAGGAATCGAAAACCGGGAGGCGTATGCCGCCCGACACCTTTGGTGGAATGCAAAGTCTGTGGTCGAAAAAATTCTGCCGGGGTTGGAATCATTACCTGAGGTGGAACGGGTGGAAGCGGCGGGCAGCTTCCGGAGGGGGATGGAAACGGTGGGTGACCTCGACTTTTTGGTCGCCTCATCCAGCCCCGCTCCAATCATGGAATGGTTTACCTCGATGGAAGGAATTACCGAAGTTACTGCCCACGGGGATACCAAGTCGAGTGTAAGATTTGAAGGTGGGATGCAGGCAGACTTGAGGGTGGTTCCAGCCGAACAGTTTTATTTTGCCCTTCATCACTTTACCGGGTCCAAGGATCACAATGTACGGATGCGGCAAAAAGCTTTATCTTTGGGGATGAGTCTGAGTGAGTGGGGCTTGCGGCCCGAGGAGGAAAAGGACTCGTCCCGCAAGGCCGGACCCGTGGTCGCCAGTTCAGAGGAGGATATTTTTAAGGCTCTTGGTTTATCATATGTCCCACCCGCTTTACGAGAGGGAATGGGTGAGGTGGAGGCTGCGGAGAGGAATGAATTACCGGAGCTACTCGAACTTTCTGACCTTAAAGGATGCTTCCATAATCACACCACTGCATCGGATGGGCGGAATACCCTAGAGGAAATGGCAGAAGAAGCAGACCGTCGGGGGTGGGAATACCTGGGGATTGCGGATCATTCAAAATCAAGCTTTCAAGCCAATGGTTTGGATGAGGAAAGGCTCGTTAAACAGGTGGAGGCGATCAGGGCGATTAACCAAAGCGGGAAATTTCGGGTCCATCTGTTTGCCGGTTCTGAAGTCGATATTTTAACCGGGGGCCGCTTGGACTTTGAGGAATCCATGCTTGCATCTTTAGATTATGTGGTGGCCTCAGTCCATAATGGTTTAACGCAGGACGAGGAGACCATGACCAGTCGAATCATTAAGGCCTTGGAACAACCCCATGTCACCATGCTTGGTCATGTCAGTGGGCGACTGTTACTAAAACGGGAGGCGAGTAAGATGAATATCCAAAAGATTATCGATGCCGCCCTCGCCAATCGTACCATTCTCGAACTCAATGCCAACCCCATGCGCTTGGATATGGATTGGAGGCACTGGCGGAAGGCCGCCGAAAAAGGCCTGCTCTGTTGCATCAATCCTGATGCTCATGCCCTGCACCATTTTGACTTTCAACATGCGGGGGTGCTCACCGCCCGAAAGGGTTGGCTTACATGCAAGCAAGTCTTCAATACCCGTACCCTTATTGAGGTAAAAGATGTTTTGAGTTCAGGCTTTTAGGGAAGAGCCCACCAAGTGTTGGCTGCTGAGTCGTTTGGTTTTGCTCCCGGTTCAGAAATCAGTTAGACAAGCAGAGTGGCATTAATAAGTTATCGTAACCTAACTATCTCCTTTGGCGGACCGCTTCTTCTTGATGATGTTGGTATAACTATCGAAAAGAAGGAGAGGATTTGCCTGCTTGGGCGCAACGGGGAGGGTAAGTCTACCTTACTTCGAATTTTATCAGGACAGGTAAAACCAGATAAGGGAGAGGTCGAACGAACGGATAGTTTTCGGGTAGCCAAGCTGGACCAGGAGATTCCGATCGGGGTGGAGGGGACGGTCTTCGACCTTGTCGCAAAAGGGCTGGGGGCCGAAGCAGACCTTATCCGGGAGTATAATACCGCGGCCCAAAAACTTTCCGAAGATCCTGACGATGGGGAATTGTGCGATGAAGTTGACCGTTTACAGGCAGAGCTCGACCGCACCGATGGCTGGAGTGTGGACCACCGGGTGGCGTCGGTAATTGACCGGGTCGGACTGGACCCGGAGGATGCTTTTGACACATTGTCCGGAGGGAATAAGAGCAGGGCTATGCTTGCCCAGGCGATGGTGGCCGAGCCTCATTTACTTATCCTTGATGAGCCCACCAATCATCTGGACTTTGCGGGTATCCGCTGGCTGGAGGATTTTCTAAAGAAAGGGGAATTTGCAGTTCTCTTCGTATCCCATGACCGGGCATTCCTGCGTTCTCTTTCCACTCGTATCCTGGAATTAGACCGGGGGAAACTGACATCCTGGACTTGTGGGTATGAGAAATTTCTTACCCGTAAGGCAGATTTTTTGGCCGCTGAGGAAAAAAATAACGCAGTGTTTGATAAAAAACTGGCGGAGGAAGAGGTATGGATCCGGAAAGGTATCCAGGCGAGAAGAACCCGAAATGAAGGGCGGGTACGGGCTTTGTTTAAGCTTCGCAATGAGAGGAGTGAGAGAAGAGAGGTGCAGGGAAAGGTAAATCTTTTGTCTTCCAATCAGGCACAGGCATCCGGCCGAAAAGTCATCAAGGTGAAGGATTTGTCTTATGCCTGGGGGGACCAACCCATTGTTTCCGATTTTACCACCACGATTTGGCGGGGAGATAAAATCGGAGTGGTTGGTTTAAATGGTTCAGGGAAGTCAACCCTGCTCCAACTCTTACTCCATAAATTGAAGCCGGTTTCAGGCACAGTGGATCATGGAACCCAGTTGGAGGTTGCTTATTTTGATCAGCTGAAGGCACAGGTAAGGGAAGACCTTTCGGTGGCTGAGAATGTGGCTCCCAATGGGGATACGGTGGAAATAAATGGCCATAAAAAACATATTTTATCTTACCTTCGCGATTTTCTTTTTCTACCGGACACCGCACGGGCTCCCGCCAAGATGCTTTCGGGCGGGGAACGGGCACGGTTACTTCTGGCAAAATTATTTATTCAACCCGCTAATTTGTTAGTTCTGGACGAGCCCACCAATGACTTGGATATTGAAACCATTGAACTTTTGGAAGAAAGACTGCTGGACTTTCAAGGCACGCTGCTTCTTGTAAGTCATGACCGTGATTTTCTGGATAATGTCGTCACTGCCACGATTGCTTTGGATGGAAAGGGTGGGATATCAGAATATGCAGGTGGATGTGATGAGTGGTTGAATCAGATGATACGGGCAAAAGAAAAGCCGAAGGCCGGTCGTGCCCATGAGAAACCTGCGGAGCCCAGGGCAGAGGATGCTAAAAAGCGAAAACTTTCGAATAAGGAGCGAGATGCTCTCAAAACATTGCCCAGGCAAATTGAAGAAATGGAAAGCAGACGGGATCAAGTCACCGCTCTGATGCAGGAACCTGATTATTACCGGAATTCCGATAATAATCCTTCTGGTGACCAAAAAAAGCTTGAACAGCTGGAGAATGAAATCCTAAAGAGCTATGAGACCTGGGAAGAATTGGAAAACAGAGAAAAAGCGTTATGAACCTGCCTGATTTTAGGTAAACAGACATGGAGATAGCACTGATTGAGTCAGCCAAAAAACTGATCTCAAATATTTCAAAACTGACATTTTCTGAGCCCACTGCTTTGGTGTACAATCCATTGGAATATGCATGGGCAGTTCATGAAAAGTATCTAAAACTGGGAGGGCAGGGAAGAAAGAAAGCTATTTTTCTGGGTATGAACCCTGGGCCTTATGGGATGGCTCAGACCGGTGTTCCGTTTGGAGAAATCTCAGCAGTTCGTGACTGGATGGGCTTGCAGGGTGATGTCAAAAAGCCAAGCCGGGAACACCCGAAACGCCCGGTTGAAGGCTTGGGATGCCTCAAGAGCGAAGTGAGCGGGCGAAGGCTATGGGGAATGTTTGGAGAGAAGTTCCCCAAGTCGGAAGATTTTTTTAAGGACCATTTTGTTACAAATTATTGTCCCCTGGTTTTTATGGAGGAGAGTGGGAAAAACCGAACCCCGGATAAACTCCCTTCTTCGGAAAAAAAACCGCTAGAAGAAATTTGTGACCTACACCTCCGGGAGGTTGTGAAAATTCTGGAACCCGAATGGCTTATCGGGGTTGGCGGGTTTGCTCAAAAGCGGGCGGAGGAAGCATTGGGTGGGATGCAGGTGAGAATTGGAAGGATACTTCATCCTAGTCCGGCAAGCCCAGCAGCCAACCGGGGATGGTCAGAAGCAGCGACCAAACAGTTGGAAGAGCAGCGGATCTGGTAATAATTCGGTGAAGAACGGACGGTATATCAAAGAAAAAGTGAGTTAGGCTTCTTCTATTTCTTTTTCTTTATCTTGAGAAAGTGTGACATCGGTATGGGTGAAAATACCAAGAAATTTTTCTGAATCTGTGGTGAGAAAAACAGTTTTCAAGTCACTTTTCTGAATGATTGATTCCACGTCTGCCATTCTCATATCAGGGGGGACAGTTACTGCTGGAGATGGTGTGGGAATTTGCTTGGATGATAAAAAATCTTGTAGTTCCTTTCTTTTGACTAAGCCTAGAGCTTTTTCCTGCCTGTTTAAAACGGGAAAGACCCGGTGGTGGCCAAGGTTGAGCAGGTCCTTTATGGAGTCAGTGTTCCAATCTCGTACACAAGCCGGGTCAAAGTTTGCAAAAGATGAGATCCGGCGGTTTCTCCAACTGGCAAGGGTGCGCATGCTGGTATTTGTTTCCAGATGTATACCCATTTCTTTGAGGGCCTGGCTGTAAAAATTGTCCTGGCACAGGGACCGGCTAATGGCCTGGCTTATCAATGCTGCCAGCATCAAAGGGGGGACAAGGGCAAAGTCATGTGTCATCTCAAAGACAATGAGGATGGATGTAATCGGGGCACGAACCACCGCCCCCAAACAGGCACTCATACCAACAATGGTTAGTAGGCGGATGGAGTCCGGATCGAGGTCGAAAAGTAAGCCAAGCCCTTGGCTGCATATCCCTCCAACCATGGCACCAAGAAAAAGAGTTGGGGCAAAGATACCACCGCTATTTCCCCAGGCATAGGCTGAGGAGGTGGCAATCCACTTGGCGAAGAAAAGAATGAGGAGGGCGGTGAGGGTAAGGTTTCCAGCCAGGCAATCGGTGAGGTCATTATAGCCAAGCCCAAGCACGCCGGTGCGGGCGATGAAGAAGAAAACAAGGGAAGCTGATACCCAATTTATCAGGGCTCCAATCATCGGTCTAAGCCACAACGGGAGCCTGGACTTCTTTCGAATATGAGCCATCCAGCTTAAGGTTGATTTCTGGAAACCAACCCCAGCCAGAGCTGCAACGGCACCAACGGGGATGGCTGCTAGGTATATCCAGGCATGGAATTCAGAGATCGAGGGGATGATGAAGATAGCTTCCGATCCCTGGAGGATGAAGAGGGTGATCACGGAGACAAAAGAGGCAAGCAAGATGGGCCCAATGGTCCGGCTGTTTAGGTCTTCAATAATCTCCTCGAGTACAAAGGTAACGGCTGCAATCGGGGCATTAAACGCAGCAGCAAGACCGGCGGCGGCACCACAGGCAGTAAGGGTGCGCCGGCGAAAACGGGAAAGGCCAAAGCGTTTTCCAATGACCGAGGCCATCCCTCCCGCCAGTTGCACGGTGGGACCTTCCCTCCCCAGACTTAGGCCACCACCCACACTGGCAGCTGCTGCCAGGAACTTCACCCATACCGTTCGAAATGAGATACTGCCACGATCCCTACGGTACGCCACTTTTAGCTGAGGAATCCCACTGCCCGCAGCTTCCGGGGCAAAGGAACCAACAAGAAACCCATTGAGTAACCCCACGGTCATGAAAATAAAAAAACCGACCAGGATAAAGTTTTCAGGAGTGCCCTGGCTTAGCGGTTTCCAAATCAGGCTGTGAATTGCACTGATGGTATGGTGGAAGAGAACAGCACAACCAGCTCCAGCAACTCCAACCAGAATAATCGCTGGTGCTGACCGTGGGAATTTCAATGACCAAGTCCTGAGATTTTTTAATTTGCTTGGTTCCTTGGCCATGATTTGAAAACCCTAGCAATGAATGATCATCAAAACAAGGATGGAGAGCACCTGACTATGATTTGAAACTTGTATTAAATACATAGGTCGTAGTATATCGGTATATTATTACTAAGCCTTCTGAATATATAGTTTTTCCGCAAGCTTCGCTTAGGGATGCTGCAGGCTGCCTGCGCACCCTTGGACATCCCATGCGGCTCCGGGTTCTTTTACTTCTAGAAAATGCGAGGTTAATGGTGGGTGCATGGTCTGAGATTTGTGAGCTCAGAAGTCATGTAGCTTCTGAGCACCTGAGGCTGATGATGCACTGTGGCTTTATTACCCGTGAAAAAAAAAGAAGAGAAACCTAATGATCAAATTGCTGAGCCCCATGTTTTTTCGATCCTTGCATGTATCAAGCCCAGGATGAACAATACCTAATTTTATTTTATGAAAAACTTACATGTACAAGAATGTTATAATCGGCGCCACCTGGAGCCTTCCATTCCTTTGCTTGATGTGCGCACTCCTGCTGAATTTCGGTCTGTTCATGCAATTGGAGCGGTTAATCACCCGATGGAGTCTTTCAATTGTGACCAAATGGAATACTCAAGGGATCAAGAAATCCATGTAATTTGTCAGGCGGGTGGGCGATCCATGAAAATAAGTGAGAAAATGGAAGCGGGAGGGTTTTCCAATATTGTAAATATTGAAGGTGGAACTTCGGCCTGGCAGTCTTCCGGTTTACCAGTGGTTACAGGTAAGAAAGTCATGTCACTCGAGAGACAGGTACGTATTGCCGCCGGATCACTGATTGTAATCGGGGCACTCGTTGGACAATTTGTTCATCCCGGCGGATTTGGATTATCTGCCTTTGTTGGTGCAGGGCTAGTATTTGCCGGCGTTACCGATACCTGCGGAATGGGTATGATCATTGCCAAGATGCCTTGGAATCGAGCTTAGGGAATTGTCTTACCAGACTTCGACAGGACCTTTGGGGACGGCAATTGTTTTTCTCTGCTTTGCTTGGTGTTCAACTTCTTCTTCCATAAAAGAGGCAACCATCGGAGGCATTTGATAGCGTTCAAGCAGTTCTCCTCCGTCATCGGTGAATTTCTTTCTCCACTCCAGGTAATCGGCTAAGACCCTTTCGAAGTCTGACCGTGAACTGATCTTCACCACGGCGGTATTGAATGGTTTGACTGGGCCAAACCGTTTGGAGTACCACGGAGCAACTTTACGAAATTGGAGAGATCCACGATCTTCCCCAAAAACTTCCAGCATAAGATCGTAGTGTCTACGCATCACTCGTATTCTTTCTTCAAAGCTGGGCTCAGGAGGAAGTTCTCCGGTTTCTAAATATTTCTGGGTGTGAAGAAAAATCCAGGGGTTGTAAAAAGCGCCGCGGCCAGCTGAGATTCCATGACAACCGGTATGCTCTATCATGTGTTTGGCGGCATCGGGAGTGGTGATGTCTCCATTCCCAATAACAGGGATCTCATCGACGGCGTCTACAACCTTACGGATACCCTCAAGGTTGACCATACCCTCAAATCCTTGAGCTCGGGTCCGCCCATGTACAAATATGGCCGCGACTCCCGCATCTTCCAGGGCTTTGGCAAGGTCGGGTGCAGTGAGGTTTTGATCATCCCAACCCAAACGCATTTTAGCGGTGATAGGCAGATCAACCGCATCGGACATAGCCCGGATCAATTCCTGCGTCTTGGGCAATTCGTTCATCATACTGGCACCGCCTCCGGTCTTTGTAACCTTTGGTACAGGGCAGCCCATATTTACATCAATCGAGTTAACGCCGTGTTCCTGTAGCAGAATTGAGGCATCCCTCATTTCTTCTTTTACTCCACCAAATAACTGAACGGACAAGGGGCTGTCCTGCTCGTTGGTCTCAATTAGTTTTAGAGCTTTGGGGTTTTGCTCGATCAGAGACCTTGCATTTACCAAGTCAGTGGTGCACAGATCAACCCCGCCAATTTCCCGGATAACCAAGCGGAAAGGCAGGTTGGTATAACCTGCCAGTGGAGATAGGAAAAGGTTGGAGTCGAGCTGTAGTTGTCCCAGGGAAAACATGAATCTCTAGTATGAAGAAGCGTGCGGTTTTTACAATTCAACAAAGCAGACGGGTTTTTCCTTACCAAGCTTTTTTACTTTATATGCGTAACAGAGCTTGGATTTTCTTGTGTTCCTGCCTAAGGCATCAAGGAAGTTGTTATAAAAAATAAAAATATTTTTTTATATTCGGCTTCTTTCATTGGCTGTTTCTGGCATTGCTTCCACTAGTCCCGTCAGCTATCGCCAAAAATGAGTTTTCGCTCGGGGAAAACTTCAAAGCCCACTGCATCGAGTGTCACGGATCGGAGGGTAAGGTGAAGGGGGAGGTGAACCTCTTTTCCTTCACCCAAGGTAGGGATATTAAAAGTGATCCAAAACTCCTCCAGGCGGTGATGGAAGTGATCGACTTTGGGAAAATGTCACCGGAAGAAAAACAGCCTATTGACAATACCGAGCGAAAAATAATGGTCACCCACTCAGAAAAGCTTTTAGAGGAATCGGTGTCAGAGACGAGTGAGGAATGGGAGAATGCTCCGATTCGGAGAATGACGCGTTTTCAATACGCCAATGCAGTGAAGGATTTACTTGAGTTGAAGGTGAAAGTCTTTCCTTTACCTGAGAAAATGATACGAGACTGGTCAGGGTACTTTAATCCAGCATCCGGTAAAATGCCGTGGAAGATGAGGGTAAACCTCGGGCCGCTGGGGAAGTCCGGTAAGCGCCTGAATGTCTCAGCTAAGTCTGATCTGGTAAAAAAGTCGGGGGTACCTACAAAACTCCAGGGGGTGTAATTCCCCAGGCAAATCTCTGGCTTACCCAGGCAAATGGGTTGGGGCTGAAGTTAGACCGTTTTGCAGGCAGTACTGGAATGATTTCCAGTTTGTTCGTCTAGTTGCTTCCTTGATTTCTTAGCTTACGATCGGTGACGAATGTTCCGAATGGGATAAGCGTAGCGATAAAAAGATAAGCTCCATATCCTAGTTTCCAATTGAACTTCTTCATACATAAAGCGAGGAGTAAGCAATAAGCCACAAACAGTACGCCGTGGGCCATGCCCACAATTTTTACGGCCATGGGCATTTCAAAATAATATTTCATGGGCATGGCAATACCGAGAAGTAACAGGTAGGAGATACCTTCGACATTTCCAAGTATGCGTAATTTTTCTATCATGTCTGAATAATAAGTGGAAAATCTCCTTTTACAGTACTCTGACGAATCTTTAAACTTTTTTTCTGGAAAATTGAAGAATTTCGGATTTCTAATAGCCCTGTTTTCTTCTTCTGTATAACTGCAGATGCAGGATGAGGGTAAGGCAAATGGACAGGGTAAGGCCGAACCAAACCGCTTCATCAATGGAGGCCTTTACATCATCTGACAGAATCAGGCTGGGCGGGTATTCAGCCAAAAGGTGAAGAGGGAGGATGGATAAAGGGCAGAGGGCCAAGAGTTTGAGAATAAGCCCGAGGTGTTGATCTGACCATCCGACCGCAATGACTAGACTGGCAAAAAGAGGGGTGATCCATACCAATGAAATAAACCCCCAAAAACCAAGATTGAACCATAATTCCCGGCATGCTTGTAGGGATAATCCCATGGAGACCAAGAATATTCCAGGAATTAAAATGGTATCCAGTACCGTCGCGGGCTCTGTCCAAAGATCGGAGCTATTGATCAAGGTGGCAAAGACGGCATGCACAAAAATAGTAAGGATCGAAAGGGACAGAGTAAGCCACGCCCCACTGCTTTCATCAGCTGCCATGGGAACTTTTGGAAGTGCGAGTTTCCGGGAGCGCTGAATCCCCTTTAAAAAAAGGTGCTGATTCGGGCAACAAATGTTAATCAGAGGCAGAATGGACAAGATGGAAAGTCCGAAGAAAACAGACTGAACAACGATAAAGGCAAGATGAGGGTCTGTTTTATCCATTTTATTCATCGAGAATGATTCCCCCAGTAAGCCAATGCTCTTGCCTTCAGAAAAAAACATCCAAAGGCAACCAAGCAGAAGAAATTGAAAAATACTGTAGAGGGCAATGGCGGATGGTTTGGAGAAAGCGGGCAATGCTTGATTCCTCCATTTTCGGTGAGCGGTAATCCAAAGGGTTACAATAAGCAATCCTTGCATGAAAAAAGTGAAAACGGATGGTGAAATTAAAGTGGTGAAGAAGGGGACATCCTGCCAAAATTCCGCAACTTTTGCTTCAAATCTTCCCAGTTTGTTTTCTCCGATAAATAAAAGATGGGGCAAAATTTTCCCAAAGTAAGTGGGTAAGATGGTAAGAAAAGAAAGAAAGGATATCCCCGCCTGACCCAGACCGGGTAGGAACACATAGAGCCCCAGGACCGCGATTCGTGAAACCCAGGAAGCAGCCCGGGGCCGGGGCACGACCAACCCAATTACATGAGCGGTTAAGTGATAGAGGATGACAGAAGAGAAGAAAACGGCGTACAATTGTAAAAGATCAAGCCAAGGAAGCTGACCGATGACTATACAATGAAAAAGAAAGGGCAGGGTGAGCAAGAACATGAAATATTCCCGGGCAGGTAAACCAAAGAGATAACCCGTGACCTTGGCAAAGGGGTGCATGGGAGTCATGCGCTGATAGTCCAGCAGCCCCGACTCTTTTTCCTCAGCTGTGACCGATGCCACCCTGCCGGTTCCAATAAACATCAAGAGAAATCCCTGGAAGCCCAGCAGGTAGGTGAATGCATTACGGGCACCATTGACCGGGTTTTCTTCAATAACCTGATGGCTTTTAGAAGAATAGTCATAGACTTTTTTGGACTGCATGCCGTCCAAATAAGCAGATAGGTACAGGGTTGAGGCAATGATCAGCGAAAAAAGAGCAGACGCGATTAAGTGTTTTGGGCGTAGCCTTTCCCGGATACCTTTTACAATGATCGGGTTCATGGATTAAAATTCTTTTTCATCCGCCCGGCTTCCACATCGAGGAATAAATCCTCCACCTTTGATTGCTTACGGTGAAAGCTTGCAACAGGAATTCCCGATTGGATTAAAGAAGTTAAGATGGAGGAGGCATCCTTGGTGTCACCTGAATGGGAAAGGGAAAAGCGCTTGCCGGTTCCATCCAGTTTGGAAATTTTTGAGATGGATGGAAACTTGGCAAGGCATGCCTCAAGCTGATCGCATGCAGAGACCACTTCTACCTGAATTAATCTTTCGGCTGATGTGATACTTGTAATCTCATCAAGGCCGCCACTTACGACCATTTTCCCTGCTCTCATGATTCCAATGGCGTCGCAAAGGTCTTCCAGTTCGGATAGAACATGGGAAGATACGAGGATCGTTTTACCAGCAGAAGCTAACTGAAGAAGAAGGTTTCTTAAGTCAATCCGAGCCTTGGGGTCGAGGTTGGCAGCGGGTTCGTCGAGAAGCAAGACCGATGGCTCATGCACCAATGTTTTGGCTAGAAGTGCCCGTTGTTTCATCCCCCGCGACAAAGTTTTACACTTGGCTTTTGCTTTGTCCTGTAAATTGGTAAGAACAAGGCATTCCTCAACCTTTTGTATCCGCTCTGGCCCGGATAGTCCATAAGCATGGGCAAAAAGATCGCAGAACTCCGTCACCTCTAAATCATCATAAACGGGTGGAAAATCAGGCATATAGCCAAGTTTTTTCCTGGCCTCTTCGGGCTGGTGGAGGACGGAGATATGATCAATGAAAATTTCACCATAAGTTGGCTCCAGTAAAGTGGCGATGGCTTTGATGGTGGTGGTCTTACCTGCACCATTTGGGCCGATGAGCCCAAATACCGATCCTTTCGCTACCGAAAAGGATAGGGAATCTACGGCAACATGTTCACCGTAGTGTATCTTTAATTCTTTGACAGAAATCATCAGGGGAGGGCAGTCTTGAGTGCGTAAACCTAGGTTTTATTCCCTACTATTTAACGAGAGAGGTCAACTTTTCCTTGCTTTAAAAAATGAGATCGTAGAAATTAGGAGTTCTTTTTTATATTATAACTATGACAATCTCGAAAATTATTCTTCCCCTCGTATTCATCTCATTTTCCTCTCTGTATGCAGGAAAATCTCTTTTTGATGGAAAATCTCTTGCCGGGTGGGATGGAAACCCCTTGCACTGGAGTGTGGAAGATGGAGCGATTGTCGGAAAGAATACCCCAGAGAACCCAACCAAAGGAAATACCTTTCTCGTTTGGAAAGATGGAGTTCTAAAAGATTTTGTCCTCACCCTGGATTACAAGGTTGAGTCTGGAAATAGCGGGATCCAGTACCGTAGCTTTGTAAAGCCCGGCAAGCATGATGGTTGGAGAATTGGTGGGTATCAGGCGGATCTCGAAATTGGTGACCGCTTCTCTGGAATTTGCTACGGAGAGGCATTTCGTGGGATTCTATCGATGCGAGGGGATAAAACCACCCTGACTGTGGATGCGAAGGGGAAATTACAAAAGAAAGTGGAGAAATTTGGGGAGTCGGCTGAGATAGGGAAAGCCGTTAAAAAGGGAGAATGGAACCAGTACAAGATTACCGCCAAAGGTTTTCAGTTTGCTCACTACATAAACGGAGTAAAAACAATGGAGCTTATTGACAATGATGAGAAAGCCCGACGAGCTGAAGGACTGCTCGCCTTTCAGATTCACCAAGGTCCTCCCATGAAAGTTTCTTTTAAGAACATTGTTCTTAAATAAAGTAAAAGATTTAAGTAATTTGGCCAGGTATTCGTGGATTGGAAAAGGGTACATACTCGGCCTGCCTTTCGTTTATCTCGTCCTTTTCATAATCCTGAAAACCACTTGTAAGAGTCCCGTTTCCCACATTTTGCAGGGTCCACTCAGGGTATGAAAAAGGTAGTGATCGCAGGGGGGTCTGGTTTTTTAGGTCAGTCTTTGGCCAAATCCCTGATCGCTCAAGGTTATGATGTGGTTCTTTTGGGAAGAGTTCAAAAACAGAATCCTCAACAAGTTGGCAGGCTTGTGCCTTGGGATGGCAGAACTGTTGGTGAATGGGTGGGCGAGTTGGAAAATGCAAAGGCTGTGTTTAACCTTGCGGGGCGTTCTATTGATTGTCGTCACACCAAAGATAACCGGGATCTAATTCTTCACTCACGAATCGATTCGACGCGGGCTTTAGGCAAAGGGATATCCTCCTGTCATACTCCTCCCCCGGTCTGGTTAAATGCAAGCACTGCCTCGATCTACAAAGATATTCGAGGGCAAGCACCTGCTCATGATGAAAGCAGTCCAGGGGATGCCGTTGGCTTTCTTGAGGATGTAGGACGTGCCTGGGAGAAAGAGTTCTTCGGACACCAAAGAGAAGGAATTCGACAGGTAGCCATGCGCATAAGTATTATACTTGGTGAAGAGGGAGGGGCGTTTCCAGTAATGAAAAGATTTACCCAGCTCGGACTGGGTGGCACTCAGGGCCCTGGTACGCAATGGATGAGTTGGTTGCACCTGGATGACTGGGTTGAGGTAGCCAAGTTTTTAATGGAACACCCAGATGTCTCGGGGCCTGTGAATCTTGCGAGCCCATACCCGGTAACAAACCAGGTTTTTATGCAGGAGATGCGTAAGTGTTTTGCCCCCTTGGGTATTGGCTTTCCCGCCCCAACCCCGGGAATCCATCTCGGTGCTTTCATCCTGGGAACTTCCCCAGAATTGGTGCTCAAAAGCATAAAAGTAAATCCACTGAAAATTGGCTCTTCCGGATACAATTTTGTATATCCAGAAATTAGCCGGGCATTAAGTTCATTTACTCCAAAAAAGTAAGCTTTAATTAATATATGGATGTAGTTGAATAAAATTTATTCATTATGTGACTTGATTTTCTGATTATTCTTGAACGTAATCTGCTTTTAAGTAATCAGAATTGGAGTGGCTGGAATTACTTTTATTCGATTTTCTGCATTTCGTCGGTACCTGCATTTATTGTCATTACTAATTTGGGTTAGTTGTTTTGCTGAGTCCAAAAGGAGAGATGTAATCGTATATGGTGGTACTTCAGCGGGTGTAATTGCGGCCATACAAGCCAAGAAAATGGGGAAATCTGTTATACTGGTTTCTCCTGATGTTCACTTGGGGGGAGTATCGAGTAGTGGTCTTGGTTGGGCAGACAGTGGCAATAAAGCTGCCATTGGAGGTTTAGCCCGTGAATTTTATCATCGCGTGTGGAGGCACTACCAAAGTGTTGATTCCTGGCGGTGGCAAAAGATGGAAGATTTTGGGAATCGCGGACAGGGTACACCCGCAATAGATGGAGAGAAGAGGACGATGTGGGTATTTGAACCGCATGTTGCTGAAAATATTTTTGAAGCATGGGTTGCAGAATTTGAGCTTGAGGTGATTCGTAACGAATGGCTTGACCGTCAAAAGGGGGTGGAAGTGCGTGATGGTCGCATCCTGGCAATCAATACCTTGTCTGGGAACAGGTATGAAGGGGAAATGTTTATAGATTGTTCCTATGAGGGAGACTTAATGGCTGCGAGTGGAGTGACTTATTTTGTCGGACGAGAATCGAATCAAGTATACGGGGAAGGGGTAAACGGTGTGCAGAAAAAGTTGGCCCGGCAGCATCAGTTTCTACCCAAAATTGACCCGTTTGTTGTTGCGGGTGATCGAACAAGCGGGTTGCTTGCCAGAATAAGTAATGAACCACCTGGGGAAGAGGGCCGCGGGGATACAAAAATGCAGGCCTATAATTTTAGGCTTTGCCTTACACAGAATGAAGAAAACAAAGTACCATTTCCAAAGCCAGCAAAGTATGATCCTTTACAATACGAACTGCTTCTGAGAACGCTGATTCAAGGATCTGAGCATATTTTTGGAAAGTTTGATCCAATCCCCAACGCCAAAACTGATACCAATAATTACGGCCCTTTTAGTACTGACAATATTGGGATGAATTATGGATACCCGGAGGCTTCATATGAGGAAAGGTCTCAACTTGTTGCAGAGCACGAAACTTATCAAAAGGGTTACTTTTATTTTTTATCCAATGACCCGCGGGTTGCTATTGAATTACGCTCACGAATCGCAAAATGGGGATTAGCCAAAGACGAATTTCAGGAGAATGGGCATTGGCCCTATCAAATTTATGTTCGGGAGGCCCGGAGGATGGTGAGTGATTTTGTGATGACTGAGTTGCACCTAAGTGGGCAAAGAGAGACACCTAATTCCATTGGGATGGGGTCATACAATATGGACTCTCACCATGTGCAGAGATATGTGGCGACGGATGTGGATGGTAAGTCTTATGTTATGAATGAGGGTGATGTGCAGCTGGATCCGGGTGGTCCTTATCAGATTCCTTATCAATCTCTAATCCCAAAGGAAGAGGAATGCCAAAACTTACTTGTTCCAGTTTGTGTATCATCATCTCATATTGCATTTGGTTCGGTGCGTATGGAGCCAGTTTTTATGATCATGGCTCAATCTGCGGTTACCGCTGCCTGCATTGCTATTGATGGAGAAATCAATGTACAACAAGTTTCCTATGAGAAGTTAAAGCAAAAGCTTATGGAAGATGGCCAAGTATTGTCGCTTAAAAAAAATAATATGATCGCGACTGGTTATGGAGTTAATCCCCAAAAGTTACCTGGTATTATCGTGGATGGAGAAAGGATAAAATTGAAAGGAGAGTGGACCCGGAGTGCCTCCTTAAGACCATTTATTGGCAACGGATATTTCCATGATGGCAACGGTGGTAAAGGGATGAGGTCGGCTGAATTCCCATTTGCTACCACAACTGACGGCCTTTATGAAGTCAGGGTGTCCTACATACCCTCAGGGAATCGGGCGGGGACAGTAAAGTATGTGGTGACCAGTGAGCAAGGGGTGGAAGAAAAAGTTGTCGATCAACGAAAAGTGGATGGAATCGGCCAAATTTGGCATACCCTTGGATCTTTTGAATTTAAAGAAGGAAAACCATATTCGGTTGCTCTTCGAAACGATGATACTCAAGGATATGTAGTCGTGGACGCGTTGCAGTTGTTACTATTGGATTAATATTATTTGCAACTTTTTTGGATGAAACCTGTTTCCTTGAGTTGTATATGCAATACACTTCGGCAAAGCCTTTATTTTTTCCTGTGAGTTCACATGGAACTCAGAATAAGCAACCATCTACTGATGAGGTTGAGCCCTCCGAGGAATCTCGGTGGTTGAGTTCCGTAGCGGATGGGGAAAAGCAAGCCATGGGTTTACTTGTCGGGAAATGGCAAGAGCCGTTGTATCGCTTCTTTTATCGATCTTTGGGAAATCATGCCGATGCACAGGATCTTACCCAGAAGACATTTATTAGAATTTACAAAGCGGCGAGCAGGTACAGACCGTCGGCCAAATTTTCTTCGTGGTTATTTACCATAGCCAGGAATCTATTAATAGATGAAGTTAAGAGGAAACAAAAAGCCCAAACCATTGAGTTCCAGGAGGAATTAACTAGTATGACATCCTCGAGTTTAGATGGAAAGTCAGTGGTCGATGAGTGGAAGGAAATTTTCCAGCATGTTCTGCAGGGTACCCCAGAAAAGCAAAGAACTGCCCTACTTCTACGGGTTCAGCAAGAATGGAGTTACCTGGAAATTGCAAACCTTATGGAAGTAAGTGAGCAGCTGGTGAAGACATGGATTTATCGGGCTCGGCAAAAATTAAAAGATAGATTGAAAATATTAGAAAAAAAGGGCGAACTATGAGTGATCAATTGGACGAAAAGATCGACAAGTTTTTAAAGGCTGTAGATGTAGAAATAAAAGAGCCAATTTCTGCCACTACGATTATTGCAATTGCGGAAAATAGACGGTTTAGCAAAAGAGCAAGGTATACATTTTGGTCTACCTCTTTGGCTATTGCTGCCTGCCTGTTGTTTTTATTCTTTGTTATGCAGTCAAAAGACGAATCTCTACCTTCGGATTCAGTGGCTTTGGTTCCTTCCTCCATTTTATCTGATAGGGACCGAGTCTTGCTCGAAGATGTGATGTTTTTCAGTAACGAATTTGATCAGTCAACAGTCTTACTGGATGATGAGACTTTCGACCTGTTTGTGATGCTTCAACCCTTGGAGGAATAAGATATGAAAGTATACCTGCTGCTATCTATACCCTGTACTTTTCTGCTTGGTCTGATGGCTAAACCTATAGAAAAAGAAAAAGTTGAAAGGCCAATGACTGCTTATGATTTTGAAAGTTTTAAGCAAATGGAAATAGAAGTGCTTCAACGGCTGCTGAAAGCAAAACCTGAAAAATTACGGGTGATGAGAAAAACAATTGAACGGGTGGAATTGATGAGCGTAGAGCAAAGAAAGGCAATGAGTGAACGCCTTCGCAATTTTCGCAATGCCCCAATTGAAGAAAAGCAAAGGGTTATGCTGAGATTAAAAAAGCGGTCAAAAGTCTTGAGCCAGTATTGGAAAAAAATGGACCCTCAAAAAAAGAGAGTTGAAATGGAACATTTTCGCACCTTAAATGAAGCTGAACGGGGAAATTATTTTAAGAAAGCAAAGTCCAAACTGATCCCACCAAAAGAATAAAGGACAGGGGGGTAGCGGGTAATAGAAATTGTAAATTTTTTACATTTTTATATTGAAAAACTTTCCTTTCGAACTCGTTAATAAAAACTTTTCCATGAAATCCCCCTCCGTTCAAACTTTTCATTATTCACGCCGAACATTTATAAGGGCTGCCACAGCCTCTGCTTTTTCCTTTAATTTTTTCCCATCCCACGTTTTCGGGGCGAATGAAAGGTTACAGGTTGCCGGCATCGGGGTAGGGGGAAAAGGCAAAGGAGATTTCGATGGTTTAGCGATGCACGGTGATGTTGTCGCGGCCTGTGATATTGATTCCAGGAGGCTGGGAGTGGCGGTAAGAAAGCATCCCCAGGCCCGGCAGTTTTCTGATTATCGGGAAATGTTAAGCCAACTAGGCAGTAAAATCGATGTCATCACCGTGAGCACCGCAGATCATACCCATGCACCAGCTACGATGATGGCAATGAAGCAGGGAATTCATGTGTATGTGCAAAAGCCATTGACTCATACGGTATGGGAGGCTCGCCAATTGGCGGTTATGGCCCGTAAAAAAAATATTTGCACTCAAATGGGGAACCAGGGCACGGCATCGGATGGTATTAGAGAGGGAGCAGAGCTTTTACAAGCAGGAGGAATTGGTTCGGTGAAAGAGATTCATGCATGGACCAATCGCCCGGTTTGGCCTCAATCGCCTCAAATTATCGCCCGTCCTCCAGAAAAAATGGAGCCCCCCTCCTATCTTGACTGGAATTCTTTCATCGGGCCTGCACCCATGAGGCCCTATCATTCCTGCTACACCCCATTCAAATGGCGTGGATGGCTCGACTATGGTACGGGAGCTCTTGGAGATATGGCCTGTCATACCACCAATCTTGCCTTTATGGGGTGCGGGTTGACCCAGCCAACCACGGTGAAATCGGTGAATACCGGGCCAAGGAACGGGGAAACTTTTCCTGCCTGGGCTACGGTTCAAATGAAGTTTCCCAAAACAGAAAAGCGTGATGCCATAAAGTTTCATTGGTACGAAGGAAGGATTGGGAATAATGGCCAAGATAATAAAGGACAAAAGAATGTACCTCCGATGGATCTGTTTCATGGGCAAACGCCCAAAAAAAGTGGACTTCTTATAGTTGGAACGGATGGATTGATGTATTCGCCCAATGATTATGGGGCCGACTGGCTTGTTCATAAAGAAGGCAAGTGGCTTACCCAAAATGAGATTGAAAAACCAAGCCAATCCCTTCCCCGTAATGGTCGGGGAGATAATGGGATGAAAGAGGAGCTTGTGCAGGCGATTCGGCAAAATAACCCAAGGATTGCCATGTCCAATTTTGATTATTCTGGAAATATGACAGAAGCCATACTGCTTGGGAATGTTGCCCTGCTCGCTGGTGGAAAATTTAACTGGGATGCAAAAAATTTAAAAACGAATCGTGCCGACGTTAACAAGCTTATCAGTAAAGTGTATCGAAAAGGGTGGGGGGTTGACCCTGCATAATTAGGAGAAATGCTTGGCTTCCATTTAATTAAAAGAATTTTTTTTTAACCAAGTTGGGCAGCGAGACTGCTTTGGCATTGAATCTTCTAGCCAAAGCCGTACCTTCAAACAACTTTTATGAAATTTCCTTTTTTTTGCGTTAATTCCTTCTGTAAGAATTCATTTTCTGGTAACCCAGCCGGTGTATGTATCTTGGAGGAGTGGCTTTCTACCGATGAGTTACAGAAAATGGCCTTACAGGTAAACTTGCCGGAAACCGCCTTTGTTTTCCCCTCCAAAAATGGGATTTGGTCGATCCGTTGGTTTACACCACAAGTAGAGACTGAACTCTGTGGCCATGGTACTCTTGCGGCCGCCCATATTCTCTATGAAGAGGGGTTGGTTGCCGAAAATAAACCTTTATCATTTTCGAGTCTATCGGGTGATATTCAGGTGCACCGTAACGAAAACAAAAGTATCTCTTTGAATATACCGAGTTTATCATTCCGAAAATCTTCGATTTCTCCCTTGTTAGTCGAAGGTCTAGGCTCTTACCCGGATGAAGTCTACATTGGGACAGATTGTCTTTGTGTTTTCTCTGATGAGGAAACAGTTCGTGCATTAACCCCTGAATTTCGCCTCCTCGCAGGAATTAGTTCATGTCGTGGAATAAGTGTGACCGCCAAGACTGCGAAAATAGGTTATCATTTTACTTCCCGTTTCTTCGCCCCTAGGATTGGCATTAATGAAGATCATGTTGCGGGATCTGCCCACTGTATGTTGGCCCCTTATTGGGGGAAAAAATTAGCCAAGGATCAACTTGTTGGCTGGCAAGATTCCCCAAGGGGTGGAGAAGTACGCTGTCAACTAAAAGGAAATCGAGTGATTCTAACTGGGCAATCTGATATATTTGTTCGGGGGAAGATGTTTTTTTAATCTCCTTATTGCACTTCGCTTGTCTCGCTCTGTTTTGTCTCTTCCTAGAATGGAAATCTTTCCCTCATACTAGGTTTCCTGCTTGTCTTACCAAATGGTTGCAGCATGGATGTACGATAATGTTGATCTTGTTGGAAAAAGCTTTTTCCGCTTTTCGTTGTATGAGTTTTTTGATCCGTAATAATTTAGATGCCATCGTAAAGGGAGCAGTTTTACTCTCCGTCTTTTATGTATTCTCTATGGGCTGTTCACAAAAGATGGATCCCGAGGCTGCCGATTTGGAAGTAAAAAAGCTTTTGCAGGGAGTCCCGGGCTTTGATTGGAAACCTCATCCAAAATCAAGACTTCAAAGTCAGTCTGATTATAAATTCCCAGATATTCCAGTCGATGATCCTGAGGCGAGGAAAGTAACGGAACGAATACAGCGAGACGATGCTTATGAAGAGAGGAATGAAAGCATGCAAGGGGAGTCAAAGGGTTGGCGTAGTCATCTACCTGCCAATGAAAGTGGTGAAGTATTTTTAACTTTAGAAAATTCAATGGAATTGGCTTTGCTCCACTCCCGAGAATTTCAGAGTCAAAAAGAAGCACTTTATTTAACTGCCTTGGATGTAACCCTTGAGAGGTTTCGTATCGGGCCCAGACCTTTTGCAGGTATTTCAGGTCAGGTCTCTCAAAAAGCAAATGAAGATCCGTCAGACTTTTCATCAAGACTGAATATGGGAGTGCGGGGTGTAGCAGGTAAAGGTACCAATTGGGTGGTGTCTTTGGCTAACCGCTTGAGTATTGAGCTTAGCGGTGGTGATGTTGAAGTCGGGGGATCTCTAGCAAATCTTACGGTCACCCAACCCTTACTACGTGGGGCAAGTCGGAGGATTTATCTTGAAAGCTTGACCCAGCAAGAACGCCGATTGTTGTATGATGCCAGAAATTTAGAACAATTTAGGCAGGGGTTTTTCCTTGATGTTGTGCTCGGGGCCAACCCATCCAGGGGAGTGGGCACTACTTCATCAATGTCCATGGTTTCTCCTCCAAGTATGGGGGTATCTGGATTTTTAGGTTTAGTCTTGGAGCTGCAAAGAATTCGTAACCAAGAGGCAAATGTGGTGAAGCTTAAGGACAGTTTGGAGCAACTGGAAGCTGCTTTTGAAGCCGGTCGTATCGGGAGTCGTTTGCAAGTTGATCAAGCCAGGCAAGCTCTATTTGGCGGGCAGAGTCGTTTACTTGCTGCCAGGTCTTCTTTTGAAAACCGATTGGATGGTTACAAGCTATTTCTTGGTCTCCCAACGGATCTTCCCATGATGGTTATGGACAAATATGTCCAAAGTTTCAGGCTTAACGACCCACAATCGTCTGCGTTGCAGGGTCGTTTAAATCAAATACTCGATAAGGTCCGTAACTTTGATGAAACTAAGTCAATCAAGGATCTGAGGTCTCAGGCAAAACGTATTCTTGAATTGAAAGATCAGGCAAAAGTGATCCTGGTAGGTTTGAATCGGGATATTGAAAGTTTCGAAAAGGCCATACCCGAAAGAGAGAAAGGTTTTGAACAATTAAGATCCAGGACTGATTTGCAGGACTTAGGTATGAGCGTGGACACTTTTGAAAATGATGAACTACCGGTTCTTTTAAAAGATTTAAATCAAACACACAGAAAGATACGGGCAAACCTCTCTGCCCTGTTTTCTGAAATTCAGAACTGGCAACAAAAAGCCAATAAAAATACCCTGGAGTTAAATCGTAGATCTTTGGTGAGTCTTCTAAGTGAACTGTCGGACATGTTTCTCGAGCTTTCTTTAACAAGAGCATCGGCAAGATTGGAATCAATTGTGATGAAACAGGTAAAGGTTTCACCCGAGGAAGCCTATGGAATCGCGGCTCATCACCGCCTGGATTGGAAAAATGCCCGTGCGAAACTTGTTGATACCTGGCGCGATGCTGACCTTGCCAGAGATGATCTTCGGACAGATTTAGATTTGGTCCTCTCGGGAGACCTTGGTTCTGATAGCATGGAGTCTGGGCACTTTAGATCTGACCAAAGTAGGGTGAGCGTGAGGTTGGAGTTGGATACCCCTCTTTCGAAGATAAAAGAAAGAAATCAATACCAGGCATCGATACTTAGGTATGAGCAAATGCGAAGAGCTTTTTTAGCTTATCAAGACAGTATTCTGCGCAGCTTTAGGGAACATGAAAGGCTTTCCAACCTTTTTCAGCTCAATTTCGAATTGAGCCGGGCAGCTGTAAGTGGTGCTATCGCTCAAGTTGATTTAGCAAGAATGAGGCTGGGTGAACCACCGAAGCCTGGGCGAAATACCCAGTTTGGAGCCACCACAGCTCGGGATTTAGTAAATGCTTTAAATGACCTGTTGGATGCAAGTAATAGTTTTATTGAGGTATGGATTGGATATGAAGCGATGAGGATGCGACTTGCCTACGATCTTGGGACGATGAAATTGTCTGAAAAGGGTATTTGGATCGAAGACTAGCCGATTATACCTATGATTCTCACATCTATAACCAGGGGTGCAGTAAAGTCCTACCTTGCTCGTGCCGATCTATAATATAGAATAAAAACTATGTATTTTGCTCGTTTAAAGAAGAAGGCATTTATATCATTAAAGACTTTAGTGGGGATAGCGGGTGCCGGTGCCTTGTCTGTAGTGTGGTGGTTTTATGGGGGAGTTGAAATTTCGGATCAAACCATTCAACCCTTATTTGCTGAAGCTGAAATAGGAGCATTCTCGCTGGAGATAATTGAGCCTGGAGAGATTGAAAGTGCCGAAAATATTGAGATCAATTGTGAGGTAAGAAGCCGAAGCTCTGGAGGGGTTAGTATCCTTGAGATTGTACCGGAGGGAACAATGGTGAAAAAAGGTGATTTCCTTGTTCGTTTGGATGATGCCTCGTTACAGAAAGATTTGCTTCAACAAAGAATATCGGTTCACCAATCAAAGGCGACACTGGTGAAAGCCACTGCCGATGTAGAAGGTGCCAAGCTAGCCTTGCAGGAATATTTATCCGGTTCTTTTCGCCAAAGCGAAGAACAACTCGAAAGTGCCGAGTTTGTGGCTAAGGAAAACATGAGACGGGCCGAAGAATATCTGGTTTACAGCCAAAAGCTTGCTGCAAAAGGCTACATTTCCGGAGTTCAACTGGATGCCGATCATTTTGCAGTTGAAAAAGCAAGAAAAGAGCTCGATCTTGCCGAGACTAAACTTGAAGTCCTAAGAGTGCATACTCGAAAGGCGAAGGTTAATGACCTGAACGCTTCTATTAAAACCACCGAGGCCCGTCTGCAATCTGCTGAAAATTCTTTTCAATTGGAAAAAACGCGAGAACTTGAAATAGAGGAACAAATAATGAAATGTGTCATCTCTTCCCCTGCGGTTGGCGAGGTTACCTATGCAAACAAGACCAGTGGGGGATCGCAGGACGGCGTACTTATTGAAGAGGGTAAACAAGTGCGTGAACGGCAAACGATAATCCGTTTACCTGATGCTTCCCTCTTGCGGGTTCGAGCTAAAGTAAATGAAAATAAAATCGAAGATGTACGCCCCGGGATGAAGTGCCTGATCAATATTGATGCGATTCGAGATTTGGAATTAAGTGGGGTGGTGGATTCGATCAGTGAATACCCTTTGGCTTCGATGAGTCGGTATACCTCTCACATAAAAGAATATGCGACTGAAATTCTTATTTCAGCCCCACCCAGTGGTATTCGCACTGGTATGACTGCCCAGGTTACCATTTTGTCTGACTATCAGGAAAGTGCCCTACAGATTCCGTTAACATCGGTTTTTAGAGATGATAAGCAATCGTATTGCTTGGTCGGTAAGAATGAGGCAGACCTCGAGCGTAGGGAAATTGAAATTGGTTCTTTTAACATGACCCACGCGTTGGTGGTTGATGGTCTCAAAGCCGGTGAGAAAGTAGTGGTGAACCCTGGCTCTTTTAAAACAAAATTCGAACTGCCTGGTGTGGCCAAAGATGCCCTAAACTAATTTTCTTGGGGCGAATTGAAATTGAATAAAGACAAATGTCGGATGTAGCTTTTTCGGTTCTTGGCTTGTCTAAGGTTTATCCAATTGGGGATTTGCAAGTGATTGCCTTGGATGATGTCTCCCTTGTTGTGCCGAAGGGAGACTACTTAGCGATTATGGGACCCTCCGGTTCCGGTAAAAGTACATTACTGAATATTCTTGGCTGCTTGGATCGACCCACAAGTGGGGACTATGAAATTGATGGCAAGGGAGTAAATCATTTTTCGGATGAGAAACTCTCAGAATTAAGAGGGCAATCGATAGGCTTTGTTTTCCAGTCCTATAATTTAATATCCTACCTTACGGTAGACGAAAATATTGCTCTTCCTCGCAACTATGTAAGTAACGAAAGTGGCAGACAACCAAACCCTGCTCACCTCGCTAGCCTTGTTGGCCTAGCTGACCGGCGTGACCATAGGCCCCAGCAATTATCTGGAGGCCAGCAACAAAGAGTCGGCATCGCTCGATCTTTGGCTAATGACCCTGCCTTTATTTTAGCAGATGAACCTACGGGTAATTTAGATACGACCACAACCGAAGAGATCTTAGGTTTATTGGATAAATTAAATGGTGAAGGGAAGACCATTGTTCTGGTAACACATGAAGAGGAAGTTGCAAAAAGAGCACGAAGGATAGTTAGAATGAAGGATGGTGCCATTATCGAAGACCATCGGTCCCGAGAACCGGCTCCCTCCGATGCCTTGAATAAACAGGAGGTGGTAAGTCTCAATAATGAGAAGGGTTCAGGCAGTTTGTTGAAGGGTATATGGACAAATTTGGGGAAGGGGGCCTTTCAGAGTATTTTTACCCATCCTATGCGATCTATACTTACTGGCCTTGGAGTATTTATAGGCGTGGTAAGTGTGCTTTGGCTTTTGGCAATAGGGGAAGGGATTGCGGCAGAAGCTGAGGAGGAGATTATGCAACTGGGTGCAAATAATATAATTATTTCAAGCAAGCGACCACCTGAGTCTGAGAGGTCAAGCAAAGGCCAATACTTTTATTCTTACGGTCTCACGCACAATGACTACTTCAAACTTACTCAAAGTGTTCCGCATATTCAGGCATCTTATGTAACCCGTGAATTAGATCGACGCACAGTTTTTACAAAAGATGGGAAAAAAAGAGCAGAATTATTGGGCTGTCTTTCGAATTACAGAAACCTTCACAACCTGGTCTTAACTCGAGGACGATTCCTTACGGAGGAGGATAATCGTGAGAAGGCTGAAGTTTGTGTGATAGCAAGTAAGCTTGCGAAGATTCTTTTTCCCTTTGGTGATGCCCTGGGGAATGCAATTAATATTGGAGGGAATTTATATCGAGTTGTAGGAGAAGTTGCCCCCCGGAGAAATCTCAAAGACAGGGGTAATTTAGGCTTTAAGGAAATATTTGAAGATAATGTCTATATCCCCATCGAAACCATGTGGTCTAAGATTTTTGATTTTTCTTACCGCGGCTATGATGGAAGTCCTTTACTTTCAAAGATTATTCTTACCATCGATAACCAGGGTAAGTTACTCACGATTTCCGAGATGATTCAAAATATCTTGGGTGAAGATCACGGTATGGAAGATTTTCAAATCACGGTACCCCTTGAGCTGATGGAGCAAGCAGAGCGTGCAAAGCTTACTTTTATTTCGTTAATGGGTCTAGTGGCCGGAATATCATTGTTTGTTGGTGGGGTGGGTATCATGAATATCATGCTGGCCACGGTTACGGAAAGAACTAGAGAAGTTGGCATTCGCCGAGCCATTGGTGCGAAAAAGAAAGATATTATTTTACAATTTCTGATCGAAACCATTACTTTGACTGGATTGGGGGGGCTGGCTGGCATTGTTGCTGGCTTCCTTTGCAAGCCTGCCTACTCAATGATTCTTAACTTTATGGAGAATTGGACGCCTTCCATCTATGAATCTCTGCCGGCATCGATGCAGAATATGACCCCTGTCTTAGTCCTTTGGTCTTTACCATTAGTCTTTTTTGTCGCGGTGGTTACAGGAGTAATCTTTGGCCTTTATCCTGCAAAGAAAGCATCGGAGATGAATCCAGTAGATGCTTTGCGCCATGTGGTCTAAAAGATTTTTAACTGTGCCTAAATAATGGGCGAAGAAACCTTTGGTACCCGTGACGGCCAATGGAGGTGAAGCGCGAGTCTGTTGTAGCTGGCCATGGCCCTCCATGATGGGTCGCATTTCCGGGTACGACTCCCGGAGGGAACCCATTATAGAGAAGTCTGCCTACTTTTGATTCTAGTATCGGTAGGATTTTCTCAGAAAGTTGATGGTCTTCTTCTGTACCGTGCAGAGAAGCCGTGAGGCTACCATCTAAAGACTCCGCTATACGCAAAAGTTGGTTTTCATCTTCTACTAATACGAGAATCGAGCTTGGCCCGAATGCTTCAGCTCTAAGATTTCTACTCCCTAGAAATTTGCTCCCATCCATGGTAAAGATGTTAACTTTCCCATAGTTACCGCTTGGTTGATTGACAGAAGAGCAAAATAATTGAATTTCTTTTTCCAGGTGCAAACAGGAGTTTTCATAATTTGCGTGGATTTCAGAATTTAACATGGGGAGAGTGATTTGCTTCTCAATCGCGGTTCGAAGTGCATGAGAAAAATCCTTGGTTAGCGATGATTTTAGAATAAACAAAGCCCCGGGCTTAGTACACATCTGCCCAGCAAAGAGATTGACTGCTTGAACGAAATCTTGGGCAAACTTTTTAGAGTTGGAACCGATTAAGTAAGGAAGGGCAAAGACAGGATTTAAACTTCCCATCTCTGCATAGAATGGTACCGGGTTTTTTCTTTCTTGATTAGTTCTATGAAGGGCAAAACCTCCACCAAGAGATCCAGTGAATGCAATCGCTGAAAGTAGCGGGTGCTTAACTAAGTACTGAGTGACCTCATTTCTTTTTCCATGAAAGAGGTGGAAGCAGCCGACGGGCATCTTGCTTATCTTTATCGCTCGGCGTACTGCATCCGCTAACTTTTCACAGGTTTGCGGGTGCCCGGGGTGTGATTTGACTACCACAGGACAACCAACCATCAACGCACTCATAGTATCAGTCCCTACGACTGAAATAGCTAAAGGAAAGTTACAGGCCCCGATCACAGCAACAGGTCCAAGGGGAAGCATTTTAATTCCCCCTTTTGTACCATCGGTCTTGGGGGTTGGTTTTGGTTTCAACCAAGGTTCCTTTGTGCAAAGCCTAGAGAAGTTTTCAATGGCTCCTAGGGTCCGTTCAAATTCCATAGATAGTCGTTTTTTGCCCAAGGCGGTCTCCTGCTCCGCGATACCTATAATTTCGGCTTGGTCCTTTTGTAACTCCTTCTTGATTTGAAGAAGGAAGGCTGCCCGATTGAAGCCCGATAACTTGCGGAAGGTTGAAAAACAACCATCTGCCTGAGCAACTACTTGATCGACCTCATCAAGTGTTGCATCCGCGAGGGTCATAAAATTCCAATCGTAAGATTACAGGTACATACTGTCATAGATGTCAGCAATTTTTCTGATCGCGAGGGCATATGCGGCTGTACGGCGATCATGGATTTTTTCATTTTCTTCCTCCTGTGCTTTGATTTCATGGTAAGCTTCCCTCATTGTATCCTCCAAGCCTGCCCGTACCAAATTGATTTCATTGGGGCCTTCCAGGAGTTTTTCTTTGGCACTTGGATCAATGGTTTTCCCAATTGCGCCCTCAATTAATTCAATAACCCGTTCATTTTGAGCTTCAGCAAACCTACGGTCCATTCTGCCAAATCGTACATGGGATAAATTTTTCAACCATTCAAAGTAGGAAACGGTTACGCCTCCAGCATTAAGATAAGTGTCCGGGATGATGAAGATTCCCTTTTCCTGGATAATTTGGTCGGCTTCAAAAGTTAACGGTCCGTTTGCCGCTTCAGCCAGAACTTTGCATGATATGCGTGCTGCGTTTTCCTGGTGAATAACACCCTCCATTGCAGCGGGAATTAAAACATCACAAGGATGCTCAAGAAGAGCAGCACCGTTGCTGGAAAAAATTGCATAAGGAAAGCCTTCAACTTTTCCGTTTTCTTGTTTGTATTGAAGAACAGACTCAACATTGAGCCCATCTTCACAAAGTAAGCTTCCATCCCTTTCAATAATACCAATTATTTTGGCACCGTCTTCTTCTTGGAGGAATTTTGCGGCATGATAGCCCACATTCCCCAGGCCTTGAATGATGATACTTTTTCCTTCAATTCCTGGCTCGAGGCCGACTTTTTTTACATCTTCGGGAGTCCGGAAGAATTCTTTGAGCCCAAACTGTACCCCTCGGCCAGTAGCTTCAACCCTTCCCTCTACACCGCCAAAATGAACAGGCTTCCCAGTTACACATCCTTGGGCATTAATGTCAGATGGGTGGAGTTTTTGATATTCATCTGCGATCCAGGACATTGTACGCTGCCCGGTGCCCATATCTGGAGCTGGTACATTAAGACCAGGTCCTAAAAAACCTCTTTTGTCTAGCTCCTGGGCAAAACGCCTCGTGATGTGCTCAAGTTCCTCCAAAGAATATTGTTTAGGGTCGATCTTGAGTGCTCCCTTTGAACCTGCATAAGGCACATTTACAATTGAGCATTTATAGGTCATGAGTGCTGCCAGAGCTTCCACTTCCTGCTGATCAGCAAATGGGGCATACCTGATACCACCTTTGGCAGGAAGTGCATGTTCGCTATGGGTTGCTCTCCACCCGGTAAAGATTTCATAACCTCCTCTCAACTCTACTCCAAATTTCATCTCGCAAATGGCGTTGCAAGTACGAATCTGACGAGCAAGCCCTTTGGGCAATTTCAATGCCTTGGATGCTCGGTTAAAGTATAAGTCTACACTTTCGAGGAAGGAAATAGGTTTTGCTTTCATTCTTTTTTCCTGAAGCAAAAAACTTTAATGATCAAATCATTTAGATTCGTCATGTAAATTTACAAACAAAAAAGGTCCGCATTTGCGGACCTTTTAGGTAGTAAACTGAAAGTAAGAATTTACCAGTCTGATTGACGCGGTGGACGCTCCTCGCGAGGGCGAGCTTCGTTCACTTTCAAAGCACGGCCGCTAAAATCGCTTCCGTTCATTGCTTCAATTGCTTGATTTGCCTCATCGTCATTATTCATGGTAACAAAACCAAAGCCTTTAGACCGACCAGAATTGCGGTCAGAGATGATAGATGCTTTTTCAACGCTACCGTAAGCGTTGAACGCATCAACTAAATCTTGGTCGTTGCACGACCAAGGGAGATTACCCACATATATTTCCATTGTAATTTTTAATCTTATGTTAAACCGAATCGTAAAAACAAACTTGAACTTTAAATTACCCTATCATGTGAGTGATGGGATTATGTCTAGGTCAGGGATGTAATGACGAAAAAAAGTTATCTTGACCTATTGTTACTAAAAGAGCAATGACAAAGGACATTTAAATTTGGGAATGCAATAAAAGCTTTTAGGTTTTGTGTCTTATGATTCAACTCCTGAAGACCTTGGTTTTAAAAGCGTAAATAGCATGAAAGCAAAATACCTGTGGAATGATTACATT
>JAQWWZ010000045.1 GCA_029254745.1 Opitutales bacterium | reverse complement strand
TATTAATTTTTTGGATATCGCATTTGGCTTGATGGCAATTCCCACGATTTTATCGAGTTTACTTCTCGCCCCCCGGGTAAATCAGGCTGCCAGGCAGTATTTTGCGGGGTTGCGTAAGGGATAGCGAATTTTTGCTTTCGACGAACAGTTTTTCCGTCTTTTGTCATCGCGAGGGCTGAAAGCCCGTGGCGATCCACTGGTTCACAGGAAGCGAAGAGAAATCTCTTCGATCCATTTACGGTGGGGTCCGGACAGGGAGATTTCCTTTCTTTTTTCACTATCTGCCCAAAGATAATCCGAATCGAGTTGGCTACTTTCTTTTGTGAACGCCGAAATCCGAATGATCTCCTCTTCATAATCAACATTTCCAATGGTCCGTTTTCGAATACCAAGGCTTTCTATATTTCCAGATGAATATTGAAAACTTTCAGGCAATTGATGGGGTAGTTCATAAATTCCCTTGAGTTTGTTTTTGGAATTCAAATCCGAATATAATAGCAGGAAGTCTTCGTTTTCCACCCAGTAGCGCTGAATAGATTTCTTTCTGTTCTTCTTCTTTTGAATTTTAGGAAAATTTTCCGCGTGGCCCACCCGCCCGCTTTCGCAAAAATTCACCACTGGGCAGGTAAGGCAGAGGGGAGACTGGCGATGGCAGACCGTCGCCCCCAGCTCCATCATTGCTTGGTTGTAATCTCCCGACCGATGGTGGTCGATGAGGGACTGGGCGAGAGGATGGAGTTTTTTCTGAGCGGTTGCCCCGTCCTTATACTCTTCCTTAATCGCAAAGATTCGGGTGAGCACCCGTACCAGATTACCATCGCAGACCGCTTCGGGTTTTTCCAGGGCAATACTGGTGACAGCTGCGGCAATGTAGGGGCCAACGCCGGGTAACTTTTTCCACTCCTTCACGGTTTCTGGGGGTGTTTTCCAAATGGATGCAATTTTGGCGAGCTTGTGAAGGTTACGGGCACGGGAATAATACCCGAGTCCTTCCCATGCTTTTACAACCTTTTCTTCGGATGCCACGGCCAAAGTTTGAAAGTCAGGAAATTTATTTACCCAACGATCAAAGTAGGGTAGCACGGTAGAAACCCGGGTTTGCTGAAGCATAAACTCGGAAATGACAGTTTTGTAGAGGCTGGGTTTCGCTCTCCAGGGGAGATCCCGCTTATACTCATCGTACCAGGCAAGCAGGGATGAACGAAAGCCTGAGCTGTCTTCCAATCGGGGGAGTGGATGCTTGGTTTTATTTTTTTTCATGCTTGGCGGTTGCGTTTTTCTTATCTCTTTTTCATGGATATTTCGATGATGGCAAGTTTGGTTCCAAATAAAAGTGATGATGGGGGAAAGAAAAAGTCGATGTATAACCTACAGTTGACACCGGCTCAGCTGGATAAACTTGGGAATGTCCTCCACGGTCGGGGGTGGCCAACCCGGGAGGTTCAGTACGCCCGCCATGCTTTTGATGGGGATGGTGTCAAGGTGGTAGCCTATGAGAGTGGGAAACTGGTGGTCCAGGGGAAAGGAACGGAGCACTTTGTTACCCATATTTTGGAACCTGAGATAACTGGTGAAGTTTTGTTGGGGTATGAAGAAGTGAATAATCCGGAATGGTTTGAGCCCCATGCGGGGCTAGATGAGAGTGGAAAGGGAGATTTGTTCGGTCCAGTTGTTTGTGCCTGTGTGATTGCGGATGGGGATATGGTCAAGGGTTGGATGGCGGCGGGTATACGGGATAGTAAAACCATCACCGATGGAGCCATTTTGAAAATGGCCAAGCAAATTGCCACCACCAAGGGCGTGATCATTAAAACCGCATTCACCAGTATGCCCAAATATAATGAGCTTTATCTGAAGTTTGGAGAGAACCTAAATAAGCTCCTCGCCTGGCTCCATGGGAAAGCCCTCAATGATGCCCTTGATCTACGGCAACCGGAATGGGGGCTTCTCGATCAGTTTACCAAGCAGCCCCTAGTGCAACATTATGTAAAAGACCGGGGGTTTGACTTGCAGATGAGGACCAAGGCGGAGTCCGACCCGGTCGTAGCCGCTGCCTCCATCATTGCCCGGGCTACTTGGCTGGACCAAATGAAGAAACTGGAAGACCTCGCGGGTCACAAAATCCCCAAGGGTTCTGGTTCCCAGGCAAAGCAAACCGCTAAGGAGATTTTCCAAAGAGTGGGGGAAGACCGAATGTCAGATTTTTGTAAAATGCACTTTAAAACTGCATATGAGGCGATGGGGAAAACGCCACCAGCCAAGAAGGCATGGAATCCGAAATGGAAAAAGAAGTAAGGGCCCTCTGAAATATGGTGAATCCACGATGGGTATTTGACCGCAAAGATGCCAAAAAGGTAGAGGGGATTGTAGGGGTCGATGAAGCAGGGCGGGGTTGCCTGGCTGGGCCAGTGGTCGCCGGTGCAGTTATCTTACCCTCTGTTTTTTTCCAGAACGCCAGGAATCGTGAAAAAACCAAAGATGTTAATGATTCCAAACAATTTGATGAATCTAAACGGGAATTTTTTTATGATCTTGTCCGCAAGCTTGGGGATGATGGGCATCTTTTTTGGGGCGTGGGCACGGCAACGGTGGAGGAAATTGAAAAGGAAAACATTGTCGGAGCAACCTGCCTGGCTATGGCCCGGGCCATGGAGCAAGCATCCGCTCATTCAAATGGGTTATGGGAGCCCGTGCCCAAGGCAGAAGGAAACCTGTTTGAAAACCCTCCTGATCCGCACGGAACAGCTTGGATCGTGCGGGTGGATGGTCGACCCATGAAGAAACTGAAGTATGAACACCAGGGATTGGTCAAGGGGGATACTTTGTCGGTTGCGGTGGCTATGGCCTCGATGATGGCCAAAGTGACCAGGGACCGACATCTGCGGGAGCTGGCCCTGGACTTTCCGGCTTATGATTTCTCTTCCAATAAGGGATATGGTGCCCCCAAGCACTTGGCCGCCCTGAAGGAAAAAGGCCTCACGGTTCACCACCGCCCGCGATTTTTACGAAACATTCTTTCCTCTTCCGCTCAATCCGATAAGGATGGCCAACAAAGCCAGTTGAGTTTCGATTGAAATACCGATACGATCTTCCATCATGATTTTATTGGGAGTAAATGTAGACCATGTGGCAACTCTGAGACAGGCGAGGTATAGGGATGAGGATACCACCTTTGGTGGTTTTGTGGAGCCAGACCCTGCTCAAATGGCATGGTTGGCAGAGGATGCTGGAGCTGATGGTGTGACCATGCACATTCGCGAGGACCGCCGCCACGTACAGGTGGAAGATGTGCAGAGATATTTGGAGAAAAAGAAAACCCGCCTCAATCTTGAAGTTTCTCTGGAAGCGAAAATGGTGGAATTAGCCCTAAGCTTAAAACCGGAAAGTGTATGCCTGGTTCCGGAAAACCGGAAAGAAGTGACAACGGAGGGTGGATTGGATGTGGCTGGAAACCTCGAACGTTCCCGGGAGGCGGTGCAAGCTTTTACCGCAGCGGGTATCCCCACCAGCATGTTTATTGATCCGGAAGTGGCCCAGTTGGAAGCGTCTGCGGAAATTGGTTCTCCCTGGGTGGAATTGCACACGGGGAGTTTTGCCCGGGCATGGACAGTGCCGGGGCAGTCATTGCCGGAGCTTGATTTACTGAGGGAAGGGATGAAAGTGGGCTTGGGCTTGGGCCTCCGGATAAATGCGGGGCATGGAATAAATTATAAGAATGTCGAAGGTGCCCGCACCCTGGATGAAATCTACGAATTTAATATAGGGCACAGTATTATATCCCGCTCCTTGACCTTCGGCCTCCAGGAAGCGGTGCAAAAGATGCGGAGCCTGCTCAATCCCTGATGAAAATGCCGGAAATCCCCGAGGGTTGTAATGTTGTCGGCGTTGGTATCGACCAGATCGAGGTTGAAAGGGTACAGGACTCAATCTCCCGCCATGGTGCTCATTTTCTTACAAAAGTCTTCACCTCCAAAGAACAGGAGTATTGCCAGGACAAGGCCAATGCCGGCCCTCACTACGCTGCCCGCTTTGCGGCTAAAGAAGCAGTGTCCAAAGCATTGGGTACGGGCTTTGGTAAAAAGTTTGGCTGGTTGGATGCGGAAATCCTAAACGGGGAGGCGGGTGAGCCCCAGATTTATTTCAGTCCCAAAGCAACCGAATTACTCACCCAAAAAGGTGCCACCCGGGCCTTGGTGAGCTTGACCCATCTGGAATCAATTGCATCCTCGATTGTTATCTTAATCAAATGAATATATCTACTGATCCCGTGCTAAGCTGTAGGCAGGCAGTAGCTTTTGAAAAAGAGTTCTTCTCGGAGGACAGGCGTGATGAATGGACAGTGATGAATGAGGTCGGGGAAGCCATTGGAGATACTTTACTCCGCGATATGCGCGAATTACGCACCATTGCCCACCGTCCCCGTCTTTTGGTACTTGTGGGTAAGGGTCATAATGGGGGGGATGCCCTGCTTGCGGCCAAGCGTCTGCTCCGTACTATACCTACCATGCGTGCCATTGTCTGGCCCTTGGTGGAGTGGGCTGAGTGCCGCCCTTTTGTGATGCAGGCACTGGAGGAAGCCAAGGAACTAGTGGGAAAGAAAATGGAGATACTGGAACCGGTATCCGGTCATTCCACGCCTGATTCTATCCGGGAGGAATGGGAACAGCTTACAAAGTTTAAAGGCTTTGACGCCACCCTCGACGGCCTTCTGGGGATGCAGGCAAAACTACCCTTACGAAGCCCACTGAAAGAGTGGATCCACTTTTTAAATCAACAGGATACTCTGGGTGCCCGGGTGGCGGTGGATATGCCCACGGGCATATCTGAAAATGGAGAAGGCTTTGATGAGTCTGGTATTTTGCGAGCTGATTTTACCTATTGTACGGGCATAGCCAAGGCTCCGGTGTTTGCAAAAGACAATGCACCGTTTGTTGGCCGAATCCGGTACTTGGATCTTGGCTTTTTTGATGGGGGGTCAAAAAAGGCTGCAGGGGGCGGAGATCGGGTTATCCGAAGCTCTTCTTTGCAGGCTTTGCGTAGGTTACGCCCTGCTTTTTCTGAAAAGCGATCCAATGGGCACCTCCTTTTACTCGCCGGTTCCCGTGATTTTGCAGGGGCTGCGATGATGGCTGCCCAAGCGGCCTTAAAGGCAGGGGTTGGGCTTTTGAGTGTGGGGATTCCCGAATCTCTGCACGCTGCTTTTGCGGCCCAGAGGCCGGAAGCTATGTGGGTCCCCTTACCGGAAACCCCGGAAGGGAATCTTGCCCTGGAAGGTTTGGGGAAAGTGAGGAGTCTGCTTTCCAAGGCAACTGCTTTGGTTGCTGGTCCCGGGCTTGGACAGGTCGGGGAAACTTTAGCTTTGGTGCGTGAAACCTTATCTTATTTTGATGGACCTGTATTGTTGGATGCGGATGCCATCAGGACAGAAGTGTTAGAAAAAGCACCCAAGCCAGAACAGCTTGTGCTCACTCCTCATGCTGGGGAATACCAAAGGATTGCTACGGGTATGGCACCGGCAAAATTCAGCGAAGACAACCCAAGTGTTTTAATCCTCAAGGGTGCCCATACTCAGATTTTCCGGGAAGGTAGCTGTTACCATTCCCTAGGGGGTAGTTCGGTCTTAGCCCGGGGTGGAAGCGGAGACATACTTGCCGGTATGGTAGGTGCCTTACTTGCGAAGGGTAGGTACAGTGCCCTGGATGCATCTATCCTTGGAGTCCAGTGGCATGCCCGTGCGGGTGAGGTGTTGGCCAGACAATATGGGCAGGAAGCAGTTTTTACCACAGAACTTTTAAATTATCTTTCTTTTGCTATTCGAAATGACCACTGAATCAACATCTTTATCTTTACTCGTTTTGGCTGCCGGTCTCGGAAGTCGGTATGGTGGATTAAAGCAACTGGAACCAATCGGACCGAGTGGAGAAACATTAATGGACTATTCCATTTTTGATGCCAAACGTGCCGGCTTTACCCGGGTTGTTTTTTTGATCCGCCGGGAAATGCAGGAGATATTTGAAGAACAGGTTGGGGCAAAGTACAGCGGTATTTTAAAAGTAGACTATGCTTTCCAGGAAAAAGATGACCTGCCTGGTGAATTTGTTTGTCCGGAAGAGCGATCTCGGCCCTGGGGCACAGGACATGCGGTATGGGCCGCCCGCAAACTTTTAAAAAATGATCTCTTTGCGGTCATTAATGCGGATGACTTTTATGGAGCCGAGACCTTTGAGGTATTAGCCAATACTTTAACCGCCGGAAAAGATGATTTCTCCATGGTTGGTTTTTGCTTATCCGATACATTATCTGATCATGGTCTGGTTTCCCGGGGAGTCTGCAAGGTATCTTATGGGCTGCTGGAGTCGGTGGAGGAATGGAGCAAAATTGGTGGAAACCCACTGGCTGGACTGAATGCCAAAGGTGAACCACTTCCCTTGCAGGGTAATGAAATTGTTTCGATGAATGTATGGGGATTTCCCCCTTCGGTCTTTCCTCTCCTGGAAGAAAGATTTTGTGAGTTTCTGAAAGGTGTAGCAGACCCGTTAACTTCCGAATTCTATCTGCCAGCTGCTGTGGATGATGGTATTCGCATGAAGATCGCCCGCGTCCATGTAAACCAAGCCACATGTTCCTGGATGGGGGTTACTTACAAGGAAGATAAACCACTTGTGGTGGAGGCGGTTCAAGACTTGGTTAACCAATCAATTTACCCAAGCAAATTATTTGGGTAGTTTTTTAAAAATCTGGGGTAATCTCAAACTTATCTCCCGGTTTTATCTCATACTTACCCCCTTTATCCGGGTCTTCGTCATTACGAAATACCTGGACGGTAAAGGTGGCATTTTTCCGGGAAGGAGACCACGCCCATTTCCCGATTTCAACAAAGTTCATAGGTACTCCTTCATCCCAATTAAGCCCCGGCCCATCTCCTCGCAGGAAAGGCTTGTTACCAATGCCAATCATTACATTTGCAATCACAGCGGTTACGGCATTTTTATCAGGTTGGTCTTTGCTTAGTGGATCTGCTTTTGTTTTCACCGGAAGTTTTTCCCCTGCAAGCAAAGCATCGACTTTACGAATGGTTTCCTCGGGATCAGGGAGATCAAGCTTGAGCTCATTGTCAGATGCTGCGATGTCATGCTCAGGAGTTTCCACGGGAGCGGTGCCTGCAAGTGCTACTGGGGCTTCCTGTGTGATTTCTGGCTCTACGGGATCTAATTCCCTATCTTCTTCACCTGCAGAGTTTTTATCTTCATGGGTGTCCACTTCCTCAATGCTTTCAGATTCAACCTCCAGGGGAGGGGAGGGCAAGGGTTCAATTTCAGCCGTTTTTTCGGTTTCTATTTTTTCTTCCTCCTCCGCAAAGGGGGTAGCATCGGGGATTGACTCCGTTTTATTTTCCTCCTCGGGCTCGGAATCTTGAAGCTCTGGTAAGGAGGCTTCGCTTTGAAATTCTTTTTCTATGGCTTCGGAAATTGAAGGAGTTTGGCTTGCCTCGGCCATATCATCCGATGGGGGTGGCTCGATTGGGTAAGGAGTTTGGAAAGGGGGGGAGATTTCTTTTATTTGCTGCTTTAAAGCCAGTATCGACTTTTCCACATCCTTGAAGCTTTTAGAAAATTTGTTGATTAAGTCATGATTTTTTTGAACACCAGCTTGAACTTCTTCAATTTTTGGATCTGGGTCTTGGGGAAGGGGGGAGGAGACAAGTTGCTCCAAACTGATAATTTTCTGAGTCAGGTTGTCTTCCGCTTGCTTTACATTTTCCAGAATGGACTGAATTTTATCGTCCTTTTCTTGACTTTCCTCTTTTGACTTGGAAAGGATCTGGTCAACAACCGAAGGCACCTTGTCAATTTTGACGGCCAAAGTATCGAGTTCCTCCTTCATTTCCTTGAGGTCAAAGAATACTTTGCGGTTAAATTCTTCCTCTGAGGGTTTACGGGCATCAAAGGCAAGAAAGAGAGCTTTTTCCGCAAAAAAAGGAAAAAAGATAAGGATGGATGCGAGGGCAGAGCCAAACATACATCCCACGAGCTGCCAATTCCCGAGGAAACCTTCTTGTTGATAATGTAAAAAAGCAAAGACCCCGACTAAGCTAACAATAAAAATAGCGGAAGCAAAAAAGGGCCACTTTACCATGGAGTCACCCGACTCGTCATCATCTTCAAAATCTAGAACCATCTGCTTTGTTTAGTTTAAAAATGGGAAAGATTAAAGCCTTACTTTTTCCGGGAAACCTGCTTTTCTGTAAACCTTGCTTATCATCCTGTTTGCCCGCCTCTGAGCACCCTCTGCTCCGGTTGCTAAAATCTTATTCAAATATTCCTTATCCTTGATAAGTTCATGGTATTTTTCTCGAACTGGCTGAAGTGAGTCCGTAATGATCTCAGTCAGTTCCGCTTTGAGCACACCATATCCTTTACCTTTATAATGCTCTTCAAGGTCGGCTACGCTTGTACCCGAAAGGGCAGAGTGAATACTAAGTAGGTTTGAAACCCCAGGTTTTTCAGGGCTGGCCTTAATATTTGCTTCCGAGTCGGTAACTGCGGAAGCAATTTTTTTCTTTATCACCGCTGGTTCATCAAGAATAAAAAGGGTCGCCTTGTCATTACTGTCAGATTTAGACATTTTTCTGGTGGGCTCACAAAGTGACATAACCCGGGCACCTATTTTGGGAACAAAAGGCTCAGGTATGGTGAAAGTATCTGAGAAAGTCGTGTTAAATTTTTGGGCTAGGTCACGGCAGAGTTCGAGGTGCTGCCGCTGATCTTCCCCTACCGGTACAAGATCCGCATTATAGAGAAGGATATCGGCAGCCATGAGGACCGGGTAGCAGAGCAATCCCGCAGTAATCGAAGATTGGGCTCTGGCTCCTTCATGAGAAAACTTCACGGTATCTGAACGATCGTGGGATGGTTCTGAAACTTTAAAGCCCAGCTTGGCAGCTTTATCTTTAAATTGTGTCATTCTCTGCAATTCTCCAATCGGAGTCAGGCAGGTCAGAATCCACGCCAACTCGGTGTGGCCAATGACATGAGATTGAACAAACTGATGACATTTTTCAGGATCCAAGCCACAAGCAATATACTGAGCTACACACTCGTAGATATTTTTTCGTAGAGTTGCTGGTTTGTAAGGACTTGTAATGGCATGCAAGTCGACAATGCCAAAATAGCAGTCATGATTTTCTAACATGGTAGACCAGTTCCTTACAGCTCCCAGATAATTACCGAGGGTCAGCATACCAGTCGGTTGGGCACAGGTTAATACAACTGATTTAGGTTTGCTCGCAGGTTGATTTTCCACCATAATAAATATTAAACAATTAGATTCGCTCTTCCTACCCCAAAGAAAAGCATTTAACGATAGTAAAATTATCCCCCACCTTTTAATTATGAGTTCTGAGTCAAATACAACTGTTGAAGAAGATCTTAAGGATTTGCTGAAGCGCTGTCCTCCAGGCACCTATGAAGCAGCCCTTGCTTTCCGGAAAAACCAAGACGTCGATCAGGTTGAGCCGATTGTAATGGGTATTATTGATCGACACCTGGAGCCGGATCAGCGCGAAATCCTAAGCAAAAGCGATGAAACCCTTCGTATGTATGAAGATTTGGGAATGGATTCATTAACCATGCTTGAAATTGTAATGCTGGTGGAGCAAACATTGAAAGTGAGCATTGATAATGAAGAGCTAAAAGATCTGAGGACGATCGGAGATGTAAAAGTGTATTTACAAGCCAAGGCTGTGGGAGAAGAACCCCCTGTTCGTGCAAAAACTTATCGAATTGAGGAAATTGCCGCATTGATGCCACATCGCGACCCTTTTCTATTTTTGGAATCTGTACAAATAAACGGAGCTGAAACTTCTGGCTCTTACAGGATATCCGGGAATGAGTATTTTTTGGAAGGGCACTTTAAGGAAAACCCCGTTTTCCCTGCTTCCATTATGATCGAAGCCCTCGGCCAATTATGTGTGTTTTTTCTTCTTAAAGGAGAAAATGTCGCCCTTAAAGAAAAGGTTGATCCAAACACGATCTTTTTTACTTCTTGCGATGGCGTAAAATGCAGGAGAATTTGTAAACCGGGTGATTTATTGAAAATGAAAGTAACCGTGTCTCGTGTTCGTCATCCGTTAGCATGTTTTAAGGGTGAAATCACTGTCGAGGGAGAAAAGACTGCAGTTGCTGAAGAGATTAAATTGGCCTTTGATTATTATCCTGTAATCGATGGCCAAGTATCAATATCTGCGGCTGCCGAAACCAATGGGAATGGTTCTCACCGATCTTCTAATTCTGGTAATGGTTCCAGTACCACGCCAGAAAATAAAACACCTCGATTTGTCAAATACGAAGCGAGCGACTGAACTGCGAAATTCGCCTAACAGGTACTGCAATTTGGAAAAGGTAGCTTTTCTGTACGCGACCTTTCCGAGGTCAACCGAGACTTTTGTTCAAAGAGAACTGAAAGCTCTTTGGGCACGGGGTTTGGAACCCCAAGCTTTTTCTTTGTGGGGTGGACAAGAGGAATGGCACGGTATTAAGATTGGGCTTTTTAACAAGTTTAAATTACTAAGCCTAGTTATTTGGATTCCATACTGGGCATTTATTCGACCTCGTTCTTTTTTAAAAATACTTAGGTATATGTGGGGGAAGGAATGCCCAAGTACACAGAATTTCAATGAAACTCTTCTAGGACTTGGTTTTGCCTTGGTTGAAGCCCGTGATTTTGAAAAAAAAGGCTACGACTTGATTCATGCGGTATGGGCAACTATGCCTGCCACAGCAGCCTTAGCGATTACTAGACTTACAGGGATTCCTTTTTCTATGGGTGCACATGCTTATGATTTGTTTCGTAAGGGAGGGGACTGGCTATTGGACGAAAAATTGATGTCCGCACGATTTGTCCGGACATCTTCACAATCCTCTGCCAACCGTCTCCGGGCACGAGGAGTTGATGAGCGAAGAATTAGATTAATCCGGCGAGGATTGGAGACCTTTTCCAATCGAGACACATCTACCTTTGCTAAGCAGTTACCTAAATTAAAACTTATTGCTATTGGCCGATTAGTTCCCAAGAAAGGATATTTTTACATGCTGGGAATAGTTTTTGAGCTAAGTAAACGAAATATTCCTTTCACTCTCCAAATTGTAGGAGAGGGTAAGTTACGAAAGCAAATTAGTGCTGAGATCAAACGATTTGGTTTGGAGCAAAATGTTACATTGTGCGGGGCCCGAAAAGAAAATGAAGTCAGAGAATTGCTCCTTACGCAGGATGTGATGCTATTTACAGGTATTGTTGATACCCAGGGTGATCGTGATGGTATACCCAATGTAGTCCCAGAGGCAATGGATGCAGGTTGTTTGGTTTTATCATCGGTGAATGCTGGGGCCTCTGAGGCGTTTATTGATGAGGTTTCAGGCTTTTCTTTAGATCCGGTTTTTCCCAGGAAATGGGTGGAAAAATTACAAGAATTTTACCAGGATCCGGGAAGTTTTGAAGATGTTCGACTTAATGCAATGAAGCATGTCCAGCAAAATTTTGACATTAAAAAAACTGCTTCTCGCCTGCACCAATCCATACAGAAAACTGTACAGAAAGGCAGATTTCTGTGAATTCTCCATTAGTAAGCATTTTAATTTCCTGTTATGGTCAATTAAATCATACCCAAAAGTGTCTGAAACAAATTAATCTTTCTCTTGAAGCGGAAGAGATTAGGTATGAGCTTTTAATCATTGATGATAATAGCCCAGATAGTACCGCTTCTTATTTACGATCATTAGATCCATGCATTCGCACTTTTTTTAATCAGGAGAATCGAGGTTACGCGAAAAATAATAATCGTTTAGGCAATGAAGCAAAGGGTGATATTTTATGTTTTTTAAATAATGATGTCTTTGTAAAAGGGGATTGGCTTCGCCCTATGATCGAAGCATTAAGCAGTTACCCAAATGTTGGTATAGTGGGGAATGTTCAGCAACTTGCTGGCTCTTCCACTTATGACCATATGGGGGTGGTTTTTTCACCACAGGGAAATCCCCGCCACTACGGTCAGGGTTTTAGGATGAACTCATTTAAAGGTGAGGTAAAGGAGTGGAGTGCTGTTACCGCAGCTTGTTGCTTAATGTATCGCCATGATTTTTTGGAACTTGGTGGATTTGATGAAATGTTTGTCAATGGGTGTGAAGATGTAGATTTTTGCTTGAGGTTATCTGCGGAAGGAAAATGTTCGGTTGTTGTGCATGATAGTGTAGTGGAGCATGTAAAAAGTGCGAGTGAGGGGAGAAAGAGATTCAATGATCAAAATTTTCAAATCCTCAACAAACGTTGGGGAGTTGGCATTCGCCGTGACCAATCAGTAAAAGATCAAAAACTTCACGCTATTACCTATTTTTATCGGGGCTTCTATAAGCCTTTTTCCACAAACCTGGGTAAATGGATTCAGTCCATACTGATCTTGATAGGAGTAAAGAAACTAAAGTAGTTTATATTTTAGTGCATGCATATTGCATGGCCTCTTCGATACGATCCAAGTCTTCATCTGTGTGGCTGGCAGATATAGCGGTACGAATTAAATCTTTTCCTGGGGGCACACCCGGAGCAATTGAAATAATCGTGTAGATCCCTTTTTCAAGAAGAGCTTTCCAAAAGTAGTACACTTTTTCTTTTTCTCCTAAGACAATGGGTATGGCAGGTGTCTCACTTTCCCAGATATCAAGGCCAAGCCCTTCAAGAATCGATCGATAACGGGAGAGGTTACTCATGAGCCGAGCTTGATGATCGGGTTCATCCTGCATGATTTGTAACGCAGCTTGGGCACATGCACAGGCACTAGGAGAAAGAGCTGCGGAGAATATTGTCTGCTTCGAATGACTCCGCATGTAATTGATTGCTTCTTGAGTGGAAGCAACAAAGCCCCCGGATCCTGCGAGTGATTTGGAAAAACTTGCACAGATGACATCCACTGCTTTTTCCAGCTCAAAGTGATGGGCAACCCCTCTTCCCTGAGGTCCGAGTACGCCAAAGCCATGAGCATCATCCATTACAATAAAGGCGTTGAATTCTTCGGCTAATTCAACGAATGCAGGAAGCTTTGCAATATGGCCCTCCATGGAATAAACACCTTCTAGAACAAAAATTTTAGGGGTTTCTTTATCTTCAAATTCTAATAATTCCCGTAAATGCTCAGGATTATTATGAGAAAACCGTTCGCACCTAGCCCCGCTCAGTTTAATACCGCTCCAAAGAGAGGAGTGTAAGTTTTTGTCAGCAAACACTACATCTTTGCGATCTGTAAATCCGGTGACCGCTGAGGCACAGGCCAGGTACCCCGCAGAAAAAACATGACAGGCTTCTTTACCAAGAAACGCTGCGATCGATTCTTCCAACTCTCGATGGAAAGATCGACCCCCATTGGCAAGCCGGGCCCCAGTGGTACTGCTTCCCCATTTTTGGAGGGCTTCAATTCCGGCTTCTTTAATCTTAGGGTGATGTGCCAGGCCAAGGTAATCATTGCTTGAGAGCATAATAAACTCCTGACCATCTTTCCAGACATGGGTCCCTTCCTGCCGCTCAAAAATATGATAATAGGTGTCATACTTTAA
>JAQWWZ010000028.1 GCA_029254745.1 Opitutales bacterium | reverse complement strand
GGACTACCCGGACCTATATCGACAACTGAACCAACAGTGTCAGGAAAGTATTTCCTCCATTTTTTAGATGTTGCCCGCCATCCATTTTCTCCACCAGATACCCCGTGGTTTACTCGGGTGGGTCGGTACCAGGGGGCTCCCATGTCCCACTCCATATCGGCATCGTAAACAAACATTTCTCCGTCACGATTAAGAGCAAAATCGCAGGGGTTACGGTAGCCCATATTGATCATTTCACGGTTCGTACCATCGGGGTCCAAGCGGATTACCCATCCTCCAGGTGCTTTTCCGGTTCCATTATGACCGTAGGCATAGTTTTCAAGAAGAACATCATCCTTCCAGTTTGTTCGGATACGGGAGGATTCAAAGGGAGGGTTTTTGGCAAAGTTTCCGGCTACAAAGTAAAGCCCCTTGCCATCTTCAGTCACAATGAGGGAATGAGGACCATGTTCCCAACCGCCCCGAAGGGGGAATAATTCCTCTTCTTGGCCATATTCTCCTGATTCGGAGACAGGTACCCGAACCACTCGCTTTTGCGAAACCATGTAGAGATGATCAAAGGCATAGAGCATTCCCCATTGTTCGCTTTTGAGTGGAAGCTTTGTAATGTCAGAATCCGTAAGGGTTTTTCCGACCTCTGGAATATCAATGAGGAAAGTGCCGGCTTTGTATTGGTCGGATACAACCAAACGACCCTTATTGTCAAAAGTCATGGAAATCCACGAACCGTATTTCGCCCGATCTACTTTGTAGATTAAATCAACCTCAAATCCAGGTGGGACCGATAGCCCCGTAGATTTGTCCACGATAAGGTTTTGAGCTGGAGGGGTGTTGCTGAAAAGCAGAAGCCCTGTTGTGCATGAAAAGAACAAATAGGTGAAAAAAGATAAGAGTATTTTCATAGATTATGTATGATTATATGTAAGGGAGTGTGAGTTTCTTACAAATCTTAAATCGTACCATTAACGCAGATAAATCAAGTGGTTTTCTTCAAATTATTTTTTTATTTACCAATATATAATTCATTGGTACTCAAATCATGATCACTGAGGTCTGCTTCTGAAAGATCAAGGGCAGTTGGGTATGATAAGGGGCAAATCTCAATAACCGATGATTCCATGGTTTTATACCCCGCTTCTGCGAGCCACTTATGGGCTCTTTTAGACTGATCGGCTTGGGAGCTTTCCAGGGAATCGGTCCCGGTCATGTTTTTGACTGGGGAAAACTCCTCAATTCGATCTGCTTCTAGAATTAATGGGCATTTGGCAAAAGGTAGTGCGTCAAAAACGAAAGTTTCAAATTTGATTGCATTGGGCTCATTGGGAGTTACAAGGCTGCCATCATCTTTTACGAAAGAAACTTTTTTTTCTGCCCGATGGAAGGGTAGCTTAATATTTCCACTTGCAAATTGTTCGATGAAGTCTCTTCGTAAAATGTGAATCGCTGGGCTTCCCGCCCGATATTTAATCTGGCTGTCACTGTCTTTTTCGAGTGCCTTTTCTTCGGGCAAATCAGAATATTCGATGATGGTAATCCTATCGTCTGTGGAAACAAAGTTACCCAATTTTTCATAGGGTCCAGTTTTGGTGAGGGAGCGACTGGACATGTCAGATTTTTGAAGAGCATGAAGACCCATAAAAAGGGGATTAATTGTACTGACGAGGGGGTTGTCTACCTGAAAGTAAGAGATGTGCTCAACTCCTCGTTCCGCCATATCCAACACGGAACCAGAATCAATCAGCGCTTTTAAGGACCCTCCGTGTCCGTTGGGCGAAAGAGCGAGACTTTCTTGGGAGGCAAGAAGCAGATTTCCCTCAAAGTCAGTCGCGGGTATCACGCCTTGGGCAAAGAACTTTATATTTTCTTCTCCAAGACCGTAGTAATTATTTTCTTTAAAATGTGCGGATGTAGCCTCCAGGTTCAAAGGGCTGCACATAATGTACCAAGGAATGATCACCTCATATTTTTGGGACATTCCTCTTATTTGTTCACCGAACAATTGAAAGAGGGGTTTCTTTTTGATGGGACTAACCGGTAAGGTTCCCTTGGGCCCATTATATCCAAGTCGGGTGCCTTGTCCACCAGCCACGGTAAATGCCGCGGTTTTTCCGGCACGGATAATATCCTCACCGTGCTTAAAGGCTCGTGCGTAAAGGGCTTCCTGCTCTGAGTTTTTAGGAGCTAGCGGAAAGTAGGAAGCGGGACCATATTCATCGGGTAATCCAACATCATTCTTTTTGAAGATGCATTCATTTAAGGCTGATCTTAGCTCATCCCAGTCAAGATCTTCCACTTGCTTTGAAAGCTTCGGACTTTTAGCAGCCAATCGAGATATTCGAGTCTTATTTTTTTCAATAATGTCCATTATAATAACTGATTCATAGTAATTGTTTTTATGGCTGGCAACTGCAACTAGGTGCACCGAGGAAAGCCGTGATGATTTGTACCAAGTTGGGAAACAATGTTTGTTTTGTTGGGTGAATACTGGAAAATGAGGCCTTTCTTTGCTAACAGACCAAAAAGGTCGAATGGTGTGTTGGGAAAGTAATCGTTTTATACTTACATCTCCATCCCGATATCAGCAGCGAAAGAGAATAGGTTGATGGGTTTATTGCTGGCAATTCCATATAAACAGGGCAAACTTACATATAAATTTGAAAGGTGCTTAAATGAGACAAAGGTTTGCATTTGAAAGCACTGAGTTGCACTTGATAGATAGTAACTGATTTTCACTAGGAAATACGGTGAATTATAACATGCTCTCCGCTACCATGAGCGGATTCGAAAAAACCTTACCTTTCTGCATTATAATCAGTCCTAAACTACCTTTGATTTTTGGTAGTTGTTCCATCACTTCACAAATGAGAATCATCAAATACAGTGTGCTATTATGCAAAATATTGGAAAAACACAGTAAATACTGGTTTATGGGTTGAATAATAAGGGTTGGTCATCCTTACTTTTTTTATGAGTAAATTGATTGATGACGCAATCGCTCGTCTTCGAGCTCAGGGACTACGGATTACGGACCAACGTAGGTCAATACTGAGAGTTTTGACGGAAGCCAAATCACCCATGTCAGCTGAAGAGACTCATGTAGCTCTTAAAAAAGAAGCCTGTGACTTGGTTACCGCCTATCGTTGCCTTGAGCAATTTGAGAAAGCCGAGGTGGTTGAGCTTGGTGTCCGAGAGAATGGCACTAAGGTTTATTGTTTAGCTCATGGCCAAGGGCATCATCATCACCTTACCTGCAGAAGCTGTGGAAGAGCAGAACGGGTTGATCTCTGTATGGGAAAAGAACTAGAAGAAGTTGCAACAAACTTTGGGTTTGTGGAAGTAAGCCATGTTATGGAGGTTTTCGGTTTGTGTCCGGATTGCAAATAATTGGCACAAGAAAGCAGTCAGAAAATTTTTTGACGAGGCATAACATATTTCTTGCAATGCAATCTTTAACTTGTTGGGGTACGTAAATATTTATGAAAGTTTACATAAGAATGTTATACGTTTCTTGCTTCTTGTTATTTTCCTCATGCCTTATGGCCAAAAATGAGGAAAGTAAAATTCGTGCGGCCATGCCATCGAAATTACAGGTAGAACCGTCTAAACTCCATAAGGTTTTGGTTTATTCTCAAGCTAGCGGTTTCAAGCATTCCTCGATTCCTACAGGGGTGAAAGCCCTCAAAATTATGGCCGAAAAAACGAAAGCGTTTACGGCTGATTTCACTTTGGATACAGAAAAGTTTACCCGTGAAGGTTTATCCCAGTACGACTTGCTTGTTTTTAATAACTGCACCCATGTCCAGAAAGCATTTAAAGAGAAAGTACAACGCCAAGCTATTCTTGATTTTATTAAACAAGGAAAAGCCTTCGTAGGCTTTCATGCGGCATCAGATGGGGGCATTCCACAGTGGGAGGAGTACACAGAGATGATTGGTGGTTGTTTTGCAGGGCACCCTTGGAACGCAGGGGGGAATTGGCCGTTTTTTGTAGAAGATTCCGCTCATGTTGTAAACCAAGCTTTCAAAGGGAAAGAATTCACCTTTTCTGACGAAATTTACCAATACAAGAGCTATGACCGGTCCAAACTAAGGGTTCTCATTGGATTAGATGCGGAAAAGTCTGGGAAAAAGGGGGATTCAAAGATGAATGATTACCCGGTTTCCTGGGTGAAATCTTACGGGAAGGGCCGTATTTTTTACTCAAATTTTGGTCATAACAAAGCCTCATGGTGGACGCCCTTCATTTTGCAACATTTCATAGATGGAATACAATGGGCTTTGCATGACTTGGATGGTCCATCTTCCACTATTCCTCATTCCAAGAAAATTTAATAAACATCGAGTTAACCAAAAAATATGAAAGAAGTAGAACAACTATCACGAAGAAAGTTCATTGGATCGAGTGCCCTCGCAGGAGTGGCTGCGAGTTTCCCCTATGTTGCTAAAGGTGAAAACCTACAGAGCGATACCATTCGGGTTGCTGCCATTGGTTTAGGCGGACGTGGAACCGGAGCGATTGGGCAAATACTAGACGCACCCAAAGATTTAGAAAAGGAGAAAGGCATCCGCTGTAATACCAAGCTTGTTGCCGTTGCTGAAGCGTTTCCTGAAAAAGCTGCAGGTAAAATAGCAGGGTTTAAAAAGAAATATGGAGAAGACAGAATTGATGTAGAGGGCAGGATTTTTGGCGGCCTTGACGGTTACAAGCAGGCCATTAATGAAGATGTGGATATGGTTGTAATTGCAACTCCTCCGGGTTTTAAGCCTCAACAGTTTGAGTATGCGGTAAATCAAGGAAAAAAGGTTTTTATGGAAAAACCTGTAGCGAGCGATGTTACCGGAGTGAGGCGTGTCTTAGAATCAGCCAAAATAGCAAAGGAAAAGGGGCTCACAGTTGGTATTGGTTTACAACGAAGGCATGAAGATCGCTTTAAAAATAATGTCCAGCAACTTCAAGACGGAGTGATTGGTGATATCAACCTTCTTCGAGTTTATTGGAATGGTAATTCTATTTGGCACCGTGCAAAACAAAAAGGAATGACCGAGATGGAGTATCAGGTTAATAATTGGTACCATTACACATGGGCATCTGGGGATCAAATCTGTGAGCAGCATATTCACAATTTGGATATTGGGTGTTGGATCAAAGGGATGTATCCGGTCAAGGCAAATGGAATGGGTGGTAGTGAAATGCGGATGGGAGGAAATCGAAAACTATCCCAAATATTTGATCATACTTTCGTCGAGTATACTTTTCCTGATGGCACTAAAATGTACAGTCAAGGGCGACATTTGAAAGGTGGATGGTCTCATGTCGCAGAGTATGCACATGGCTCGAAAGGAACATGCTCAGTCGCTAGGATTATTGAGCCATTTGGAGGAGCCCCTGTTCGCGTAACTGGTTCTGGCAATGGTCATTATCAGGAACAGAAAGATTTGATAGAAACCCTACACAAGGGAGAATATTATAACGAAGCGGAGTATGGGGCGATGAGCACCTTTACTGCTATTTTAGGGAGAGAAGCATGTTACTCAGGTAAGGAAATAAATGCGGAAGAACTCTTGAAAAAGGGTAGGGACTATGCCCCTGGTATAGATGACTATACTTTCAGCAGTACGCCACCTGTAGTACCCGGTGAAAATGGAGAATATCCTGTTCCGGCTCCTGGCATATATCGGCCGTTTGCCTAATACATGGCAAATATAAAACCTCTCGGGTAACCGAGAGGTTTTTTTATATCTTAATTTTTACAAAAAAATACAAAGATATGATGCTTTTTTCCATTATTCTTGTTCCAAAATTTTAATTCAATAAGATGAAGCCTGCGTTACAAAATGTAAGAAAAAATTTGTCGATATGATCCTTTCCGACCAGTCTATATTGCAAGCCATTGAAACCCGAGATATTGTCATTGATCCTTACGACCGGGAATGCCTAGGGACCAACAGCTATGATGTTCACCTTTCCAAGCACCTCGCTTGTTATGTGGATGAGGTCATTGATGCCAAAAAGCATAACCAAGTGGAACATTTTGAAATTCCAGACGATGGTATCGTCTTGCAACCAGGTAAGACATACCTTGGATCCACTCTCGAGTACACCGAAACTCGATGCTTTGTTCCCTTTCTTGAAGGTAAGTCAAGTGTTGGTCGACTGGGTATCGATATCCACGCAACTGCTGGTAAGGGAGATGTTGGGTTTTGCAACCATTGGACATTGGAAATCTCAGTCTCACAGCCAGTTCGGCTATACTCGGGTATGCCCATTGGCCAATTAATTTACTTTTCCGTGGAAGGGGATGTAGAGGTTGATTATCAGTCAAAATCTTCTGCCAAGTATAACCAAAGAAGTCCCAAGCCTGTTGAGTCTATGATGTGGAAAAATAATTTCTGAATGAAGGAAGAACCTCTCCATCGTGAGATTGTTGAGGAACATGCGGGTAATCCTCAATTTCAACAAAAGCTCGTTAGCTTTTCACACAGCAGTCGTTATGACAGTCAACGAACAGGAAATATCTGTCATATTCAATTACTTGAGCAGGACGGAGCCATAAGAGGCATTGGTTGTCAATTACAAGCTTCTGCCTTAGCCACCGCCTGTGCATCTTTGATGGCATGCCATGTCCGAGGTCTGCCTGTGTCGAAGACTAAACTTTTAATAAAGCATGTACTGCAGTATGTTGAAAGCAAAGAGGGAACTCATTTGCCGGGAGACTTATGCGTTTACGAATCGATTCGCCTTTTTAAAGAAAGACATGACTGTGCACTCCTTGGGTGGCGCACTTTAAGGAAAGCACTCGAAAGTTAGAATTTAAAAGGAACGACCTCGGGGGCCTCGACCATAAGAATTTCTGGATCCGTGCTGGTTCCATCCCTGTGAATACCCCCGTCCTTGTCCAAACGAGGAGTGCACATTTAAAAGATCGTAGCGAGAATCATCGATTTCCTTGATGAATCTACTTTGCATAAGGCGGACAGGTGTTCCTTTTTGGTTGGAGAGCATAGGGAAAACTAGATGTAATGATTTTTCCGCTCTGGTTGTTGCAACATAGAAAAGCCTTTTTTCTTCCTCCATATCGCTTTCGCCATCAATTGCCCGTTTGCTTGGAAAAAGTCCATCTGCGAGACCAATCAAAAAAACATGGGGATATTCCAAGCCTTTTGATTGATGAATCGTCGATAGCCGTAGGCATCTCTCACTGTTTTGAACCACACGGTTGCCTGATTCTGAGCTGAGTAGGACTAGCTGGGATAGCATTTCTGAAAGATTTTCATATTTCGAGGCAAAATCGATTAAACTTTCTAAATCTTCTTCCCTTCTTGGCCAATTTTCATAAGTAGCACGCAGGTAATCTTGATACCACCCCCCAATCGCACCTTCCACGATTTGGGCTGGTGTCGCAGAAGCTGTAAGGATGGCAATATTTTTGAGTGTTGCTACAAGTTCTTTCCAGTCTTCTTTTGCATCCTTAGGTACCTTGGCGATCACCTCAGTTGAATCTAATGCGTCTACGGTTGTACACTGGTTGGTCGTGGCATGCTTTTGGGCAAGGGTGATAAGTTTGACAGCTGTTTTTTCTCCAACTTTCGGAAGTAAGCATGCAAAACGAAAGAAAGCAGTGTTGTCCTTGGGGTTAGCGACAAAACGAAGTTGAGCCACAAGGTCTTTAACATGGGCTTGTTCGAAAAATCTCATTCCACTAGTAATGACAAACGGAATTCCGCGCCTAGATAGTTCAACCTGTAGTTCCATGGCGTGAAAGTGAGCTCTGTAAAGAATAGCAACATCATCGTAATGCACCCCAGAATCGTACAGCGATTGAACTTTAGAAAGAATAAAGTCTGCTTGCTGGTAAGCATCCATAGTAGGAACAACCACAGGAAGGTCTTGATGTGGTCTGGAAGCTTTTAATTCCTTTGAAAAACTACCCTCAGTTGATCTGCTTTTTAGGATATCGTTCGCCAGGTTTAGAATTTCTGGTGAGCTTCTATAATTTGTTTCAATCTTGAAAATTTTTGCCGCAGGATGTCGCTCTGGAAAACTTAGGATCTGATCTAAGTCAGCTCCACGCCAAGTATAAATACACTGGGCGTCATCACCAACTGCCATTATTTGGTGGTTCGCAGCAATTTTATCGACAATTTGAGCCTGCAGGCAATTAACATCCTGATATTCATCGACCAAAACATGAGAAAATCGTGATTGATAGTAGCTAGCAGCTTCGGGATTGGTTTCTAAAACTTCGAGCCAATATACAAGCAAGTCATCGTAGTCGGCTAATCCTCTTTGCAATTTGATTGCCTGATAGTGGTGAGCAAAGGATTCAATTTTAACTTTTAATTCAGCGTTAGCTGGATAGCGTCCCCTCGCTACCTCGACGACGTCTGTCATGATATTACGGGCGAAGCTTATGATACCCTTAATCGGTTTTACTTTAGGGTTTTCTTTCACCTTAAAAAAGTCGGGGTCCAAATCTCGAATGATTTCATTTAATAAAGAATCTGAATCTCCATCATCTAAAATGGTGAAACTTTTGGGTAAGCCAATGGAGTCACCAAATAAGCGAAGCACTTGGCCGCCGACGTGATGAAATGTGCCTCCTAGAAATCGATGTGCTCCAACCCCGGTCAGCTCCTCCACACGTTCGAGCATTTGTTTGGATGCTTTATTGGTGAAAGTAAGAAGGAGGATGGCTTCCGGGCTTACACCTTGAGAAAGTAGATAGGCAACCCTGTAAGTAAGGGTGCGAGTCTTCCCTGAGCCAGCTCCTGCTAACACCAAGGCCGGACCATCTGGTGCGGTGACAGCTTTAAACTGATCTTGGTTGAGCTCTTTTTGAAAATCAATGGAGGGCACTGCACTGGAAACTTTTGGTGGTGTTCCAAAAATATCATCTTCTTCATCTTCATAGTCGTACACACGAATAGGTATCAACTTAATTTTAAGAGACGAGCAAGGTTATTCAGAAATTGAAGTAAAAGTTGGAGCTAAATGATCGCGATGCACAACTTCCAATTGATTTTTTTCCGGGTAAAGAGCCAGGATTTCTTCGTCCTGTAATCCTTTCATTGAAAGCAACTCTTCCGAATTGAAACGAGTGATGCCTTGGGCGAAGATTTGTCCATCTTGCGTGGAAATTGAGATTACATCGGCTTTTTCAAATTTACCTTCGACGGTACACAGTCCCTGAACCAGTAAGCTACCTCCTTGTTTAGTAACAGCAAGGTAGGCTTCATTGTTGACAACTAAAGAGCCGCGAGCCTTTGGAAAAAAAGCAAGCCACTTCTTCCGGTCTATAAGGTTTAGCCCAGCTGGTGAAAAAAAAGTACCAACAGCCTTACCTTTAAAGATTTCATTTAAGTTAGCAGGTTGTTCGCCACTGCCAATGAAGACAGCACAGCCTGATTTAGTTGCTACTTTTGCCGCTTCTATCTTGGTTATCATTCCACCAACTGCGGTTGGGCTGTTAGTACCTTGAGCCATTTTTTCGATGGAAGGAGTTATCTCAGCGATAAACGGTACAAGAGTACCTCCATCTTTATGGGTCATTAAGCCCATAGCAGTGGACAGAATTACTAGCATTTCTGCCTCGCACAAGGAGGCTAGAAGAGCCGAGAGTACATCGTTATCACCGAATTTTATTTCTTCATCACTTACAGAGTCATTTTCGTTTACGATTGGAACAACTTGGCGGTGAAGTAAGGAAAGCAAGGTCTCTTTTACTTTTTCAGATCTTTCCTGTTGGTTAAAGTCATCTCGTGTAAGTAATACTTGGCCTGGTATCATATCGACTTCACTAAGAGCCTCAGACCATGCATTCATAAGTAAACACTGCCCCACAGATGCACAGGCTCTTAATTCTGCCATCTCTTTTGGTCTAGATTTGTATCCAAGCTTACCCATGCCGAGCCCAACTGCACCCGAGCTAACGATGATGACTTCCACACTTTCCCGGCGAAGTTGTAAAATGCCTCGTGCAAGGTGTTGGAGGCGGGCTTGATGGATATTACCATGTCCCGCTGACAAAATTCCCGTTCCAAGTTTGAGAACAAGTTTTTTCATCAAAGGAACAGAAATGATCGGATAAGTTAGTCTGACTTAAGTAAGCACACGGAAGGAAGGTTAAACCTTTCGCAAGTCGCCTTCCTTGCTTGACAGTGCTTGGTTGATTTTATTGACCGCATCATCTGTACTTTTCTGAACGTCCTTTTCTGACCTCTTAAAGTCGTCTTCCGGTAAGCCATCCTTTTGTGCTTCCTTAAGTGCATCCATCGCTTCCTTCCTCGAGGCTCGGATACCAATTCGGCTGTTTTCTGCAAAGCCTTGGGCCATTTTGCAAAGTTCTTCACGGCGTTCACCGCTTAATTCCGGCATTGGCATACGGATGAGTTCACCATTAACGATGGGGGTGATTCCAAGCCTTGCGTCTATCAATGCTTTTTCAATGGGTTGTGCCGTCGATTTGTCCCAAGGTTGGATTTGAATGGTTCGAGCATCGGGAGTGGTGATTGCTGCTACATCCCGAAGTTTCATACTGGAGCCGTAAACATCGACTGTAATATTTTCGACCATAGATGGGTTTGCCTTGCCTGTGTGGAGGGTGGAGAATTCATGAGTGACATGATCAATGGATTTGTTCATCTCTTGATTCATTTTCTTAAAGATAGATTCAGTTTCCATAACTATTTATCAGGTAGATTGTTGGTTGTTTGTTCTATATGAGTGATTAGCTCACTGTGGTTCCGATAGATTGACCAGAAACGGCCGTTCTGATTGATTGCTCTTGCTCTAGGTCGAAAACAAGAATGGGCATTTTATTATCCATACAAAGAGAGAAAGCCGTCGAATCCATGACCGAAAGCCTTTTTTCTAAGCATTCCATGTAACTCAAAGATTGATATTTTTTAGCATCGTCAAATTTATGAGGATCTTTGTCATAAATGCCATCAACTTTTGTAGCTTTAAGAATAATTTCGGCAGATATTTCACTCGCCCTCAAGGCAGCGGTTGTATCTGTAGAAAAATAGGGATTCCCTGTACCCGCGACAAAAATTACGATACGGCCGCGTTCAAGATGCCTGATCGCTCTTCTTTGGATGTAAGGTTCTGCCAATTTGTCCATGGGGATCGCACTTTGTACCCGAACCACCGCACCCATTTTTTCAAGTCGGTCCATGATCGCTAAACCATTAATGACGGTAGCAAGCATACCCATAGAATCACCAGTCGTTCTGTCTATCCCTTTGTCACTTCCCTGCAAACCTCGAAAGATATTGCCCCCTCCCACAACAAGACCAATTTGTACTCCCATGTCTGCAACCGCCTTGATTTCAGCGCATATTTTTTCTAGGGATTGAGCATATATTGGTTCTCCTGCTTTACGGCTACCTAATATCTCGCCACTAATTTTTAAAATGATTCTTTTGAATTTAGATTTTTCCATGAATAAAATTTCTTACATCCATATCACTTGACTTTAGACAGGCTGGTTTCATAATAACTATCTTATCTAGCCTGGTGGTGTAATGGTAGCACAGGAGTTTTTGGTACTCTCAGTTGGGGTTCGAATCCCTGCCGGGCTGCCACTTTTCTAATACAGCGGTAAAGCATAATTATTTAGAGAGTGGTGGCAGCTCAAATGGATCAAAGTCGGGTTCTGGTACAATTGGGGGTGGAGTATTAAACACATTACCTAATGGAACAGAAGTTTCGTTTTTATCCAGTTCATTCAGCGATGAAGAAGGTGGGGGTAAGGGAGTAAAGTCAAAGGGGTTACCTGGCTCACTGTTTTCGGTCGTTTTTTTCTCAGGAAGATTTGCACCTGGTGGGGGCGTAGGAGGAGCATCAAACGGATTGAAACTACCAGATTCTGGTAGAGGTGGCGGAGGTGCTTCAGAAGGGGTCGACGGAGATACTATCATTTGCTCACTACTGGACGCTGGGGGTGTTACATCAAACGGATTAAAGTCATCAATAGGAGGAGGGGGGGTTACTGGTGAAGGCAGGCTCTTTTTTTCCGCTGATTTTTGGGTTTTCGAGGGAACGGGTGGAGGAGGGGGCGGGGCACCTGAAAATGGATCGGGTTTTGTCTCAGATTGTGGGATTACAGGGGGAGAAATATTGTCGTCGAATGGGTTTAATCCCTCTTGTTTTTTTGCATTTGACCTTTTTATAGAAGGCGTTTTTTGAGGTTTTGATTCTGGAGCTGGATCTGGTGCTGGAGTTGGAGCTGGGGGAATCGCAGGTGGTGGTGGAGGGAGCTCACTCAAGGTAGGCACTATTGCACCTGAAGGTTCTGCATTCGGTTCGACCGGTTGTTGAGGGATTTTAATTATAGGAAGATCTGGTTCCTCATTTACAGTTTTTATTTCTGATGACTTTTCATTTTGAAAATCGACGATTTCAGTGCGAGGTGCTTGGTCTACTGGGACGACTGGGGATTCGTTTACTAAATTAATAATACCAGTATTGTCAGAAGTTGCATCTTCTTCGTTTTTAATACGCTGTCCTGTTAAGAGATTTTGAACCGGAGCCCCGTCTACAAAACGAAGTTCTGAAACCTTTTTTCCCTTCGGGTCCCATTCTGTGCAAATGCCATGTTCTTGGTTGTTTTTAAAATTGTAATCAAATTGTTGTTGTCCATTGGGGAACCATCCTTTGGAATTCCCTTCCATTTTATCATCTGTAAACTGGGCGATCAGTCTTTGCTGTCCAGCTTCATACCAAATTGTGCGAAGTCCGTGCTGTTTATCTTTCTGATAAAAAAGCCCCAGCTTCCTTTGACCTGATTGATACCACTCCGAGGAAGGGCCTTCGCGTAGTCCATGCCTGTAGATGGTCGAAGATTTTTGTGTCCCATCCAGGTACCACTCCTTAGCTTCACCATGAGGGGATCCATTTCTCATGGCAATTTCTAGTATCTTTTGCCCATTAGGGTGCCATTCGGCTTTGGGTCCATTCAGTTTCCCATCCTCGTATGTTTCTTCCCGTAATAACTCTCCTGTAATTCTATATTCAGTAGATAGTCCGTGCCTAATCCCATCGCGATATGTAATCGACCTTCTTTTTCGCCCGTTGTAGAAAAATTCAACGGTTTCGCCATGTTTTTTGCCATTTTGCCAGGAAGAAACTGACTTCGTTGGGCTTTGCTCAAAGGTTTCAATCGCTTTGCCACTGAATAGCTTAGTATCTTTACTTGCATTACCATCATTTCCTGTGCTTCGAACGAATCCTTCTTGGTCAGAACTAAGCCAGTGAAGCATGACAGTATTTTCAGAACCTGCAGTACGAATGGGAGAGGTACTTACACAGGAGGAAAAATAACCCAAAAGTAAGAGAGTAAGAAGAGGATATAAAATCTTTTTCATCATCTTAAGTAATGAACTTTGAGAAAGTTTGTGGCAAGTGGTTTTTATTTCTTAAGCCTGTGAGTTCTCGTTCCCACTCAATACAGCCGTTCCTTATGTAATTATGTAGCACATCTTAGAGGATGATAGGGTGAACAGCTGGATATAGTCTGCAATCAAGAATTACAGTTCATTATGAAACAGGAATTCTTCAAGTTGGCGTCTTTGTTTTTTGGTTGGTTTGCCTTTACTAAGCATTCTAAATCTTTTGGATTCGGCCTCTGCTTCTAGGTATTTTTCAGGTGGAGTTAAGTCTTTGAAGAATTCCTTGGACTTGACTGCTGAAACTCTTTGCTTAAGCAAATCAGTTATTTGGATTGTCAAGAATAACGGTCCTTTTCTTAGTTCTATTACATCTCCCTTTTTTACTTCTCGCGAGGGTTTTGCCTTAACCTCATTTACCTTAATTTGATTTCTCTTGCATGCGTCAGTTGCGAAAGAACGAGTTTTGAAAAACCGGGTGAACCACAGCCACTTATCAAGTCGCACACTTTCCATAAACTAGTCTTTTGATGCAGAGATTCGGATATCCAATTGAATTTTCTTCTTTGTTTTTAAAGTTATGGTGAGATTTTTTCTTTGTTTGTCGGGTAATTCAATCTGTTTAATATCTTCTGATTTGATCCCAGCTTTATTCAGAACATAAGGCAGGAAGTTTAAAAGCTCAGGAGAATAGTCGGCAAAATCAGGGATAATGAAGTCACGCTTGGAAAATTTGAGCCCGGCCAAAATCAAAAGGTATCTCTCCTGATCGTCTAGCCCAAGACCGAGGGCAATTTTATTAACGGTTTTAGAGCCAGCGGAGCGAATGCCATTCTCGACATCATTCACAATCGAAGTGGCAACGCCGCTTGCTTTTGCTAGTTGCGGTTGAGTTTGACCTGCTTTGGCACGGAGTGCTTTGATTTGTTTCCCGAATTGTTTTTCATTGCTCATGCAACCATACTTGATGGCTGTGCTCTTTCAGGCAAGCCTTTGTTTCATCCAATTACTGCTTTTTAATAATTTTTGCTTTAAAAAGGAGTGGGGAAGAAAAATCCCCCTCCGTTTTAGTTTGGTTCCCGTCATCACCAACAGGAGTGAGTTGTAAAAGAAAAGCCTTGGTGCTTCCTGTATCCACCCTGAGAATTTCGGAGTTCATCAATTTTTTTTCTCGTGGAGGATTTTGAGCAGGAATTGATCTTTGGATTGTGCCTGGATTAACCGAGAAGTTATCCCATGAATGTTGTATTTTATCTTTATACTTCCACAGTAATAAAGAAATCGAGACGACGCAGCAAATGAGCAGAAAGTAAATCCACCAAGGTGTTTGTTTGATCATTGGGTAAGCAGGCTTTTCCCCCTGAATGGTTTCATCCCACTCTTCCCATTCTCTTATGGCTTTACGCCGTTCAATCAGGGAGCCAATGATGATCGCGAATTCGTAAAGAACATAGAGGGGGACGGTCAGGATGCATAGGCTCACAGGATCTCCACCAGGCGTAATAAGCGCCGCTGATACCATTAATATGACCAACACGATTTTTCTACTGTTTCGTAGCTTGCTTACCGAAAGGACTCCAATTCGTATGAGCAAAACAAGTACAAGTGGGAATTGAAAAGCAAGACCCACTGCGAATGTCATCCATATGACTGTACTGTAGTAGTTCCCGGCTTCTGGCCGATACACATCTAGCCCTAATACATTGAAAGAAAATTCGATGGTAAAAGCAAGAGAGACAGGAAGAATGAAGAGGTAGGTCATAGAGGCACCAGCTACAAACAAGAGAGTTGCTGCTACACAACCAGGAAAGAAAACCCTTTTTTCCTTGGGAGTTAGACCAGGCACAACGAAACCACCCACGAAATACAGTATCGCGGGCAGCGAGATACCAAGACCGCCAAGAAAGCAAATTTTCATAGCAATGAAAATAGGGGAATAAGATCTGATAACCTGCAGGAGATTGCGATTTTGACCGTTGGCAAAATGGGTGAGGATGCGGGTTTGATGGTGCGGGTTATCAATTCCCCATTGATCGAGATCTTCCTCCTTGGCACAACGGAGGCTACTAAGGTCCACGTTTTGTTTTTCCAATGGCTGTTCATACTCTTCGAGTCCAATACTTTGAAGATCGATACCGATTTCACCAAAGTCTTCTACAGCTTTTATAAGGGGTACCTGCAGGATTTTTACCGAGTCCTGCATAAAGATAGCAATCCCAAGGCAACCTAAAATAAAAGCACACACACATTTCAAAATGACCCATCTTAATTCTTCAAGATGTTCTAGGAAATGCATCGCATTGGGATCTGTCTGATCGTTGCTACTTTTCTTTTTTAGAGCACCGAGAAAGCCATCGTTGCGAAAACGCTCACCAAAAGTATTCGGTCGAGATGAATCTTTGAGGGTCATAATTAAGTGTGTTGAAGGCGTGCAACTTTCTAGGAATTCAGAGAGTATTTATGAACGCTTATAACAAATTCGTCCATGCTTAAACGAGTAAATCTTACAGGCTTGATCGTTGTATCTAAGTCATCCGTTGACAAAGCACTGAAAAAATAAGATGAATTTATGTTCGTTTTCAAAACTCTACTTATAAAATACGAGAAGAGATTGATTCAAATCTAGAAGCTAACTTAAACCTCCAAAAATGGCACAGAAAAAGAAGGCAAAATCCACCAAGAGTAAATCAACCGGTAAAGTCGCTAAAAAGCGAAGTTCCGCAAAATCTAACGACCCAAAGTATGTATACGATTTTGGAAAAAAGACGGATGGTGACGCCAAGCTAAGAGAGTTGCTTGGTGGAAAGGGTGCAAATCTTGCGGAAATGGCAAAGATAGGCTTACCCGTACCTCCAGGATTTACGATTACAACAGAAGTTTGCACTTACTTCTACGACCATAAACGAACCTACCCAAAATGCTTAGATGCTCAAATAAAGAGTTCTGTGGCCATTATGGAGAAGCAGTTGGGTCAGAAATTGGGAGACATGAAGAAGCCACTTTTGCTTTCTGTTCGTTCCGGTGCACGAGATTCCATGCCAGGTATGATGGACACTATCCTAAATCTAGGCCTCAACGATGAAACGGTTGGAGCCTTAGCGGAATCTTCCGGAAACGCTCGTTTTGCCTGGGATTGTTACCGTCGGTTCATACAAATGTATGGTGATGTAGTGATGGGAGTACAAAAACTTCCCAGTGAAGATCACGATCCATTTGAAGCACTGATTGAGGATTTCAAAAAGGAAATATTCCCGAAGGATAAGGGCGAGGTAGATGATTCCCGGATTTCAGCGGAGCAAATGAAAGAATTGGTTGCTCGTTTCAAGAATCTTGTGAAGAAAAGATCTGGTCAAGACTTCCCAACCTGCCCCTGGGAGCAATTAGAAGGCTCGGTCGGTGCAGTTTTTAGTTCTTGGATGAATGACCGGGCAACGGTATATCGCAGGAAATATGGTATCCCTGCAGCATGGGGGACCGCGGTAAATGTTCAGGCTATGGTTTTCGGTAATACAGGTAAAAAGTCTGGCTCTGGTGTTGGGTTTACCCGTGATCCTGCTACTGGCGAGAAAGTACTTTATGGGGAATTTCTTACTGATGCCCAAGGGGAAGATGTAGTTGCTGGAGTTCGAACTCCGCAACCCGTGGCCAAGCTAAAACGTGTTCTGCCTAAACCTTTTAAGGAATTAGTGCTAGTCCAAAAAAAGTTGGAAAAGCACTTTAAGGACATGCAGGATTTTGAGTTTACTATTGAAAATGAAAAGCTTTACATGTTGCAAACTCGCAACGGTAAACGCACTGGTTTAGCGGCGGTGAGAATTGCTGCTGAGATGGTGAAGGAGAGACTTATTGATTGGAAGACAGCGATTACTCGTGTGCCTGCTGAGCAATTAGATCAAGTGTTAGCTCCTGTTTTTGATGTCGCTGCACAAAAAGCTGCAGGGAAACTTTGTAAGGGGTTACCTGCTGGACCAGGTGCCGCTTCAGGTAAGATCTGTTTGAACGCTGAGCGTGCTGTTGAAGCAGCTAAGAAAAGTACTGTTTTGTTAGTGCGCCAAGAAACATCGCCAGAGGATCTTCGTGGAATGATTGCGGCTGAAGGAATATTAACTGCTAGAGGCGGTGTTTCTTCCCATGCTGCCCTCGTTGCCCGTCAAATGGGTAAAGTATGCGTTTGTGGTGCAGCGGACCTTGATGTCGATTATCAAAGTCGTACGGTTAAAGTGAACGGTAAGACTTTTAAGGAAGGGGATTACATGTCAATTAATGGCTCAACTGGTGAAGTTTATGCTGGTGAATTAAAAACAGCCCCTTCTGAAATCATCCAGGTACTAGTTGAGAAAAAATTAGACCCTAAAAAAAGCAAGGCATATCAAAATTTTTCACAGCTTATGAGTTGGTGTGAGAAGGCAACCAAGATGACTGTTCGCACGAATGCAGATTCTCCATCGCAGGTGGCAAATGCCATTGCCTTTGGTGCCACGGGAATCGGACTTTGTCGTACAGAGCATATGTTCTTTGAAGGCAACCGCATTGATGCAATGCGCCAAATGATTCTTGCCGATAACGAAGCAGACCGCAGGAAAGCCCTCAAAAAGCTACTTCCATACCAGCGCAAGGATTTTCAGGAAATCTTTAAAGCTCTTGCAGGTAAGCCAGCGACAATCCGTTTGTTGGATCCTCCTTTGCATGAGTTTTTGCCACACGACCTGCAAGCTCAACGTGACCTTGCTAAGAAACTTGGCGTTACTCTCGCTTCGATCAAAAAGCGTGTTGAAGACCTTCATGAATTTAATCCTATGCTTGGTCACCGGGGATGCAGATTGGGTGTTTCTTATTCTGAAATCACTGAAATGCAAGCCCAAGCAATTATAGAGGCTGCCATTCTTGTTCAAAAGAGTGGGGTTGAGGTAAATCCGGAAATTATGGTTCCCCTTGTAGGTTTCCCGCGTGAACTTGAGCTTCAGGTCGAAGTTATCCACGATACTGCGAAGAAAGTTTTTGCAGCGAAGGGTGAAAAAGTAAAATACATGGTTGGTACTATGATTGAGATTCCTCGTGCAGCCTTGGTTGCAGATGAGATTGCTAAGACTGCTCAATTCTTTAGTTTTGGAACTAACGATTTAACTCAAACCACCATGGGAATGAGCCGCGATGATTCTGGAAGCTTTTTGCCGAATTACACCGAATTAGACATTATCGATGCAAACCCGTTTGCGAGTGTTGACCAAAGTGGTGTTGGGCAGCTTATGGAAATTGCAGTAAAGAAGGGTAAAGCGAGTCGTCGTAATATCAAGCTTGGTATTTGTGGTGAACATGGGGGAGACCCCAAGAGCGTTGAGTTCTGCCATAAGATTGGTTTGAACTATGTAAGCTGTTCCCCGTTCCGCGTGCCAACAGCCCGTCTTGCAGCGGCCCAAGCAGCAGTAAGCTAAAAGGAAATCTTGTTCGTAATTTTCTTAGAAAGAGAGGTTCGATCGTTAACGGTCGAGCCTCTTTTTTTGTATAGATGAGTTGATTTAAAAGATCCAATGTTTGAAGTCCAAGAAAAACCTAGGCTAGTAGAGCATGCTTACTTGCTCTCTATCATTCAGAGGGAGGAAGAGCGGGATGAAGCAGAATCTTTACTCCAAGAATTAGAGGAATTAGTGTCGAACTTAGGCATTAAGATTTTGAAAAAGTATGTAGTGCGTACGAGAAAAACTTTTCCCGGTCACCTTGTTGGAAAAGGTAAGTTGGAAGAGATTGTCAATGAAGTCGGTGATTTAAAATGTGACGTAATCGTGTTTGATAATGAAATTTCTCCCAGTCAGCAGCGGAACTGGGAGAAGGAAAGTAAAGTTCTGGTAATTGATCGTCATGAAATTATTTTGGACGTTTTTGCTGAGAGAGCACGGACTAAGGAAGCATCCCTTCAAGTTAGGCTTGCTAGGCTTGAGTATTCCCTTCCTCGACTTAGGAGGGCATGGACGCATCTTGGACGGCAAAGAGGAGGTGGAGTAACCCAACGAGGTGAGGGCGAAGCTCAGATCGAGCTAGATCAAAGAATGCTCCGAGATAAAATTTCTTCCACTAAAAAAGAAATTTTACAGGTTTCCACCCGTCGGGAAACTAGCAGAAAGAAAAGGCACCGTATTCCTTTACCGACGATTGCGTTGGTTGGCTATACCAATGCAGGGAAATCTACATTACTCAACGCAATGTCTGGGTCTTCAGTGTTATCTGCAGACAAGTTATTTGCGACCCTTGACCCAACAAGTAGAAAATTAACCCTTCCCAGCGGTCGGATGGTCATTTTAACGGACACCGTTGGTTTTATTCGCAAACTACCCCATCGATTGGTGGATGCGTTTAGGGCTACCTTGGAAGAAACATTAGTCGCTGATTTATTGTTGCATGTGGTTGATCTTGCAAACCCTCAATTTGAAGAACATATGGATACAACCCTTGCTGTGCTTCGAGAATTAGGTGCCAAGGAAAAAAAAATACTCACTGTTTTTAACAAGGTGGATCTCGTTCATCCTGATACCGCAAGAGTTCATGCTCGGATGATAGATTCGGAAGCAAAATTTGTAAGTTCTCAGGAAAAGCTTGGAATTATTCAATTGTCCACAGCCATTGATACTATTTTACAAGGGGAATATAAGCTCTCGAATTATCTCATTCCCCACGATGAGTACTCTCTTGTGGCAAGAATGAGGAAGGAAGGGTGTTTAAGAGTGGAGGAGGTATGCGACGACGGTGTCAGGGTGGAAGGTACGCCCCAAGGTAGGTTGCTCCACGAACTTCAGAAATATTCTGAAAAGTAAAAGAGCAAAAACTACTTTTTTTGTCTTCTAGAGTAGTCCACCCAGGTAACTCGCAACATGTTAGTTGCGATCCAAAAAACCCCGGTCATACAAAATGCGGTCATACTTGAAACAATAGTAACTGCTAGAGGATCTTCGGATGGTACATGAGGAACGAGTACATTACGCATAAAAAGAAAGAATGCGACGGCAAGAACTAGGTCAAACATGATACCTGGTTTAGAAACGAGAGGTTTTTCTTCTTCTTTGGACATCTTTTTAAAATGTATAATCGAATCCTTGGGGTCAAACTTAACCTGCTTGTGCAGCTTCACTTGCCTCAATGATTTTATCTTTGATATCTTGGATACTTAAATTCATTAGGGTAGAGTTTTTGATCCGGTTGTATGGAAGTGCTGGGAGGTGCTTGATAGGTTCGCGAAGAACCAAGGTGCGGTTTGCTGAGACCTCATCTACTTTATCAACAGGAGTAAAGTGCGGTGCCGATATTAATACCTTTGGGTTTTCCAAAATAAGCTCCTTAATTGCGATCACTGCATCAGCAAAACGGTCTAATTCTGATTTTGTAAAGCTCTCAGTTGGCTCAATCATTAACCCGAAAATTTCCGGAAAAGCTACGGTAGGTGCATGAAAACCAAAGTCTAAAAAAAGTTTACCAATTTGCGGTATAGCTTTGTTTTTTGGGATTCCTGCTTCATTTAAAAAAGCAAACTCTTTGTCGCTGAGTGTAAGGATAAATTCATGCATCCTGGGTGCACTTTCAGAATAATCAGGCAGGGTAGAGTAATGATCTTTAAGTCTACTTAGTAAGTAGCGGGAAGCAAGGACCGCAACCGAAGCCATCCTTGGTATTCCTTCTTTCCCAAGGCGAAGAAGGTAGGTGTAAGCTCGGACTTTGTGACCAAAATTCCCCCAATGTCTATGAAATTCCCCAATGGTCTTGGGAGCTACGATGGATTTGAAGTTACCCATATTATTTTGAACAATTTGCTTGCCGGGAAGGAAATCGATTAGTTTGTCAGATACCGCAACGATTGCATCTCCGGGCCCGCCTCCTCCGTGTGGAATGGTCCAGGTTTTGTGCAAATTGTTATGAACCGCGTCGACGCCAAGTGTGCTGAGGTCTACAATACCCGCGATTGCATTCATATTTGCTCCGTCCATGTAAACTAGACCTCCAGCTTCATGAACCGAATCAGAAATTTGTTGAAAGTTTTTTTCAAAAATACCAGAGGTGTTGGGATTTGTGATCATTACTCCACAAAGCTCGGAGCCAAACTCAGCAAGCTTTTTGTGAAAGTCATCCATCTCTATGGTTCCGTCCTCACTGGCTTCCAAGTAGACAATACCATCAGGATATCCGGCCATTGCAGCGGTGGCGAAGTTTGTTCCATGAGCAGATCGTGGAATTAAAATTTTACGACGAAATGATTCACCATTATCACGATGATAAGCTTGAAACATTTTTAAACCTACTAATTCACCCTGAGCACCAGCAACGGGCTGGGTCGTGACGCCAGCAAGCCCAGTTATATTTTTAAACCACTCTTGGATCTCATAAAGAACAGATAGCGGCCCTTGGGCATCTATTTCTGGCATTTGGGGGTGTGCTTGGGCAAAGCCATCCAATCCCGCAGCCCAGTCATTGACCAGAGGATTATACTTCATTGTGCAGGAGCCAAGCGGATAACATCCATCGTCAGGGCTTACATTCAATTCAGCCAATTTCTCGAAATAATGAGATATCTCTTCTGTGGAAAAAGACGGGAGAACGGGAGATTCCTTGCGAAGAAAATGGTCGGATATGGAAGCCTCTCCAGTGGTTGAAGGCCCACTAGCCCGTTGAAAAGTTTTGGAGAAGAACTCCTGCAAGGATTGGATGGCTTTAGGGCCTGTCAAATCGGTGAATGTAAGTTTGAGAAGATTTCTAGAGTCGGTTGCGATTGTACGATCTGAAACATTAACACCTAAATGCAAGTCAAAGTTTCCAGCTTTTGTTATCAATTCATCGACAGAACAATTCACTGAAACAACGACTTCGTTGCATGAATCAGAATGTGGGAAGGCAAGTGAAACACCGTCCAAACATTCGATTAGTTCAATAAAACTATTTTTGGCCAAGATCGCAGATGCGAGTGCTTGTTCTAAGCCTTTATCTCCTTTGGCTAAGAGATTTGCTCCTGCAAGCGTAGCTAGAAAAGCTTGATTTGAGCAAACATTTGAAGTCGCTTTTTCTTTTCTGATATGTTGCTCGCGTGTTGAGAGTACCATAACAAAGCAATCTCTGCCGTTTATGTCTTTTCCTTTTCCTATAAATCTTCCTGGTGTATGGCGGATATCCCGTTTGTTTTTATCGTTATAACGGCAGCCGAATAAGCCAAGGCCAGGACCGCCAAAGGTTGGTCCTGTGGCAAGATGCTGGGCATCTCCAACGATGTAGTCCGCTCCATTTTCCCCAAAACTTGCTGGATCTTTTAATCCACCGGTTGCCAAAAGAGACGGGTCAATAGAAGCGATAGAACGGATCCCATGAGAGGTGCAAAAATCGGTAAGTAGATCCACATTTTCTAATAAGCCTAAAGCATTAACCTGAGGGAAAACAAAGGCTGAAAATTCCTGAGCAGTGGAAACCATTTGCTCGAGATTGGAATAGTTGAGTAAACCAGTATCCTTTTCACTTTCGAGAAAAGTGAATTCAATGCCCGTCTCCCTGGTGAGGGTTTGGAGTACTTCAATGTCGTTGGCAAAAAGAGTACCGGCGAGTAAGATCTTTTTTGGTCTATTATTCGTACGTATTGCACAAGTAATAGCCTCATACATTGCAAATGATCGGTCGTAAAGAGATGTATTAATTGCCTCAAAACCAGTGAGTGCGGATAAGGCACACTGATAAATCCAGTGTGTCACTAGTGTTCCTTGACTTCGTTCAGGCTGGTAAGGGGTGTAGGAAGTGCTGAGAGGGCGAAGGTTTGAAACAAAATTCACGATCGGATCTACACTCCACACCGGAAGCATATCGCCTACAAAAGAAGTTTTGAGATTGGTTTTGGAGGCAAGCCCAGCAACATGTGAACACGTGTCTTCGTATGAAAGCTCGCCTGGAACCGAAAGATCATTTTCAAATCTTTCAGAGATCGGGATGTGTGAATAAACAGAGTCGAGGTCAGCTAAGTCAGTGAGATCGAGCATGCGAGTCAAGTCATCATCCGTAGCAGAGATATAATGCCTTTTAAGTTCACGAGGGAACTCGCTGGGATCGAAGGGCAGGGAGATAGGAGTGCTAGGAATCAAGTTTTTTATGTCCACCATATGATACCTATCTTAATTCATGATGAAGGACAAAAAAAACCTTTACCATTAACGTGTATAATTTCTTAATTAGACTTCGAGCATGTAACAACCCTTGAACTAAGGCGAAGGACTACCTCGTCTATCAGATCTTGCGGCCTGTTTTCCAGGTATTTTCTTCAACCACTTTGCCGTTGGAGTCATAAAAGATTTCTTTCCCGTGCATGACCCCGTTTAGAAGATTTAATTCCCCAATCAGATCATCTTTAGTGTCAACTATGATCATTTTACCTGTGAAGGCTTGACCGGACCTCCGGTCTTTTATGGTGTCTAAGCCATTGATGAGCTCCGTAATAAATCTAAGTTCAACATCTTCTGCCGTACCTCTCCATGTACTGGTATTTTCTGCATGAGAATGATTTCCTGCATTGGTACTTTGCTTTAGTTCTTCCACTTTTGGCTGGGCAGGTATTGCTTTTGATAATACGGGAGCTATTTCTTGGGCTTTCTGTTTTTTGGGAAACTTTTTGTTTAAAGCTTTCAGGGATTGAGGTGTAGCGGCAGATTGAGAGCTTTCCTTGACTGTTACCTCCACATTTGAAGAATCAATAGGTGGAGCTTTTTTATTAGGCTCTGTTGCCTTAATACTTGGGTTTTCAACGACTGCCAGCTCTACAGCAGGCAGATCTGTGGCCTTTAATGTTGGTTGGGGGGAAGCAGTAGGGGGTACAGAGTTGGATGAAACCAAAGTACCTTCAATCCATGTCCCGATGAGAATTTTATCATTTGGGAAAATTAATTTTCCTTTCCCATGTTGCACATCGTGGAGCCATTCTCCTTCATAGCGAATCCCATCCGCTGATGTGAAAATTCCGTTCCCGTGCCTTTTTCCATTGAAAAAAGAACCACTGTACATGGACCCGTCAGACCATCGGTAGATCCCGCGACCTGTTCTTTTATCTTGCACATAAATTCCTTCATATGTTTCACCATTCGCCCAAAGGAACCTGCCTTCACCGTGTCGCTTATCATTTTCATAGAGACCATTGTAATAAGAGCCGTCACTCCATCGAAAAAAACCTTTCCCATGTTTTTGCTTATTCTTATTTATTTCTCCCTCGTAGGATCCATCTGAGAAATCGATGGTTTCAATCTTTGAAGATTTACAGCTGAAAAGAAGCAACAAAACAAAAAAGGTAAATAATTTGGATACACTGGCCATACTTATCATTCAAAATCACAATCGGTTTCCAAGCAAGCGCGGAAATTAATGATTTGATATTGTATTTGTTCTAAAAATGTTGCCTCTATCAAGCAGCTTGACAAGAATCAGACCTATGGAGAGGTGGCAGAGTGGTCGAATGTGCCCGACTCGAAATCGGGTGTGCCGCAAGGTACCGGGGGTTCGAATCCCTCCCTCTCCGCCATATCACTACATCGCAGTTTTGCTTTGGTAGAAGGTATTAATCTTGTCGGCAACATCACGGAAAGATATGTCAGCCGAGTAGACGGACTTGAATTCTTCAAAAGCTTTGTCTTTATTTCCCATCGCTTCATGGCAGCAACCTAATTCATAAGTTGCATCTTTCTTGCGTTCATCCATGACTTGAATTTCGCTTTTTAAGATCGAGAATTGTTCGATTGCCATATCATGAAATCCTTTTCGACTGTAAGACCTTCCAAGATATAATATCGCATCAAGCCGTACTTTTGCGTTTCTTTGTGCCAGTTGAAAATGTTGCAGGCATTCATCAAATTTTCCATCTTGAAAAAGGAAAAAGCCCATCTCATACCTGTACCCGTAGTCGTTTGGATATCTTTCTACTAATGACTTTAGCTGATTAAATTGGTATTGTTTTTTATTTGCATGAGCTGTTTCTAAGGACTTAGCCCATTCCATATTTTTGGGGTCTTGGGAGCATGCTTTCTTCCACTGTTCAATGGAGTTGTCAAAATATTCTAGGGTGAGAGATCTTTCTTTTTCCTCAAGGGAGACATCCCCTGTCCCTGCCTCCTGCGCTCGTGCCTGCTGAATCCAAGCAATCGCATTTTCCAAATCACCATATCGTTGGTAGAAGTCGCTTAATTGTTTATAGTGGTTGATATTATTGGGTTCTTGCTGAACCTTATCATAGGCTTGACGAATTAGGCCTTCAAGTCCCTTGGTATCTGTCATGGTTTTGGATGCTTGCTCAAGAGCCTTTGCCTCGGATTCGTCTTTCAGTTGGGTACGAAAGTCTTCTGACTCCTCCCATTTACCTCGATGCATGGCGGCCGCAACGGAAGCACGCTTCATAATGTCTTCAGCCTCTCCGTCCCGTGGATTTATGCGGACAATCAAATTTCCTATATCAATGGCCTCTTCCGTTTGGCCAGACTCGATGTAAATATTGGCCAGATTCTTCAAGTTTGCTAAGTCTTTGGGCTGAATTTTCTTAATGGTTTCGTAAGCAAACGCAGTGGTTTTTAGAAAGCCAAGAGCCTGTGCAGCACTAGCAAGCATTTGGTGGGCTGCCACATTGCTTGGTGACTTCATCAGAAGGCTTTCAGCTTTTTCCAGGGTCAGAGTCGGGTTTTCATCCGCTTTCCCACGCTTTAGAAATGGTGCGATGGTCACTTTACCTAAAAGGCCCGAGAGGCTTTTGCCTGAATTAGCTTCCTGCTTGAACTGGAGTTTCCGTAGCTTTTTCCTGAGTTCTAAGCAGCCAGGGCTCTGCTTTAGGATAGAAGAATAAATCTCAGTAGTGTACGCAATATCAGTGAATGCGGCTTTATCGGCGGCTTCTAATTGTTTGATCAGTCGGGGATCAAGCTGGGCAATATTAACTTCTTGAATCATGGGGTGTGATGAGGAACTAATCACTCACTCCTAACCTATCTGAACACAATTATGAAAATTACAATGTTTTTTCGATCGTACCTTGCATCTTTGAAAATATGTCTTTTACAAGCTTTTCATCTTTCGCTTCAACCAATAATCTCAGGCGAGGTTCAGTGCCGGAGTATCGCAGTAAAATTCGTCCTTGATCGCCAAGGCTTTCTATCGACTGGGAAAGACATTCTTGGATTTCGGGGCAATCATCTAATGGAATTTTTTTATCAACACCAAATGAGGATGACTTGGAGGGCCAAAGCTCTACCCATTTTGTAATTTCAGTGAGAGTTTTATTTGACTCGATTAAAGCACAGGCAATGGATAGAGCGGTAAATAATCCGTCTCCAGTCGGCAGATAGTCATGTGCCACAACGTGCCCTGATGACTCTCCGCCCCAGTTACACCCTACCTCTCTCATGAGATCTGAAACATTGCGGTCTCCAACATCTGCGCGGTGAAGCTCAACTCCAATAGAGGCAAGGGAAGCGTCTAGTCCCGAATTACTATGAACGGTTGCTACAAAGCCTTTTTCTCTTAGGCGATGATGCTGATGGGCATATTTGGCTAATAATCCAAGGATTTGATCTCCATTAATAAGTTTACCAGAGGGATCAATGAACACAGCTCTGTCTCCGTCCCCATCATGGGCAACACCTAAGCATGCTCGAGTGTGCGTAATTCGTGCAATCAAATCTTCGGGGTGTTCCGAACCTGATTTTTGATTGATGATGCCTTCTCCGCTATGGAGGCAAATAACATCTGCTCCTAAGCGGGAAAAAACTTCGGGGGATGTGCTACAGGTAGCCCCGTTTGCCGTATCGATCAGGACTTGCTTGCCTGCCAAAAAGTTTTTAGGGAAAAATTTACAAATATTTTTTACATACTCATGGCATACCTCGATCTCTTTTCCTTTTTCGTAATATATATCATCTGGTTCTGTTGCCAGGATCAGGCTTTCCATTTCATTTTCTTCAGGAATAGATAACTTACCACCTTTTGCGGAAAATAATTTTAGTCCGTTGTCTGAGGCTGGGTTGTGAGATGCAGTGATCATAACTCCCATCTTTGCCTTCAGGTGTGCGGTACCAAATGCAAGGGCCGGGGTAGGCAGAGTACCTGCATCCAATGCCTGGAATCCTGCATTTTGAATGCCGGCTGAGCATGCACGCTGCAAGTTTTCACCAGAAATCCGAGGGTCTCTTCCAAGAATTACTGAACCGGTTGTGTTATTTTGATTCTTGAGGTGCTGTCCTATTGCGAGGCCTAATCGGTAGGCAATGTGATCATTCATACCCTCGCTCCCATAAGGGCCACGAATGCCATCTGTACCAAATAGTTTTATGTTCATGACTGTTGGAAAAAGGAGTAAGTTTTTTCAATCCATTTTTTTGTCTTCCCATCAACAATAAGGGATTCGGCTAGTTCAATCCCTTCGCCTAGGGATCCTACTTTACCGCATAGTTTAAACGCTGTTGATGCATTGATAAGAATGGTTGAAAGTAAACCCGCAGAACAGTTTCGACCTAAGATATTTTCCATGATTTTCAGGTTTTGATCAAGATCTCCACCCGCGAGTTCACTAAGACAAGCGTTATTTTGTCCCCATTTTTCAGCACTCCAAGATTCAACGCCATCGGTCTTGATTTTGCCAAAGCCAGTGACTAAATTTTCCCCGCAAGCCGTTAGTTCATCTACCCCTTTTACTTCATCCCTCTCAATTACACAATGTGCGACTAATGCAGAATTAAGCCCATTGTTTTCCAAGGCTTGCATCATCCGTTCTAAATAAGCAGGATTATAAGTTCCGACTAATTGATGGGCTGGCCTTGCGGGATTAATCATGGGCCCCATGACATTAAAAAAAGTGAGTATACCTTGCTCCGCTAGTTTTTTGCGAATGGGGGCTATGTGTTTGAAAGCTGGGTGGTATTGGGGGGCGAAAAGGAAACTAAAATTCAATGCCTTTAATCCTTCAACAAGAATGTGCTTGGAAGGAGCAAGGGGAATGCCAATGGCTTCAATTAAGTCAGCACTCCCACATTTGGAGCTTATAGAGCGGTTGCCGTGTTTAATTACATCTACGCCGCCCGAGGCTACAAGAAAAGAAACAAAAGTAGATACATTGAAACTACCAGCCTTATCGCCTCCAGTACCGCAAAGATCGATGGCGTGTGGAGAGAATGCCTCTAACCCAGGGTCAATGGAACGGTTTCTGAAACCATTGACATAGTGAGAAAATTCAGATGCGGTTTCCCCTTTTTCACTCATAGCTTTCAGGAACAACAGCTTTTCAGATTCTATAGTTTCTGGACCGATTAAAGAATCAATGGATTGGGAAATTTGTTCGTAGGTAAGTTCGTGGCCTTGCGTTACACTCAAGGTCAGCTCAGGTAGGGGAGAACTGTTCATCAAATTGTTTAAGTTTTACTAAAGGTGGATTTTATTTGTTGCACTTTGGGTGCTTCTCACCTTGTAGAACACTATCGTGATCGTTCGACAATCATTTTTATTTTTTCTTTTAACAACTCTTCTTTCTGTGATGCATTGTGTTGGCCAGGGGCCGAGTGCGGAATTGATTCTGGAAAGCAACCAAACACAGCCTTCTGGAATGAGTTATCGGGATGCAACCATTTTTGGTCTGGTGGAGGGTATTACTGAATTTCTGCCCATTTCCTCAACAGGTCATTTAATTTTAGTTTCAGAGTTTCTATCCGAAAAACCGAAAACTAAAGAGCACGGAGTAGCCATCAACGCATATCTTATTGTTATACAAGCTGGAGCCATTTTGGCCGTTGCTTTACTTTATAGAAAAGAAATTTGGTCGATTGGTTTGGGTATTTTAGGCCTAGATCCTCGAGGCAGAAGGCTGGGTATGAATCTATTTTTGGCTTTTTTACCTGCCGCCATGATTGGGCCTTTTCTCGACGACATCATTGAAAGTGCTCTGTTTGGTCTATTACCCATTGCCATCGCCCTTCTGGCTGGAGGTCTGTTGATGTTATGGGCAGAAGTTCGCAAAAAGCGACAAAGCACGGAATTATCTTCATCCGATGAAAAAACTTTAGATGATTTAACATCTCTGAATTCTATTTTTATTGGGTTGATGCAGTGTGTTGCCATGTGGCCGGGCACAAGTCGCTCAATGATGACGATTGTGGGCGGATATTTGGTCGGACTAGAAAGAGCAAAAGCCGCAGAATTTAGTTTTTTACTTGGGCTAATTACTTTGACCGCAGCAGCCGCTTACAAGGGACTTACCAAATGGGAAGTTATGAGAGATAACTTGGAACTTGGCCCAGTTTTTTGGGGGTGCCTCGTTGCAGGCATGTCTGCTGGACTTTCGGTTTATTGGTTAGTTGGATATTTAACCCGGAGGGGCCTTGGATTATTTGTATGGTATCGTATCATACTTTCATTCATAATTTTCTACTTTTACTTCTGTTGAGGCTGTTTGATTAACTTGGCTTGACCATCCGTGGAACAAATGATTTATTAGTCACTTGCTATGGGACAGCCAAAAAGAAAAAACTCCAAGCAACGCAGTCGTAAAAGACGCGGAGCTAATCGATTCAAAGCACCTCTCTTATCTAAGGAGGCTGACGGGTCTATGTCCCGTCCGCATCGCGTGAACCCGGAAACTGGGCAGTATCGCGGTAAGCAAGTGCTTGACCTAGAGGTTTAATTTGCGCTTGAGGCTTCGGCATGAATAAGACCGAGGCTCGGATAACCCTTGCCATTGATGCAATGGGTGGTGATCAGGGTCCTAAAGAAGTACTTGCTGGTGTCGCGAAAGCTGTCGATATCTCACCAAGAAACACAAATTTTATGCTTTTTGGGCAGGAAGATGTACTTGGCGATATAATTGATAAAGAACCAATTCTCTCTACACCTCAGGTCAGTGTTAGGCATGCCCCTGAGGTTGTAGGTATGGAGGAAAAACCTATTGCGGGAATCAAAGGTAAGAAGAATTCTTCCATGTCACTCGCCCTTAATGCCCTCAAAGAAGGAGAGGCTGATGCACTTCTGAGTTGTGGAAATACTGGTTGCTTGATGGCTGGTAGCGCAATTCGGTTACGGACATTGGAGGGAGTTGAGAGACCCGCACTTTGTACAATTTGGCCTGGGCGTGAGCGGTATTTCACCTTATTGGACGCGGGGGCTAACCCCCATGCAAAGCCTTATCACATTGTGCAAAATGCGGTGTTAGGTTCAAATTATGCACGTGTTGCTCTTGGCTTGGTACGTCCCAAAGTTGGACTCCTCACCATAGGCACTGAAGAAGGAAAGGGTAATGAGGTTATCCATGAAACTCATGCAATGCTGAAAGACATTGATGGAAGTATAATTAATTATGCAGGCCTTATTGAGGGTTTTCAAATTTTTGAAAATGTTGTGGATGTCGTTGTCTGTGATGGTTTTGTTGGTAACATAGTTCTCAAGGCATGCGAATCCCTGAGTAAGTTAATAAGCAGCTTCTTGGACGAAGAATTAAGACGGAATGCTCTTCGGAAAACAGGAGCTCTCCTATCCAAAGGTGCATTTCGAAGTCTCAAGCAACGTATCAATCCGGAACAATTTGGTGGGGCACCTTTGCTTGGACTCACTAAAAATGTTATAAAAGCCCACGGTTCATCGAATCAGAATCATATTTGTGGAGCGATAAAAATTGGGCTTGATCTTGTGCAACACGATATGCTTTCCCAAGTTCTCGATGACATTAGAGAAAGCAATGAAATTATCCGCCCTCAAAATCCTTTAAAAACTCGATCTACAAATTCTTAGATGAGTACTAGTGAATATAGTGTTATCTTAGGTGTGGGGTCTTTTGTTCCTTCAAAGGTTATCGATAATCAGGAACTCAGTAAAAAAGTAGACACTTCGGATGAATGGATTCAATCAAGAACAGGGATTCGGCAAAGACATTTTGCGGGGGATGAAGAATCTACCAGTGATTTAGCCCTCGGTGCCGCTCGGAATGCAATCTCCAATGCAGGTATAGATTCTGATTTAATTGATTTAGTAGTAGTTGCCACCATCACTCCAGACATGGCATTCCCTTCAACCGCTTGCCAATTACAGCATAAATTAGGCTTAGGGAAAGTTGCATCTTTTGATTTGGAAGCAGCATGCTCTGGTTTTTTATACGCTCTAGATGTGGCGGACGCGTTGCTTGCGTCTGGACGATATAGGCATGCACTTGTGGTGGGGGCTGAAAAGATGTCTAGTATAATGGATTGGAGTGATCGGACCACTTGTGTGCTTTTCGGAGATGGTGCCGGGGCAGTTGTATTAGGCCGTAAAGGGCAGGGACCTCAACTTTTGGGTTTTCAATCTGGTGCTGATGGGGCTAATCCATCCTTGCTATACCAACCAGCTGGTGGATCTAAAACACCGGCAAGTATGAATTCTATTGAGAACCGTGAGCATTTTTTACGCATGAATGGTCGTGAAATTTTCAAATCTGCTGTTCGTGTTATGGAAATGGCCTCGAGGCAATTATTAGCTGCTCATGATATTGATCCCAATGATGTTGATCATGTGATTCCTCATCAGGCAAATGTACGGATTGTTGAGAGTTTAGCCAATCGACTCGAGTTACCCATCGATAAATTCTTCTGTAACCTTGAAAGGCATGGCAATACCTCTGCTGCTTCTATTCCCCTTGCTTTAGACGAAGCAACTAGATTAGGAATCTTCAAACCTGGTCAATTAGGTTTGATGGTTGCTTTCGGTGCAGGCTTGACTTGGTCTGCAACCCTTGTTCGTTTCTAATAGTCACAAATTTTCAATGAAATTTTCCTTTTTATTCCTATCACTTTCTTTTTTAATCACATTTCCAAGTTTTCTCCAAAGTGCTCCGTCACCAAGAAGACCAGGCCTTAGCGTTAAAGAGTATACTTTTCCGGGTACGGGTTTTTTCGTTAAAGATCGTACCCTTTATTCTGAAAAAGAATCTAAACGCTGGTTTTTGCAGGCACAAAAATTCCAGAAAGAGGGTTCACTTAGAAAAGCGTTGGGGCTCTATGAGAAATTTGCCAAAAGAAGATCTGATGCCATGGTTTCAATTAAAGGAGAGAAAATAAGCGTTGGAGCAGAATCCCTCTATCAAGCTTCAATCTTACGGGAAAAAAAAGGTGATTGGCAAAGGGGATTTGAGCACCTTCAATTACTCGCAAAGGCGTACACTTCTTACGATTTCGAACGAGTGGCTGAGTCATTAATGCGCCTAGCAGAAAGGTTGGCAAAAGATGATTTACCAAGAAAATGGGGTATTTTCCCTCGCTTCCGCTCGGGGAGCCAGGATCGTATACGATTAGACGAAATTGCCAACCTTGCTAGAGGTCCTAGGTTTGCACCTCGTGCGTTAATGGCTCTTGCAGAAATTGCGCTTAAAGATGACAAGGAGGAGGAAGCAGTAGACGCACTTGAGAGAATTGTGAATTTGTACCCCGAAAATTACATGTCTGAGAAAGCCTATTTTATGTTGGCTAAGGTTTACGAAGATCGTGTGTCCGGGCCCGCATATGATCAAGGTTCAACCCTAAAGGCACTTAATTTCTATGAGGACTATCTTATTTTATACGCGAAACCGCCTGCTCAAAGTATCCATGAATCGGTTTCATCTTACAGGGCACGAGTCCTGGTATCGAAAGAACGGTTTGCTTCTGCAGAACTAGGACGGAATCAAATGCGACAAATTCTAGCTGAAAGTAAACTTGAGGTTGCTCAATATATTGAGAAATATGGGAAGTACTTTCTCGTTAGATGGCGAGAGCTAGGAAATCGTCCTGCCTTACAGTTTTACAATGAAGCCATAAATTCCGCTCCTGAATCAGATGCTGCCCGGATCGCAGAGAAGAAGGTGGCGGAATTAAGAGCGATTGATGAAAAATAAGACTTCCCGATTATCTTGGGTTTATATTGTAGGCATACTTTTTCTTTCAAGTTGCAGGTATCAAGCAGGTTACCCCCTTGAAACTGAAGGTAAAAAAGTATCTATAAGTGTTGAAAATCGTTCTTTGGCCGGACAATTCGGACCAATTCTTAACCGCAGTGTTAAGGATGAAATTCTTCGTATTGGAGTACATGACTTGGTAATGGGAGCTGATAATGCCCACTTTCGTGTTAAGATTATTATCGAGGATTATCAAAAGAGTGCACAGGCTTATAATGCCAATGATTCGCTGTTAGCCTCGGGTTTTGAGCTGAGCGTGCAGGCAAAAGTTGAAATTTACAGGAAGAAATACAAACAACCCTTACAAGTTTTCACTCTTTTTTCACGAGGGCATGTCATGCGCATTTCTTCTCTTGATCAACCTAAAGATCGTCAAGCCCTTGCGGATATTGCACGGGACCTTGGTTCTCGAATTGCTCGACGTTTGGCTTACCAAAAAATGAACTAATAAAGTTTTATGAAAATTCTAGCTCCTTCGATCTTAGCAGGTAATCACGCGAATTTATCGAATGCACTACAAGTTGCAGAGGGTGATGGCAGAAAGTGGATTCACCTTGATATAATGGATGGTCACTTTGTGCCTAATCTTAGTTTTGGCCCTCAAACTGTTGCCGATTTACGCAAAGGTTCTGAGTTGTTTTTTGATGTTCACCTCATGCTTGACCGACCCGATAAGTACATTGACGCCTTTGTTGAGGCAGGGTCAGATCTAATAAGTATTCATGTAGAACCTGAATATGATCATCAAGCTACCTTAAACAGAATTAAAGAAGCAGGTGTTAAAACTGGCTTAGTTATTAACCCGGACACTCCGGTCGATGGTCTGCTAAAGTATCTAGATCAGGTAGACCTAGTTCTTTTTATGACCGTTTTCCCTGGCTTTGGGGGACAAAAGTTTATTGAAGATGTCTTAGTAAAGGCAAAGGAAATCTCAAGGTTGAGATCCGAAGGGAAAGGCGATTACCTTATCGAGGTTGACGGGGGCGTTGGACCCGAGCATGTAGAACCTTGCCTTTCTGCAGGCGTTGATGTTTTTGTTGCTGGTACTGCTTACTACAAACGGGATGTTGTAGGCAGAAAGGAATTTGCCGAGTCTATCGAGCTAAGTTGATTAGCCCGATAGACTCTCTAAATTCCTTTAAACTTTAAGAAACGGTGCCAATACTAAAGCGACTACCGACATTAGCTTAAGCAAGATGTTAAGGGATGGACCCGAGGTATCTTTTAATGGGTCACCAACTGTATCTCCAACAACTGCTGCCTTGTGAACATCGGAGCCTTTTCCGTGAACTGTACCATCAATCTCATAACCTTCTTCCACCATTTTTTTCGCATTATCCCAAGCACCACCAGCGTTCGACTGAAAGAGTGCTAAGAGCACACCAGATGCGGTTACCCCAGCCAGTAATCCACCTAACATAACACCACCGCTTCCTGGAAACAGGTAGTTGCCACCGATGCCGACAGCAATTGGAGTAAGAATGGCAACCATCCCAGGAGCAACCATTTCTTTAATGGCTGATTGAGTGGAAATTTCTACACATTTTCCGTATTCAGCGGAGTCAATCGCTTCGTCAAAACTCTTTCTTTCATCCTCTGACCATTCATCAGACGGCTTTCCCTCATTGCGACCCATAATCTCGAGAGCTTTCTTTAGGGCAGGAATATCACGAAACTGTCGTCGAACTTCCTGAATCATTGACATGGCTGCTCTTCCAACAGCTCCCATTGCAAGTGCACTGAATAAAAATGGAAGCATTGCACCAATAAACAAACCGGCCATGACTTTTGGTGCTGAAACATCGATGACATCAATGCCAGCTGTTTCTTTAAAGGCTGCAAATAGTGCTAATGCAGTTAACGCTGCTGACCCAATGGCAAACCCTTTACCAATCGCAGCTGTTGTATTACCTACCGCGTCTAGTTTATCAGTTCGCTGGCGAACTTCAGGAGGTAACTCGGCCATTTCTGCAATCCCGCCTGCGTTGTCTGAAATTGGGCCGTAGGCATCAACAGCAAGTTGAATTCCTGTATTTGAAAGCATGCCAACTGCAGCAATTGCAATTCCGTATAATCCGGCTAGTTCATAAGCCCCAACCACGGCAGCTGCGAGGACAAGAATAGGGAAAGTCGTTGAAATCATCCCAACACCTAATCCTGAAATTATATTGGTGGCGTAACCAGTGATCGATTGTTCGACAATGTCTTTGACCGGTTTTTTTCCAGTGCCTGTATAATATTCAGTAATTAGCCCGATAGCAAGACCTGCAATTAGACCAATGATGGTGGCCCAAAACACACCCATCGCAGTGTAAGTTATTCCGTTATAGACCCATGATTCGGGGAGAAAATGGTTAATGATGTAATAAGAAGCTGCGATCATGATTCCTGAAGAAGCGAATTCTCCGGTATTTAAAGCTTTTTGGGGGTCATCTCCGTCTTTTACTTTCACTAGAAAAGTTCCTAAGATAGAAGTGAAGATTCCAACGGCACCAAGAACCAACGGGAGGAGCACCGGAGATAATGCCTCGATTTTATTGGCATTAGCGGAAAAAATATCAACACCAGCGACGACAGCTGCACCTAATACCATGGTAGCAATGATCGAACCAACATAAGACTCAAAAAGGTCAGCACCCATACCAGCCACATCCCCCACATTATCACCTACATTATCGGCAATAGTCGCAGGGTTAAGCGGGTGATCTTCTGGTATTCCAGCTTCGACTTTCCCAACGAGATCAGCTCCCACATCAGCTGCTTTTGTGTAAATACCTCCACCGACTCGAGCAAAAAGAGCGATGGACGAAGCTCCAAATGAAAACCCAGTAAGAACCGAAAGTGTTACTCCCAATGAACCACCTTCTGCAAAAGCACCGAAATGGTTGCCGAATAAGTAAAATAATCCACCCAGACCTAAAATTCCAAGTCCAACAACTCCGAGTCCCATAACTGCACCACCTGAAAATGCCACTTCTAAAGCCTTACCCAAGCTATCTTTGGCAGCATTAGCTGTCCGTACATTGGCTTTGGTTGCCACTTTCATCCCAAGGTATCCTGCTAGAGCCGAGCAAAAAGCTCCGACTGCAAAAGATACGGCTACCAAGGAGTGGCTTTTATCGTTTTGAGACCCGCTCCAATAAAGAAGTGCTGCCACGGCAATCACAAAGATAATTAACACCTTATACTCGGCTCGTAAAAATGCCATGGCACCTTCTTGAATACTGCGAGCAATTTTGGACATACGTTCATTGCCTTCGGGGGCAGCGTTGATGGTTTTGGTTTTCCACCAAGTGAAGAGTAGGGCAATTACCCCGGCGACTGGAAGTGATAAGAGGAGGTTTTCTAAGTTCATGATTGGGCTGGAATAATTAGTTAGTAAACGAATATTTGTGACCAGAAAAGATCGTTTTTGATCGTTTCTGAGTAAATTGCAAGATCGAAAGAGGGTGGATCGTGGGTACTTTCTGATTTGAATTTATTCAAAAACAAAGCATGAACTTTTCCAGCTCTTTTTCTTCGACCTTGCAATTGGTTTTAGAATTTACACCATATTGGATATGAAAACTTCATTCCTTTGTCTTCTAATTGCCGCTGTATCCTCTTTATTTTACTCTTGCGAAAATCGTTACAGGAATAGAGGACAGTCCGTTTCAGCTCAGCAAGGTATTGAAACCTTAGAGCGTACTTCCTCTAAACGGGCCCAACAAGAAGGTTTATCTAAAGATGCCTACCAAGTTACTGCATCTGAATTTGACGAGTTTTTTACATATCGCTACGGTCTGTTATATCAAAAGTTTTCAGATATTCCATTTAGTGGCAGAGTTGTAACTGCCGATAAAGGTGATAAAGGAGATTTCGTGTCTTTGGATGAAGGATGGAGGGATGGAAAGAAAGATGGCGTCAGCACCCGCTGGTTCTCGAATGGGGTAAAGATGTATGAGCGGAACTATAGCGGAGGGAAATGGCATGGTACGGTTACCCGTTGGTGGCCCAACGGTCAAAAAATGTATGTAAGAGCCTATACAGACGGCAAGCGACACGGTAAGGAAGCAACTTGGAGGTCAGATGGTACTCCGATTAATCTCTCTACCCGTGAGCCTTCCAAAAGTTCTATCAATTCTGTAGTTTCTGAGGACCCCTCAGATCAGGATAATGATTTGCCAAGTGTGTCCATTCCTGAAGCTACCAACTTGCTTGAGCCAAGCGCGGTGGTTGAGGCACCTAATTCTTTCGCTCCTGTTGATTCTGAACCAAGTTTCGATCCCATTGGTTTACCATCAGCTCCTGCAGCGGAGACTGAAATGACGGACTCATTTCCTGCTTTCGAGCCAGTGGTCGATCCCGCGACCACAACTGATGCACCGAGTGAACCTCAACCTGAGCCTAGCTTTGGTTTACCTCCTCTAGCTGAACCTGCTGAACCCAGTGATAATGACCTACCGTCTTCTTCTGCTGATAATTTTGTTGAGCCTGCTTTCCAAGCGGTTATGCCGAGTAATGAATTAGGCGGTGATGAACTTCCCTCACTGCCGGTAACCGAAGAAGTTCCTCCTAGTGACGATTTACCCCCTTTATCTGGTGGATCTGTCCCAGATCCAGGAGGATTGCCGCCTTTGACTGATGGTGCATCTGGAGGTTCACCTCCTCTTCCAGCAGCCGGCGGATTACCTCCTCTTCCTGATGATGGTGGGTTGCCCCCTCTTCCTGGGGACGGCGGATTACCCCCATTACCCGGAGACGACGGATTACCTCCGTTACCCCCGCTCCCTTGATTTAAAACTAACTTTCGTCATCGCGAGTTTTTTTAAAGCTCATCCTGTTTCGCTTATACTTCCTTGCTCGTGCCAAGTGAAATTCTTTTGATGCACAATTTTATGGTTTGAGCTTTTGGGGTATTTCATCATTAAATGAACCCCTTACTTATGCATGGTTGATGAATATCTTTGTTTCCAGAAATGGCCAAACCTTTGGGCCATACCCCAAAGAACAGGCAAAGCAGTATTTAGAGGCTGGGCAGCTACTTGCCTCTGATTATGCTCTTATTGAAGGGACTTCGGAGTGGAAAAATTTAGCAGGATTATTGTCTTCTCCCCCTCTTCCTGAGAACTCCCAAGCAAATTCTGGTATCGATTACTCAGCTAATTCTCAAGTGAGCCATGAAAATGTTACGCCAGTTGCTCAAGAAAAAGTAAGATCATCAGTCAAACCAAGGAGTACAAAGCAGTCTCTAAAAACTAAAGCAACCAACCAGGTTCAAACCGTATATGTTGCTCAGAAAAAAAGTTTTATCGGTAGGCTTTTTTCAATTGTTATGGTCTTTACCTTTATGATGCTTTTAGCGATTGGCGGAATTGTTGGAGCATATTTTGCCATGCCAACCACTATGGGTCCGTTGCTCAGTAAGTTTGGTTTACCCATGGATGTGCTCTTGGCAAACACTCAGGTCGGGGCAATAGCTATTGAAAAAGCGACAATGTCTGAACCCCAAGCCGCAGATGAAGTTTCACTAGATCCTGAATCCTTTCGCTCTTTACAGAATTTAGGTGTTCGGATTTTACCGATGGAGAATGAAAAAGGTTTGCAGATTATCGCCCCTGCTGACCCCCCCATGGAAGACCAGGAGTTAGCTAATTTGCTGCCGATCGCAAACCATGTTGTTTCCTTGGATCTTACAAATTCCAAAATTACAGACCAAGGAGTCTCCCATATTTTGAAATTGGTAAACCTTCGTAAATTAAATATGGAGGGTGCTGTGGGCATCACATCTGTGGGTGCATCTCAGCTGAAAAGCTTAGCTAAACTAGAACATTTAAATTTGATCAATGTAAAACTTGAAGATTCGATCATTGATTCCTTGCTTAATCTTGAAAGCTTAAGAGAGGTTTACCTTTTTAAAACTGGAATCAGTGAGGAAGCGATCAAGCGTTTAAAATCTGAACGGCCAAAAATGTTCGTCAATGCAGGTTAAGCTTTCCGATTTTTGACCCTACTTTTTCGGGTTGGAAAAGAGGTTTTACAAATTATACATTCAAGACCGTGACATGCACGGGCAGGGCAGTGTTCTCTAGCATAATAAATAATTTGAAGATGTAATGAATTCCATCTTTCTTGAGCGAAATGGCGTTTTAAGTCCTTTTCTGTTTGGGTCACATTTTTCCCATTGGTTAATTTCCAGCGTTGGGCAAGTCTGTGAATGTGGGTATCGACCGGGAAGGAGGGTACCCCAAAAGCTTGAGACATGACCACAGATGCAGTCTTGTGTCCAACCCCCGGTAGTTTTTCTAATTCCTCCAAGGATTGAGGAACTTGACCTCGGTGTTCTTTTATTAGAATAATCGAAAGCTCGTGAATCGCCTTTGCTTTTCTTGGAGCCAAGCCACAAGGTCTAACGATCTCATTGATTTCTTCTATTGTTTGCTTGGCCATTTTTTGAGGAATGGAGGCGAGGCGAAAGAGAGCGGGGGTTACTTTGTTAACCCGTGCATCCGTACATTGAGCAGACAAAAGAACCGCGATCAATAAGGTGTAAGGGCTCTGATGATTCAACGGTATTGGAGGATTTGGGTATAATTCCTCGAGTTTTTGATCTATATATTTTGTCCGCTCTGTAAGATTCATATCAGGAAGAGTGTAATTACATCAAAAAGCAAAGTTTTTCAAGCGAGTTGAGCTCGTTTAATTCCGTCAAATTTAAATCAAATCACTTCTCGGATAGGTCGCCGTATGCTGATCGTTTCGACTGGTCAGATTCCTGCAGTAATCTATATCATGAAAATTGGGCATGACTCTATTCGCTTATGGGTTAAGTTGTAAGAAAATAATCATCAGGAGGTCACCAATCCAAAATTGGTAAGTTTCTGGTCTCTAGTGCAGCCGCATGCTATCTTTTGCAGATGTGGCGATTAAGGTATTGCTCGACATGATAAAAGAATTTTTTCAAAAAACTACTTAAGAAAATTCTTTAAAAGAGACATAATGTCTCGATTTAGGGGGATTGTACCTTAAGGTTGTCCCTTTGTTATCCGCGGTGGCTTTACCCTTGAACTATGCGAAGTCAGTAAAGTTGCAGGTTCTCGGTATTTTGATTAATCGGAACGCAACCTGCAAAGGTATAAAATATGAATATTGATCCTGAAAAATTCACTGAGCTTGGACTCTCTGCAATCCGTGAGATGGCAGAGGTAGCAAAGCGTAACGGTCAACAAGAAGTCGAAGTCTGGCACCTTTTGTCCGCCTTGATGGCCCAAGAAAATGGAATTGTTCCAGCTTTACTTGAAGAGATCGGTGTGGGGACAGCACCCGTTCAGCTTGCCCTCCACCGAGAGCTTAAGAATTTACCTAAAATTGCAGGTGATGTGAATACAGCTCGTTCTTTTGCTTCCGCGGGCTTGACCGAATCCGTAGAAAAAGGACAAGTGATCTCACAGGATATGCAGGATGATTATATTAGTACTGAGCACCTTTTGCTGGGGCTGGTATCCATCGGGAAACCAACTACTTTTAAGCAATTCCTTAAAAATTTCGAACTTTCAGAAAAAAAACTTAAAGAAAATCTTCAAAAACTACGTGGAGGGCAAAAAGTAACAACCAAGACACCTGAAAATTCCTTTCGAGCACTTAAAAAATATGGGATTGATTTGGTTGAACAAGCAAAAACTGGCAAGCTGGATCCTGTCATTGGGCGCGATTCTGAGATTCGCAGGGTCATTCGCATACTTTCCAGAAAAACAAAAAATAATCCGGTTCTTATTGGTGAACCTGGTGTCGGAAAGACTGCGATTGTCGAAGGTCTCGCCCAGCGCATTGTCCGGGGAGATGTACCCGAAGGTTTGAAAGATAAAACAATTTTTACCTTGGAGATGAGTTCTTTGCTCGCGGGTGCAAAGTTTAGGGGAGAATTTGAAGAACGGCTAAAAGCTGTTCTTAGCGAAGTCAGTAAAGCAGATGGAAGAATTGTTCTTTTCATTGATGAGATGCACACAATTGTTGGAGCAGGCAAAGCAGACGGAGCGATAGATGCTGGTAATATGCTTAAACCCATGTTGGCCAGAGGAGAACTTCATTGTATCGGTGCAACTACCCTTAATGAGTATCGACAGCACATCGAAAAAGACGCGGCTCTTGAGCGGCGGTTTCAGACAGTATTGGTAGAGCAACCAAATGTTGAAGACACCATTTCTATTCTTCGTGGATTACGAGAAAGATTTGAGATTCATCACGGAGTTAATATCCGCGATGAAGCACTTGTAAATGCAGCTGTTCTTTCCAACCGTTATGTGTCTGACCGTTTTCTACCCGATAAAGCAATCGATTTAGTTGATGAGGCTTGTGCGATGATCCGCACCGAACTTGATAGTATGCCGGCCGAATTAGATGAAATAAGCCGAAGGGTATTACAGCTTGAAATTGAAGAAACTGCGTTAAAGCAGGAAAAAGACACGGCAAGCAAGGAGCGCTTGGAAACTCTTCGTAAAGAGCTGGGGAATACACGAGACAAGATGGAAACAATCAAGCGGCAGTGGGAGAGCGAGCGAAAAGGAATTGATGATGTCCGCGTCCTTCGTGAGAAAATCGAATCGACCCGGGCGGAGATGGAAAGAGCCGAACGGGCATATGATTTAAATCTTGTGGCGGAGTTGAAGCATGGAAAACTTCCTACTCTTGAAACTGAATTAGAATCCTTGGAGAAAGCAGATAAAAAAGATGACTCGATTTTAAAGGAAGAGGTTACAGCTGAAGAGATCGCTGATATTGTAGCCCGTTGGACTGGTGTACCAGTAACCAAATTAATCGAAGGAGAACGCGAAAAAATTCTCCGTCTTCAAAGTATTCTTCATGAAAGAGTCATCGGGCAGGAAGAAGCAGTGGATGCAGTTGCCGAAGCCATCATGAGGGCAAGGGCAGGGATCAAGGATCCCAGCCGGCCTATCGGCTCTTTTCTATTTCTCGGTCCCACGGGTGTTGGGAAAACAGAGCTTGCTAAGACTCTCGCAGAAAGTCTTTTTGATAGTGAAAATAATGTAGTTCGTATTGACATGTCAGAGTACATGGAAAAACATTCGGTAGCTCGTTTGAT
>JAQWWZ010000004.1 GCA_029254745.1 Opitutales bacterium | reverse complement strand
GCTCCCCCAATCGGTTGCTCATCTTTATACCATTGGTAATTTAAATACTTCCCTTCCGCCCGGGATTGTAAGGTGATGGTCTGTCCGTTAAAAATGAGACCTGGTGCCTGCGGGGCCAGCGTAATCTCTGGCTTTAAGTATTTGAGGATCTGCTCATTTAACTGAGCAGTGGTGATGGAGGAAGGCTGGAGCATTTGCGGGGTCACGGTGCGGTTGAGATCGGTTAAGACCGAAGCAGGCAGCATTTCCCGGGTGATTGTTTTAATTGCCTGATTGAGGTCAGACTTAATCTGAGAGGAAAGATCACGGTGGGTAATGGTACGGTTGAGGTCGGAAAGAATATCCTGCCCAAGCATAGACCTGGAAATGCTACCGTCTGCGACCGATTCTGCCTGCTCGGCAATCAGGGAGCGTTGGCTGAGCTCGGCAGTAAGGGCGTAGGGAACACTGGTGATGGGTTGATTGCCTCCAATGAGACGCAAGCCCAGCCCATCATCTTTTTGGAAACGAATCTGGAGAAATAATGAATCATGCTGGAGAAATAATTTGGCTGGCAAGGGAGTCATACCCTGGCCACCGAGGTGTACTTGATAGCGGCCGTTGTGCACATAAACATCGATTGTGCCGGTGGGGCTCTCTGCATTTCGCCAATGTACCGATCCATTGCCATCGACAATGGCAAAAGCAAACATGGCTGGACCGTGATAATTTACCCCTCGCTCTGAAATCTTCCCGGTGTAGGGAACTGGTACGGAGGCTTGGGCAAGGCAATGAGCAAAGAGGGCGAGGAAAAGGGGGAATCTTATCTTCATAAAGCAGATATTTGTACGATACCTCCGCTTTGTCAATCCATGAACCCCGAGCCCACCCTTCGAAAATGACCGAACTTGTAGGCTGGCTATGGTAATCCTTGAACAGGTTTACTGAGACTGGGCAAACCGACCGATGACTCCATCAAAGGAACCATTGGAGAAAAAGACAACGAGGGCAGGCTTTGAATACGAATATTGGCGGAGGAATTCTTCCAATTCCTGGTTCGAGGAAAAAGCATAACCTTTTTTGCCATGATCCTTTATTCTTTCCATCATATTTGCCGGGCTAATCCGTTTTTCAACAGGGATTTTTTCAGCTCGGTGCACGGCCCCAAGGAGGGCAACATCGGCGAGGGCCAGGGCATCTGCGAAGCGGTCTTCAAACACATTGGTGACCGCGGTATTACTGCGGGGTTCAAAACAGGCGATAATTTCACGGTTGGGCCAGCGTGCGCGAAGAGACTCTAGGGCACCGGCAATGGCAGTGGGGTGGTGGGCAAAATCGGAAAGCACCACCCGTTTTGTAGTATCCAGTAAAACCTCCTGCCTTCTTTTCACTCCTGTACAGGTTGAGAAATCAGGCAGAGAGACAGAGGTAAAAGGATTAAACTCTTTTACTCCCTGCCCGCTTCCATCCGTGAGATACTGAGCTAGTACCGAGGCAAGGGTGGCCATGGCAAGGTTGCGGGCGTTGAAGAGGCCGGGCATGGCCCAGTCCACTTTCATCACTTCCTTGCTTCGCCAGCAGAGGGTAAAACGGGTGCCTTGCCCGTCTTCTTTAAAATCAGTAATTTGGAGGTCATTGGTCTCATTTACCCCAACCTTGATTATCTGAGTCCACGGGGCTTCGGGCAGGGCGAGCAGGTTGGGATCATCCCCGTTACACAGAACAAAGCCATCGGATGGCACAATACGGAGGAGGTGAGAAAAACTCCGGGAAATATCTTCCAGGTCCCGAAAAATATCCCCATGATCAAACTCCAAATTATTTAAAACTAATATTTTGGGCCGGTAGTGGATAAATTTACTGCGTTTGTCAAAAAATGCAGAGTCATACTCATCCCCTTCAATCACAAAGGGAGAGGTAACCCCTCCGAGTTCATTGCCGGAAGGCAGATCCAAGGGAACCCCGCCGATCAGATACCCCGGGGCTTTCCCTGCCTGGTCCAAAGCGAACGAGGTAAGGGCGGTTGTGGTGGTTTTCCCATGAGTGCCGGCAATGACCACCGCCATTCGGTTACCGATGAGATCTTCCCCTATTAACTGAGGAAGGGACACAAAGGGAATCCCGCGAGTGCGCAGTAAATATTCGACCTGGGGATTCCCGCGGGAGACAGCATTGCCCACAACTACACGATCAGGTTGCCAGGCAAGCATTTCTTCCTCCGCAAAGCCCTCAAAAAGATCAATACCAGCGGTCGATAACACATCGGACATGGGAGGATAGACCCCCGCATCTGAACCGGCCACTTGGTGACCCATCTTTTTTAAAAGAACCGCCGCATTTCCCATGGCCGTTCCGCATACTCCGATAAAAAACACCCGCATCGAAATACCTTGAACCATTCCCTCTGCGAGGAAAACCAAAATCAGCCACTTATTGAAAAAATTTTAGGAATTACCTCGACTCCTTCTTCATTTTGAGGGAAATCGAATCGATGCAAGATAAGAATTTGAAGATATTGGTTGTCGGGAGCGGTGGCCGTGAGCATACCTTGGCCAAAGTTTGCCACCAAAGTCCTTTGGTGGACCAGGTAATGGTAGCCCCGGGCAATGCCGGCATTGCCCAGGAATTTAACACCTTAGCCCTGGATGTGGCTGACAACCAAAAGCTTGTGGAGCTCGCCAAGGTAAACAGTGTCGACCTGGTAGTTGTGGGGCCAGAAGTGCCTTTGTGTAACGGGGCAGTTGATGCCCTCAATGATGTGGGCATCCTTGCTTACGGCCCAGACAAGGCGGGGGCGCAACTGGAGGGAAGTAAAGCGTACACCAAGGACTTTCTCGCAAAATACAAAATCCCCACGGCCGACTATGGAAACTTTACAGAGATCGCCCCAGCGTTGGAATACCTTGCGGCTTGCAATCTACCAGTGGTGGTCAAAGCCAGTGGGTTGGCTGCAGGAAAAGGGGTATTAATTTGCCTATCGCTGGAGGAAGCGGAGGATGCAGTCAAAGATATGCTTTCCGGTGACAGTTTTGGGGATAGTGGCAAGGAAGTGGTCATTGAAGAATTCCTGGAGGGGGAAGAAACTTCCCTCCACCTTGTATGCTCGGGGGAAAGTTATGTATCTATGCCCATGAGCCAAGACCACAAAAAAGTGGGAGAAGGAGACAGCGGTCTAAACACGGGGGGAATGGGAGCCTATGCTCCAACCAAACTGGTCACCGAAGACATGCTCAAAAGCTATGAGAAATCCATTGTCCGCCCTACTCTCGCGGGATTAAAAAGCGAAGGGGTAAACTTTCGCGGAACTTTATACATTGGGCTCATGCTTACATCCAAGGGGCCAAAGGTGCTGGAGTTTAATGTCCGGTTTGGTGATCCTGAAACCCAGGTCATCCTGCCCCTTCTCGAGGATGATCTTGTCCCCCTATTACTGACTTCGGCAAGGGGGGAATCTATGCCCAACCGGGTGAAATTTAAGGAAGCCAGCTCGATGGTGGTGGTTTTGACGAGTGCGGGCTACCCCGAGGCGTACCCCAAGAATGAGCCGATCTCGATCAGGCAACCTTTACCCGAGGGCTCTGAAGTGATTTTTGCCGGGGTGGGGGAAAATGAAAATGGGGAGATTGTCTCTGCCGGAGGCCGAGTTTTAGGGGCCGTAGGCACGGGTGCCACTTTGCAGGATGCCAAGGAAAAAGCCTATGCCTTGAGTGAACAGATTGAATTTGAGTCTAAATATCTTCGTAAAGATATTGGCCATCGGGAATTTTCGAGGGCATAAATGGATTCAATCTTGCCTTTTTGCGTAATGGGTTGAAGAACAATCCTTGTCAATGGGAAGAAAAAGCAGAGCGAAAAAAGAAAGGAAAGAGGAAAAATTGGTTGTCTTTATCTGTACAGCCAATGTTTGCCGAAGTCCGATGGCGGAAAAATTATTTGAGGAAGCCCTGACCAAATCCTCCAGTAAGCAAAAAATCAGCGTTTTTTCCGCGGGTATATCGGCCATGGATGGTGACAAAGCATCGGACAATTCCATCATTGCCTGTGACGAGGTTGGGCTTGATTTATCTGACCACCGTAGTGCGGCCATTACCCGGGCAACGATTGAAAATGCATCGGTCATTTTCTGCATGACGGAATCACACCGGGCATTACTTCATATGTATTTTGAACTGCCGGAAGATTCTCCCATATTCCTAATGAGAGAATTTATTAAAGACGGCTCCAAGGAATTACCCGATCCATACGGCCAAGATATTGATATCTACCGTGAATGCCGAAACGACATGGTGGAAGCCCTGCCCTCCCTAATTAACTGGGTTGAGAAAAACCTCTAAACTTTTATACCAATATTATGATCTCCGAAAGCACTGCCACCCTATCACCCACCTTTCTCGATTCCCGCTCTCTCGCGGAAATCGACCCTGCCATTTACCAAGCCATTGAGAATGAAAAGGTAAGACAAAGCACGCACATTGAGCTGATTGCATCCGAAAATTTTACCTTACCTTCGATTATTGAAGTCACTGGCAGTGTACTTACCAATAAGTACGCTGAGGGATACCCGGGGAAAAGATATTACGGTGGTTGTGAGCATGTGGATGTGGCAGAAAGCCTAGCCATTGAACGAGCCAAACAAATTTTTGGAGCAGAGCATGCCAACGTGCAACCCCACTCTGGAAGCCAGGCCAATACCGCAGTTTACTTCGCAATGCTGCAACCCAAGGATAAAATTTTGACCATGAGCTTGCAGGATGGTGGTCATTTAACTCACGGGCACCCAAAAAATTGCAGTGGGATGCTTTATGATGTCATCAATTACGGAGTGGATCCAGATTCGGGCTATATAAACTACGATGAAATCGAAGCCCTGGCTGCCAAGGAAAAACCCAAGCTAATTACGGTTGGGGCATCGGCTTACCCCCGGACCATAGATTTTGAACGCATGGGTAATATTGCCAAGGCCAACGGTGCCCTATTGCTCGCAGACATTGCTCACATTGCTGGGCTGGTGGCTTGCGGGGTTCACCCATCTCCAGTGCCTCATGCTGATTTTGTAACCACCACCACTCACAAAACCTTACGGGGGCCAAGGGGGGGGTTGATATTGTGCAAGGAAGAACATGCCAAGGCAATCGATTCAGCTGTATTCCCAGGTAATCAGGGTGGACCTTTGATGCATGTAATTGCGGCAAAAGCGGTTTGTTTTGCCGAGGCAGCAAAACCAGAATTCCGGACTTACCAAGAGCAAGTGGTTGCAAACTCTAAGGCCTTGGCCGAAGCCCTTACCGAGCATGGTTTTCACTTAGTAAGTGGAGGCTCTGATAATCACCTCATGCTGCTCGACCTTCGGCCATCCCACCCGGAACTTACCGGAAAACAGGCACAACTTGCCTTAGAAGGAGCCAATATCACCCTTAACCGCAACACCGTTCCTGGAGAGACAAGAAGTCCATTTCAGACCAGCGGTATTCGAATTGGTACGCCTGCGGTAACATCGAGGGGTATGAGAGAAAACGAAATGAAAGAAATTGGGTCGATCATTCATGCTGTTATTGCAGCCCATGATAACCCACAGGCAATAGCTGAAGCTCAAGAGAAGGCACTTGCTCTTTGCAAAGGATTTCCCTTACCTTATTAATTTGTGCATAAGATCATTTATCATTCAACAGATATTACTTACCATATATGAATAAGAAGAAGAAAAAAGGGTTTACCCTGATCGAACTTTTGGTGGTCATCACCATTATTGGAATTTTAGCGGGCATTGCTTTCGTAGGCTTTGGGGATGTTTTCGGAACAGCAGGCCGAACAGCTGCCCAAAAAAATCTAAAGACCGTTTATGAATCCCTTGCGGCCAAGACCCGCAATTTCCCTACCACAAAAGACGTCGTGAGCGCAGAAGAGTTTGTGGCTTGGTTTCGCAAGAAAACAAAAGACACGCGCCCAGAATTGTGGTTTCTTCCTGATGATGAACTTGTGGTGGAACTCAACGAAGATGGAAGTGATGGGGTGCCGTCCAACATTCCAGCAACCAAGGATGGATTTACCAGCGACCAAGTTAGTGCCCTCGGGTATGCTGTTGCCATTCCCAAGACTGGAGATGCCAAAACTCGTAGCTTTGTAACCAACTTAGAAAGTGGTCCTTTCCCGGTTCTGTGGACATCGGGGTTGGATTCTGAAAGATGGAGTGATTCCTCCCCTTGGGCTGGAGAAGGCGGGCATGTTTTATTTAGTGATGGTACTGTTCGTTGGTTCGAGGAAACTCAAAATGCCAACGGAGATGGGGTTTTTATAAAAGCTATTGATAAAGGAGAGGACGTGCCTGACACCTTTGAAAACACATCAGCTATCCGCGATGCGGTTCCTGATTCATGGGAAATCTTCGATCCGCGAGAATAATATTTGATTCTCTCAAAGCATTTTTGTTCTCTTCTTTTTCCTTACTGTAGTGAGTAAGGAGAAGCTTACTGGGTCCTTGTATTTCGGTAAACAGGGTCGTGCTAAAGTAATTATTGAGGGTCGGGATGAACCCATATCACTAGCCCGTGGATCTTCGGCGACTGCTCTTCATGGGGATACGGTTGAACTTCATGTCTTAGCACCGAAGAAAAAGAAGTTTGAAAGAAAAAAGAGGCCAGGAAAGTCCTCCAAGCCTCGTTATGAGGTCAAAAGAGTTTTAAAAAGAGAAACCGATGAGTTTTTGGGTTATCTCAAAAATGATACTGGCCGGAGTCTGGTGGATGCGGAAAATTCCCGCCTTTTTGTCCCTTTCAAGATCCTGGGTGAGACCCGAAATGCACAGCCCGAAGATAAGGTGCTTGCCAAATTTGTCCGCTGGGATCCGCCTGCTCGTATTCCGATGTGTAAAATCATTCGAGTACTGGGCCCGGGAGATAGTCCCCAGACTGATCACTTAGGCATTCTTGCCAAATATGGGCTGAGTAGTTCATTTTCTCAAAAAGTGGACGAACAGGCAAAAGCGATTCCACAAATTGTGGATCCCGGTGAAATCAAAAAAAGGCAAGACTTTCGTGATGTTTTTACCCTCACCATTGATCCCCTTGATGCTAGAGATTTTGACGATGCAATATCTGTTAAAAAAATAAAGGATGATGAGTGGGAAATCGGAGTGCATATTGCTGATGTTTCTCATTATTGCCCTCCTGGTTCTGCACTCGATAAAGAAGCAAGAAAACGGGGGAACTCGACTTATTTAGTTGGCGAAGTTGTGCCGATGCTCCCGAAATCATTATCTAATGGAATATGTAGCCTTGTCGAAGGCGAAGACCGATTGGTGAAATCCGTAATCTTTCGCTTTCGACACGATGGAAAAATTATTAGTTCAAAACTTGCAGAGTGTGTGATCCACAGCGACAAGCGCCTGACCTACGAACAGGCCATTCTCTTTCTTCGTGGAAACAGCCTGGAAAGCATACAGCAAGCAAAGCCGCCCTCCAGTCGTTACTCAGGGAATCCGGGTAAATCGCTCCAAGAACTAAGTGATGAAGAATTAAAACAAATCAACCTTACCGTACAAAGACTTTGGTCGATTGCTTCCAAATTGCGCGCTTCAAGAATGAAAGAGGGCTCCCTCAATCTTGAATCCACAGAAATCAAAATTTTAGTGGATGCAAAAGGTGAACCGGAAAAAATCCTTTCCTCTGAAAATGATGAAAGCCACCAACTCGTGGAGGAATTCATGCTTTTGGCCAATGAAACTGTTGCCAAACACATTCGGAATCAAAAATTAGCTGGAATTTTCCGCGTTCATCCAGAACCTGATCCTGAAAACCTTGAGGAACTCAGAAATTTTGTGGCGATCTTTGGGATTTCATGCGGAGAACTTACCTCGCGGAAAGAGGTAAATAAATTACTCCACAACATCAACAAACATCCCATTTCCCAGGTCCTTAAAATTAAATTCCTCCGGAGTTTAAAACAAGCCTGCTATCGTAACACCCCGGATGGCCACTATGGCCTAGCCAAGCGGGACTATTTACACTTTACCTCCCCGATTCGTCGATACTCTGACCTCGTGGTTCACCGGATTATTGAACAATGGCTGAAGAATGATCAGAGTTTGCCAAAATTCAGTGACTCACTGGAGTCCCTAGCCAAACATATTTCAGTGACCGAAAGAAATAGCGTGGATGCCGAGAGGGAGTCGGTAAAGGACAAACTCCTTCTCTATTACAAAAGAGGGATTGGTGCTCATCCACCAGTTACCCATCGGGCTATGATCACAGAAATTGGGAGAAGGGGGTTTTTTATTGAACTGATCGATACCATGGCCCGTGGATTCGTGCCCATTCGTACCCTACCCCGCGAACTCGGATATCGAGTCGCTGCAAACGGGTCAGCTTTGGTGGGGAGAAACCAAAAAAATAAATTGAAATTGGGTCAGGAGGTAAAGGTGGTCATCGACAAGGTTTTTGTTTCTGATAAGCAGCTTGATTTCAAGCTTGCGTAAACTTTCTTGCGTCCTTGGCAAAGTCTCGCATTTTCGAAGAGGCATGAATTATAATTTTCAAGAAAAACTAACAAAAGTTTGGGAAAAAGCGGTGGTCCTCTACCAAGGCGGCAAAACAGATTCCGCAACTTTCCCGATTGAAGACGATCTCCCCTTCCTTTCTTCAATAGGGATGAATAAAATGGATGTGTTTGACTTTGTTGAGGACTGGGTGCTGGAAAAATCACCTGATCTCGCAACCTTTTTAATAATTCATGAACAGCGGAGAGATTACTTCATTGAAGTACAAAAACGAACCCCTTCCTCCGATATTTTAGACGCAGACACTCTGCCGGCCAAAACAGAGATGATTGAAGGTATCCAATGGCTACCGAGGATCATCCCCAAGGCTCGGGCTAAACTCCGGGGTGAACTCCCGCCATCTTCGATGTTTTGCTGCGGAGGAGACCGGCACTTTTTTCAAACCAATGATATAAACCCAGCCGAATTTTTACGCATTGTTAAGCAAGCACAAGATCAAGACCAGCCGATTATTGACTGGGTTCTTGCCCGCGTAAAAGAAAGTAACATTTAAGTTTACCACCTATGAAATTTCAGAAATACCACGCCCTTGGAAACGATTATCTTGTTTTTGAACCCGACGAAAAATACAGCCAATTTACTCAAAATGAGATTGTTGGAATCTGCCACCGAAACTTTGGCTTGGGATCCGATGGTATTCTGGTTGGGCCCCTTCCTTCAAAAAAAGCAGATTTTGGGTTGCAGATTCTAAACCCAGATGGATCAGAAGCGGAAAAGAGTGGAAACGGTCTTCGTATTTTTGCCCGCTACTTGTGGGACTCCCAAAAGGTAGGCACTAAAGAATTCACCGTAGATACCTTAGGGGGCGTGGTTTCTTGTAAAGTATCGGATTCTGCCGATGTGATCACCGTGGAAATGGGACAGGTAAGTTTTAGAAGCAATGTCATCCCTGTAAATCTAACAGGAGAGGCCCGAGAAGTAATCGATGAAGAAATCAAAGTAGGGTCGGAAGTTTTAAAATACTACGCCGCGACCATTGGGAATCCGCATTGCGTAATTCCCGTATCCCAAGTGTCCAAGGAAGAAGCGATGCGGCTTGGTCCCCTGTTAGAAAATCATGAAAATTTCCCCAACCGTACAAATGTTCAATTTTTAGAAATTCTTGATCGGAACCGTATAAAAATTGAGATTTGGGAGAGAGGTGCTGGGTACACCTTAGCCTCTGGCAGTAGTAGTTCCGCTGCTGGGGCAGTGGCTCGAAAGATGGGAGCCTGCGATCAGGACATTACCGTTGAGATGCCGGGCGGGGAGATAAAATTGGTTATCGATGATGAATTTAATGTAAATATGGCTGGGCCTGCAACCCGGGTGGCATCCATGGAGTTAGACACAGAATGCTTAAAATAGTAACTGGGCTAGAGCGGTTTTCGACATATCCAAAATCTGCATTCATCTGAATACTTCAGGGTTAGCGGGGATTCATCAACAAGCTTTGATCTCAAAACATCGCGCTCTACAACAAAGCCTGCGGCTTGTAAGTCGGACCGGAGCTCAGTTACATGAGGAACATGTATAAATAGCTTTCCTTTGGGGGTTTCTTCAAATCGGTCTCCAAATTCTAATAAGTTGGGGTCTTGCTTTCCCGTATTCCATTTTTTTCTCTCTGCAATCCAAAACTTTTTCCACTTGGGCAAAGTACGATCATGAGCTGTAAAAATAAAATAGCCACCCTGGCGTAGTACCCGAAAAGACTCAGCGATAGCTTTTCTCCTGTTATCTAGTCCAGGAATTTGCATCAATCCATTGAAGCCAAAGATGACACCATCAAAGGATTTATCTTCAAAATTCAGGGCGGTAGCGTCCTGCGTCTGAAACTCAACCGCGGTCTTAAATTTTTGATTAAATACCTTAGCGGCCCGGATCATTTTTTTTGAAAAGTCGGTGGCCTTTAGCTTTCGGTAGCCAAGTTTATACAAACCAAATGAAATCCGCCCAGTGCCACATCCCAATTCTAAAAGCTTGGAGTCCTGATTATTAAAAACCCTTTTCAAAATCATTTCTTCTGAATTCCACAGTCCGACTTTCTCGGTGGCATCTTCATAGTGCTGGAGTACAAGAGGCTCTGCATAATAACCGAGGACATCTTTAGCGGATACTTTACTGGGTCGAAATATCATAATAATTAACTAATATTCATCGTAAACTAATTCAGAAATGAATCAAAACTAAGATGACGCTTGCCAAAACCTTGTAAAAGTGATCTTTTTGTTCCTTTTCTATCCATGAAAGCTACAATTAAAACACAAGGTAGTCAGTTCACTGTTGAGAAAGGTGATAAACTTTTCGTGAATCGTTTCCCCGACACAAACGAAGGTGATCAAGTAAAACTTGATCAGGTACTTATGGTTGTTGATGAAGGTAAGCCCACATTTGGCTCTCCTATCATTGAAGGAGCAACTGTGACTGCCAAAATCCTTGAAAACAAGAAAGATAAGAAAATAATCATTTTCAAAAAGAAAAGGAGACAGGGGTACAAGCGCAGAAAAGGACACCGCCAGCTTTTATCTGTTATTGAAATCGAATCGATCGATCTTAAGTAATAATTTACAACATTTCTAGTTATGGCACATAAAAAAGGACAAGGTACTTCCAAAAACGGTAGAGATAGTAACAGCAAGCGTCTTGGCGTAAAGAAATTTGGCGGCGAAGCCGTAATTGCAGGAAATATTATTTTACGCCAGCGTGGCACTAAATATCATCCTGGTAATAATGTTGGCTTAGGTAGAGACTTCACCCTGTTTGCTCTGACTCCAGGAAAAGTACAATTTGACAAAGCACACAGACTCGTAAACGTCGTTTCCGAGTAATTTCACCTTTCCAATATCTATCGCCCTTTTCCGTCACAAAAAGGGACTGTTATTATACTTAAAAGTATATTCATAGGGTACTAATGGACACAACTGATGAATCTGAAAGTATTCAGCTAGCTGAACTAACTTTTACTGAAACTAGGGTTCTTGGTTCCCTCATTGAAAAAGAACTTACGACCCCAGAGTATTACCCGATGAGTCTTAACGGACTCACCAATGCCTGTAATCAAAAAAATAACCGGAGCCCAAAGTCCGACCTATCAGAAGATGAGGTGTCTCAAGCAATTGAGGAATTAAGAATTAAAAAGCTTGCTCATCGTGTGGATTTAGTAGGCTCAAGGGTCCCCAAGTTTCAACATAATGCGGAAAAAGAATTAGATTTGATCATTGCGGAACGGGCATTACTGGCTGAGTTACTAAACCGAGGTCCGCAAACAACAGGAGAATTAAACACCCGTGCTTGCAGGATGTTTAAATTTGACGGTTTACAGGATGTAGAGGATAGCCTAACCGAGCTAAGCGATAGAGATCCTTCCCTCGTCGGGCTCATGGACCCGATTCCTGGCAGAAAGGAGAGACGATGGTTTCATAAACTTGCCCCACCTCCAAAAGTCGAAGACACTGAAGGCTCTCAACCAGTATTTATTCCGACTGCTGATAAAAGATTGGATCAAATTGATGAAAACCTAATCGAGTTCAAAGACTTGAAAGAGGAAGTGGAAGCCCTTCGCTACCAAGTCAGGGAATTAAAGGATGAGTTTACTAGTTTCCGCAAGCAATTTGATTAATATATTCTTAAAGCCTGGTAGTCCCCTGCTCCAGACCATATAGAAAGTCGGTGTAGGCGGATTTGATTCCTTCCTTAAGTTCAATTTTCGCTTCCCAGCCTAATGATTTAAGTAAATTGATATCTAAGCATTTTATCGGCGTACCATCAGGTTTACTCAGGTCATGAGTGATGATACCCTGAAAGCCTACGACTTCTTTTACCATTTGAGCCAGCTCTAATATAGTCCGATCCTTGCCGGTGCCAATATTTACCCAATCTGGGGGATTGTCTACCCCAAGCATGAATAGCATCGCCTCTGCTAAGTCATCTGCGTGCAAAAGCTCACGCCTGGGGGTACCGGTTCCCCACATACACACTTCATCAAGCCCAGATTCTTTGGCCTCATGAAAACGACGCAGTAATGCGGGAAGAACATGGGAGTTTTCCGGATGGTAATTATCACCAGGTCCATAGAGATTTGTGGGCATAGCACTATGAAAAAGAACGCCGTATTGATTGCGATAGTGTCTGCACATTTCAAGGCCGGCAATCTTGGCCAACGCATAAGCGGAATTGGTTGGCTCTAGTGGACCCGTGAGTAAAGAATCTTCTTGTAACGGCTGGGCAGCATCGCGGGGATAAATACAGGAGCTTCCAAGGTTTAGAAATCTTTGTACTTTATTTTCATAGGCAGCATGGATTAGGTTGGCGTTAATCAGCAGATTTTCCCTAATAAAATCTGCAGGGTATGTGTTATTTGCATGAATACCCCCTACTCTACCTGCCGCATTGATTACAAATTGAGGTTTTTCATCCCGCAAAAAATTGCCAACCTGATTTTGATCACATAAATCTACTTCGGTACGTGTTTTTGTAATGATTTCCCACTTTTTAGAATCTCGACCCAAAGCTCGAACAATGGCAGATCCAACCATTCCTCTATGTCCACTTACAAAAATTTTAGTCATTTAGGACAGATTTGCTTCGGATAAGGTCTTTTCCTGTTGGGCCAATTTCATATCCTCATCCACCATGAGCCCCACAAGTTCCTTAAAGGTAGTTTTGGGAACCCATCCAAGTTGCTTTTTTGCTTTAGTGGCGTCACCAATCAAGAGATCAACCTCGGCCGGCCTTTCATATTTCTTGTCAAAGCCAACATATTCATTCCAATCTAAGTCTAAGTGGGAAAAGGTTTCTTCTAAAAATTCTCGGACAGTGTGAGTTTCATTGGTCGCAATCACATAATCGTCTGGTTTATCCTGTTGAAGCATGAGCCACATTGCCTCTACATATTCCTTGGCATAGCCCCAGTCTCGCTTGGAGTCTAGATTACCAAGGATTAGCTTCTTTTGTAAACCAAGCTTAATCCGTGTAGCTGCACGGGTTATTTTACGGGTAACAAAGGTCTCACCCCGACGAGGAGATTCATGATTAAAGAGAATTCCACTACTCGCATGCATATTGTAAGACTCACGATAATTAACAGTCAGCCAATGGGCATATACCTTGGCACAGGCATAAGGAGAGCGTGGCCAAAACGGAGTGGTCTCAACTTGGGGCACTTCCTGCACTTTCCCATACATTTCGGAGGAAGAGGCTTGATAATAGCGGACCTTTCCAACTAAACCTGCTTCTCGGATTGCTTCTAAAATTCGTACCGCACCCAATCCGGTTACATCACCCGTATACTCTGGGATATCAAATGAGACCCGTACATGACTTTGAGCACCGAGATTATAAATCTCATCAGGTTGTAAATTATACAGAAGTTTCACCAACTGTACTGCATCCGCCAAATCACCGTAATGAAGGTAAAGATTGGTATTATCAACCAAGGGATCCTTGTAAATATGATTCAATCTATCCGTGTTGAACGTGGAAGCACGGCGCACAATACCATGCACTTCATATCCCTGCTCTAGCAGCAATTCCGCTAAATAAGAACCATCTTGACCAGTAATACCTGTTACGAGTGCTTTTTTCATATATGTCTGCTACACTATTTCTTAAAATGCGTAAAGATAACTATTGAAGAGCAAGACCAACAAAGTTGACAGAATGAATAAGGTGATTAGTTTGAGTGCATTGAAGGGGGGGATTAGCTCAGTTGGTTAGAGCGCATGCATGACACGCATGAGGTCACTGGTTCGACTCCAGTATCTCCCACCATTTTTAAACTCATCATTCCCTAAATCCTCGTTCGGTTTAGGAACATTTAAT
>JAQWWZ010000068.1 GCA_029254745.1 Opitutales bacterium | reverse complement strand
AATAAGGTCGAATGGTTTAGGTGCCTGCCATTCATCATCATCCACCTGTTAGCTTTTTCTGCATTTTTTTACCCAGTCACTTTTTATTGTGCCGCACTCGCAGTTGTCTCTTACAGCCTGCGGATGTTTACAATCACTGCATTCTATCACCGCTATTTCTCACATCGCTCGTTTAAGACTGGCAGGTTTGTTCAGTTTGCAGGTGCCTTTGTAGCTTGTAGTTCTGGCCAAAGAGGTCCTCTTTGGTGGGCAGCTCACCACCGCCGTCATCACAGACATTCAGACACCGAAAAAGACATTCATTCTCCCCATGCGAAAGGAGTGTTTTGGAGCCACACCCTTTGGTTCATGACTGATTATGCTGTACCAACTCTTTTAAAAGAAATTCCTGACTGGCTGAAATTCCCTGAATTACGATTCATTAACCGCTTTGACTGGATACCTGTGTTGGCCCTTGGCCTTGGATGTTACTTACTCGGCACACTTGAGTGGTTCAAATCCTTTACTGGACTGGACGGACTATCCACTTTCATCTGGGGCTTTCTTGTACCCACCGTCTTTTTGTATCACGCCACATTTGCTGTAAATTCCATTTCACACATTTTTGGTAAGAAGAGATTTGATACGGGTGATGAAAGCCGGAATAATCCGTTAGTCGCTTTATTTACTTTCGGCGAGGGTTGGCACAACAACCACCATTTTTTTCCCGGATCTGCGAGACAGGGATTTTTCAAAGGGGAGATAGACATTACCTATTACATACTTAAACTGTTATCTTTCCTTGGACTTGTCAGTGATCTCCGCCCTGTACCCTCTTGGGTTAAAGACAAGGCACAATCCTAACATTTACCACCTGAGCCTTGAAAATTGCAATCGTGGGCTCCGGTATCTCCGGACTAGCATGTGGATTATTACTTGACCCAAAATACGATATCACAGTTTTTGAGGCGGCTGGAAAACCAGGCGGGCATGTAAATACAGTAAAAGTTGAAGGGGAAACAGGCGATTTTCAAGTTGATACAGGCTTCATTGTCTTCAACCAGGAAAACTACCCCAATTTTGTAAGATTACTAGATTTTCTTGGCGTAAAATCTCAAAAAACCCGAATGGGGTTTTCTGTAAAATCAGAAATCCACAACCTCGAATACAGCGGAGAATCTTTTCGGGGGCTATTTGGTGCCGGTAGAAACATAGTAGACCTAAAGCATTGGGGTATGGTATTTGATATTTTATCTTTCCACAAAAAAGCCAACTCGCTTTCCAACCCTCACGAGACCGTTGATGAATTTGTGTCTCGCAACCATTTGGGTACCCGATTTAAAGAGGCATTCCTCTTGCCTTTAGGCTCAGCTTTGTGGTCTTGCTCAACCCAACAATTTGGTCAATTCCCTATCGAATTCGTCACTGATTTCTTAGCTAATCACCAAATGCTTCAGGCAAATGATCGCCCCATTTGGCGAGTACTTACCGGGGGCTCCCGTACTTATGTTGACAGAATTGTCGAAATCATTGGCGAACGCATACGATTAAATACCCCAATCAAAAAAATCATCCGAAAAAATGACCGGGTACAAATCAAACTTCCCAATGGGGAAGATGAAGAATTTGATGAAGTTATTCTTGCCTGCCATGCAGATCAATCGCTCAAACTAATCGATCAACCGCATTTCGAAGAGTTAAGTTTACTTAAGGCATTTCCATACGAAGATAATCTTGTCAGTTTACATTCTGATGACTCGGTCCTGCCACGCCGACGATCATCTCGAGCAAGTTGGAATGCATTACTGACCAAAGAGAAACAGGAACAGGCCATCGTAACTTACGATATGAATATTTTACAAAGCCTACCAACGGATGAGCCTTTTTGCGTATCTCTCAATCAAAAAAACACCATAGATTCCAAAAAACATCATCAGGATTTCCACTTTTCACATCCCACATTCCACCCAGGAAGAAAAAAAGCTCAGGCCAAACGGAAAAGCTTCATACGCAGGCAGGGCATCTCCCTATGTGGTGCTTACTGGGGCTATGGTTTCCACGAAGATGGCTTAAAAAGTGGGCTTGATGTATGCGAAGCTTTCGGAGTTTCTCTGCCATGAAGAGCTCGCTTTATTTTGGAAAAGTCTCGCATCACCGCCGGTCCCCCAAGGCCCACCATCTGAATTATAATGTCTACATGGCTCATCTATTTTTGGATGAATTGGAAGATGTATTCAATGGTCGTTTATTTTGGTCTGTGAACCACCCCAATGTTTCTAGTTTCCAGAGAGCTGATTATCACCGCCCTGATATTGCTTCTCTTGAAGAAGCGGTTAGATCAACCCTTAGAAGACAGCTTGGTCAAGACCTCTCAGGTAGAATTTCTGTTCTTACCCATTTAAGAACCTTTGGGTACTGTTTTAACCCCGTTACCTTTTATTATTTATGGGACAAGCAAGAAGTAAAACCAAAAGCTGTTCTTACTGAAATTACTAATACCCCGTGGGGGGAAAAGTATGCCAAATCATTTTTGTGGGATGAATCAGATACCACTAAAATAAAGCATGCCTTTCGTAAAGAGTTTCATGTATCTCCATTTATTGGTATGGATGTAGATTATGACTGGCATTTTCACCCCCCCGCAAAACAGGTAAAAGTTGATATGTTCCTTAAACAAGAGGGCAAACTTTTCTTCTCTGCACACTTGCTGCTTAAACAAAAGCCTATCTCCGCTTTAAACTTAGCCTGGGCCTTGCTTCGGTTTCCCTGGATAACCCTACAAATTACATCATCCATATATTGGAATGCATTCCTTTTATGGGCCAAGGGTTGCCCCTTCTATTCACACCCCAAGCACGCGGTGTCTGCCAATGAATAAGCAAGTAAATCAGGATTTAAATTCGCAAACGCCGACCGCCAACCTGGATGTAAAGGGTGGATTCTTTGAAAAAATTTTTTCGCAACAGCTTAATAAAGCAACCACTGGTTCCCTCCAATTGTCTACCAGCACAAACACTTATAAATTTGGCAGAACTGCACAAGCAAGCATCCAAGCCAAAGTTACAGTGTCCAACGCTTGTTTCTTCCGTAAGGCCTGCCTAGGCGGATCCCTGGGAGTTGCAGATAGTTACGCGGAAGGTGATTGGGAGAGCCCAGATATCGTATCCGTTTTTCGCTTCTTTCTGCAAAATCAGGATATCATGGATGGTATGGAGGGAGGTTGGGCTACCCTCCTAAACAAATTTGCCCACCTTTCCTACAAAATCAGCCAAAGAAACACCCTGAAGGGCAGCCGAAAAAACATTGCTCTCCATTACGACCTGGGTAATGACTTTTACGAGTTGATGCTGGATCCAACAATGACCTACTCCTGTGGGATTTTTGAGTCAGAAAAAACAACTCTCGAAGAAGCTTCTTTGGCAAAATATGATCGTATTATTGAGCAACTAAATATCGAGCCTCACCATCATGTTTTAGAAATAGGTTGTGGATGGGGTGGGTTTGCTCAGAGGCTTGCAGAAAAAACCAAAGCCCAGCTCACAGCTACCACAATTTCCGATCGCCAATTTGAATATGCCCAGAAAAGAGTAAAAGGGTCATCACAGGTGAAGATCATCAAAAAAGATTACCGCGACCTAAAAGGTTCCTTTGATCGTATTGTATCCATTGAAATGATCGAGGCTGTGGGTCATGAATACTTACCCACTTATTTTTCTAAAATTGCAAAATTACTGTCACAAGATGGTGCTGCATTAATCCAGGGCATTACCATGCCTGATCATCGGTACAAGCAATATTTAAGAGAAGTTGATTACATTCGTACTAGGGTATTCCCAGGAAGTTGTGTGCCTTCTGCCTCTGCAATGATAGAAGCTGCGGTCAAAGATTCTGATCTTCGGCCCGCCGGGCTTTTTGACTTTGGTTATCATTATGCAAGAACTTTAAGAGAATGGCGTTTTCGTTTTCAAGAAAACGAAAAACAAATAGAAAAACTTGGGTATGATAAACATTTTCGCAGGGCTTGGATTTATTATCTATGCTATTGCGAAGCTGGTTTTGAAGAGGGATACACTGGGGACATTCACCTTCTCTTAGCCAAGCCAAATTGTAAGTTAGGCCGTGGAATTTACTGATGAAAGAGAAGCGTAATATTTTTATTGATTTCAGCCTCTTTCAATTGGCATGGTTTGCTTGCATTTTTTCTTCCTTGAGTCCACTTCCGCTGCTGCTTCCCTTCATAGGATCTGTTCCGGTGCTTATTCGATCAATTTACACGCAAGGCATATTCATGCTTACTCCCTTTTTTCTGAGTTGCTTGATTATGGGTCTCATCGGGGATGCCTGTCTGGTCTTCTTTGGATTTATTCAATTTTCGGACTATCCCTCGATCATGGGCGTTCCCTACTGGATGCTCTTACTTTGGTTCAATTTTGGTCTCATGCTACGCCCTGTATTTGAATGGTTTCTGAATGCAAGGTGGAGATGTTTCCTGGGCTTTTCCATGGGTGGCGGTCTGGCCTATTATTCTGGCCACAAGCTCGGAGTCTTACATTTCGAAATGGGATGGTACTCTGCCATAGCTGTGGGCATCGAATGGGGGTTAGCCAGCTTTGTTTTTCGCTACCTCCACCTTGAATTCAACAACAAGATTGTGACCTATGACTACCATTGAATTATTACTATATGGCCAGGTTGGTTGCTCCATCGTAATGTTTATTGGTTGGTGCATCGCCACCAAAATAAAAAATTCCTCTTATGTGGATGTGCTTTGGGCTTACGGTGTTGGAATCGTTGGCTTGTGTTATCTCACCACTCAATCTAGTGCTTGCGATCCAGGAAGACTCGCTCTTTTTCAAGGACTTTTGGGCGTGTGGTCGATCCGGTTGGGCACCCACTTATTACGCAGGTGCTGGGGAAAGCCTGAGGATGCCCGTTATTCCTACCTCCGTGAATATCTCGGTAAAAAAGCCAACATTGGTCTGTTTTGCTTTTTTCAAATCCAAGCTTTCTGGACGGTTCTTTTTGCCTCTCCATTTCTAATTTTAGTACAGAATAAAAATCCTCTCGGTTTTTGGGATCATATTGGTGCCATCATTTGGATCCTTGGTTTTATCGGTGTGAGTCTGGCAGATAAACAACTTCGTGCTTTTAAAGCCAAACACTTGCACTCCCGTAAAAATGTGTGCAACTCCGGTTTATGGAAATACTCCAGGCACCCTAATTATTTTTTTGAATGGATTCTATGGATTGGGTACATTCCACTAGGGGTCCATGCCAATGGGTGGCCTTGGTTATTCCTAGTTCCTCCCATTCTTTACTTTTTTCTCACCAAAATTACAGGTATTCCTTTTGTAGAGGCCCGTAAACTGGAAGTAAGTGGAGAAGCTTATCGATCTTATGTCAAAAATACCTCTTCTTTCTTTTTAAAACCTCCCCGTACCGAGTGATAAATAATGAGCCTTACCGATATTTTTATTCAATATTCTGAGCGCGGACTTGTCCCTGATTTCTTGATTCGTGCAGGTATCCGCAACCTCTGCCGAAAAAGATTGAGGCAATGCCATACAGAAGATTGCGAAACCAATGCCCGACTAGCGGAGGAATATATGCAATCTGTAGACAATTCCCCCCTAGCCGTTCTCACAGATAAAGCGAATGAACAACACTACGAGGTACCAGCTGGATTTTATAAAAATGCTTTGGGAGACAACCTTAAATATAGTTGCTGTTATTTTGATCCGTTAGTTAGCGATCTTACTACTGCAGAGAATCGAGCACTCGAACTCACCTGTGAACATGCTGACCTTCAAAATGGACAACAAATTCTTGAGCTTGGTTGCGGGTGGGGGTCACTATCGCTGTGGATGGCAAAACATTTCCCTCAGGCAAAAATTACTTCGATCTCAAATTCCCATTCTCAGCGGGAATATATCATGGGGCAAGCCAAGAAAAGAAAACTTGAAAACCTCGAAGTAATAACCGCAGATGTCAATACCTTTGAACCGCAAGAATCCTTTAATCGAGTGGTTTCAGTAGAAATGTTTGAACATGTGCGTAACCACCGAGGCCTTTTCGAACGGATCCATTCATGGCTAAAGCCCGAGGGTAAACTGTTTACTCATATTTTTTGCCACCGGTCTACCTCCTATCCATTTGAAGTGGAAGGGGAAGATGATTGGATGTCCAAACATTTTTTCAGTGGAGGCACAATGCCGGCAGATGAGCTTTTCCTTAGAATTTCTGGAAAAATGGAACTAGAAAGCCGGTGGCGCTGGTCAGGCCTTCATTATGCTAAAACTTCAGAAGGCTGGTTAGAAAATATTGATCGTAACAGGAAAGATGTGATTACTGATTTTAAGAAGGCTATGCCACCAAAGGAAGCCGTACAGACTTTTCACCGGTGGCGGATCTTTTTTCTCGCCTGTGCTGAGACTTTCGGGTTTGCCAAGGGCCAGGAATGGTGGGTCACCCACTACCTGTTCCAAAAATGTTAATGGAAATCCTTTTGGGAATGATACTTTTCTCCTAGGAAGAAATTGCTGGAATTGCCCTTACTTTTAACGAGGGCGACTATTGCATACAATCCACAAACAGCGTTTCCACCGAGGAGAATTGCCAAAGACAAAAGGAGTTTTATCCCAGGGCAACACTCTCGGTACCAAACCCAACCAATAAAGAAAAAGAAGCCTACATAGACATCAAACAGGGAAACAATTCCCCAAGGATTTTCCATCAGTTCTTTGCCATCTTTCCAAAAGTCACCAACAGCAAAACCATATACCAAAGCCGTGATCATCACTCCGGTTAAAAAGAGAAGATACCCGAGGGCAAACCTCTTGCCCATCACCTGCAAGATATTTAGGAAGTTGCGGTGGAAAGTGCCTGGCTGATATCTGCGATAATGTCCTCAGCATGCTCGATACCTATAGACAGACGAACTAATTCCGGAGTAATTCCACCTGCTTTCTGCTGTTCTTCATTCATCTGGGAATGAGTGGTTGTGGCCGGATGTATCGCCAAACTCTTGGCATCCCCTACATTAGCAAGATGAGAAAGAAGCTGTAGGTTATCAATAAATTTGGGTCCTGCATCTGCACCACCCTTGATTCCAAAGACTACCATCGCCCCACCCTTACCGTCCAAATATTTTTGATTTAGAGCATTCATCGGATCATCCTCTAAGCCCGGAAAACGGACCCACTCGACAGATTCGTGACTCTTGAGAAATTTTGCTACTGCTAATGCATTTTCACAATGACGCTCCATTCGCAAAGGCAAGGTTTCAATACCCTGCAAAAACTGCCAAGAATTGTCAGGAGAAATGCAGGCACCCAAGTTACGCAAAGGAACCGTTCGCATTCTTAAGATAAAAGCAAGCGGAGCGAGAGGTTCCGGTAAGTCATGCCCCCAACGCAATCCGTGATAGCTGTTGTCAGGCTCGTCATAAAGGGGGAAATTTCCATTTTTCCAGTTAAAGGTACCTGAATCCACAACCACACCACCAATGCCATTGCCGTGACCACCCAACCATTTAGTCAGGGAATGCACCACAATAGATGCGCCATGCTCGATCGGACGAGTCAGGTAAGGGGTAGAAAAAGTACTGTCCACAATCAGAGGAATTCCATGCTCGGCGGCGATTTTCCCAATTGCGTCAAGATCAGCTACATCAAGCCCAGGGTTACTCACAGTTTCACAAAAAAGAGCTTTGGTTTTGTCAGTGATGGCCGCGGCATAATTTTGCGGATCATTGGGGTCAACAAATTTCACATTGATTCCAAACTTGGGAAGAATGTCATTGAACTGAGTATAGGTTCCACCGTAAAGATTGTTAGCTGATACAATCTCATCACCCTCTTGGGCAACATTGATGATAGAGTAAAACACCGCACTCGTACCCGAAGCGATTCCGAGTGCAGCGGCTCCTCCGTCTAATGAAGCCACGCGCTGTTCAAGCACATCTGTGGTGGGATTCATAAGACGGGTATAAATATTACCCAGTTCACGAAGACCAAAAAGGTTAGCCGCATGTTCGGTGTTATTAAAAACAAACGAACTGGTTTTGTACAACGGAACAGCACAGGCATTGGTGGTGGACTCGGGTTGGTATCCCGCATGAAGACATTGAGTTTCTATTTTCATTTTTATAAAATAAAGGAGTTTGGAAGTAAAGGGTGAGAAAGAACACCAAGATTGGGGAATTTTTTATCTAAATCAACTCTTTATCAATCATTGAAAGGATGAACTGTCTTTTTTCATGTCATAACTAAAACATCACAAAGCTTCTGTCTTCCCCGTTGCGATCAAACCTTGCATAAAAATCTAGCAGTAAAAAAGAGAGCCCCAGTTTTGATCTGAGGCTCTCTAAGGCTTTGTTTAAGTCTAGGACTGAAACGATCTAATTTCCATCATGTTATTTTATCTAAGTCAAATTTTTCTTGCTGTATGGAAAGTAAAATTACCCAAAAGTCGTGTATCAAAGAGAAAATATATACCATGTTAAATGGTTCTACTGGCAATACAAACCTCTGCTATCCCTTTTCATAAAGCGAAAAGTATAAAACAAGATTTGCCATAGCAATGGCATAAATGAAATGCCTCTCCTGCCCTACTTAAGCAAATATGATAATATTTTAGCTGAGAAAAAGATAGTGGGCATAGATGTACTGCCCATCAAATGGCTGAAGTTTAAAGTATACTAGAACCTCTAGGCACTCAATCCAGCAAGAGCTGCATGCTTGACTACATTTTCAACCGAAATACCAAGCTCTTTAAGCACGGTATCACCGGGTGCAGAAATGCCAAAACGATCAATTCCTACGACAACACCGTCAAGGCCTACATATTTTCTCCAAAGATCGGATACACCTGCTTCCACCGCAAGGCGATTTCGGCATTTATTTGGCAAAACAGATTCACGGTATGTATCATCCTGGCGATCAAATCTCTCCATGCATGGCACAGAAACGACTCGAACAGTGGTACCTAACTGATCTGCCGCATCGAGGGCGACAGATAATTCACTTCCGGATGCAAGCAGGATTAATTCAAGTTCACCTTCTTCTTTTCTCGCAATGTACCCACCTTGTAAAACTCCATTCCTTCGATCTTCTACTGGTATGGCATTGAGGTTTGGAACATTTTGGCGGGTTAAGATTAAACCAGTTGGTCCATCCGTACGTTGTAAAGCAGCCACATACGCACCAGCTGTTTCTTCCGGATCGGCAGGGCGGATAATATCTAGGTTGGGTATTACCCGTAATCCACTAGTGGTTTCCACAGGTTGGTGGGTGGGACCATCTTCTCCAACCGCAACCGAATCATGCGTCCAAATATGAAAAATGGGAAGATTGGTTAAGGCAGACAACCGAACGGAGCCTCTCATGTAGTCAGCAAAAACCGCAAAGGTAGCACCGGATGGGCGAAAAATCCCATAATATCCAATTCCGTTCACAATCGCTCCCATTGCATGTTCACGAATTCCAAAAAGTAAATTCCGACCTCCATGGTTATCTTTGGAGAAATCACCCACATCTTTGATGTAATTCTTGGTTGAGCCGTGTAAATCTGCGGATCCACTAATTAAGAGCGGCATGGCTTTGGCCAAATCATTAATTATTTGACCCCCCGCCGCCCGAGTGGCCAAACTCGCATCCTCCGGAAATACTTGGACCTGATCCATGAGATCAGCAGGTACATCTCGATTGATTCCCGATGCTAGCAAGGAAGCTTTTTCTGGGTTGGCCGCTTGCCATGCAGAAAAAGTCGCATCCCATTGCTTGCGATTTTCAATTTGCCCCGCCTTGTGTTGCTCGAAAAAAGAACTGACTTCTCCTGAAACATAGAAGGTTTCTTCGGGTAAGCCCAGACCTTGGCGTGCTGATTCAGCAAACTTGGCTCCGCCTTCCCCATGACCACCCGGTGTACCAGCAACTTCTTCAATGCCTTTGGCGATGACTGTCTTAACCTCAATAAATGTTGGTTTTTCCGTATTAGCACGAGCCCGGGAAAGTGCGTCGGATATAGCCTGTAAATCATGTCCGTCCTCGACTCTTTCTACTGAGAAGCCATAGGCAGCAAACCGGTCACTTACACTTTCACTTTGAGACGCATCGGCCATCGCATCCAAAGTTACATCGTTTGAGTCGTAAATTATGGTGAGGTTATCCAAAGCAAGGTGACCAGCGAGAGAGGCTGCTTCTGCCGCAACTCCTTCCTGTAAACAACCATCTCCAGCCAAAGCAATAACCTGATGATTAAAAATTTCGTGATCGGATGTATTAAAATGGGCGGCTGACATTTTGCCGGCCATTGCCATGCCCACAGCATTACCAATACCTTGACCTAATGGCCCCGTGGTACACTCAACGCCGGGAGTTTCCATAAATTCTGGGTGCCCTGGTGTTTTGCTGTGCAATTGACGAAAGTTTTTGAGTTCTTCCATCGGAAGGTCAAAGCCAGCTAAGTGTAACCAACTGTAAAGAAACATACTGCCATGACCCGCAGACAATACAAAACGGTCCCGATTGATCCATTGCCCATCCGATGGATCAACTTTTAAGTCGCTTCCAAATAAAACAGCTCCTACTTCGGCTGCACCCAAAGGTAAGCCCAAGTGACCTGAACTGCATGCGTGAATGGCATCGATTGCCAAGCCTCGGGCTTGGTCTGCTGCTGATTGAAGAATTTCTTGATTTTGCATAACTTAAAATATTAAGGAATTAGAAAGGTGTTATCTCTTATATAGAAATTAGGTGTTTGAGAGGTAGTAGGTGTTTGAAAGGTAAAATATAAAAAAGCTTACTCTTGGTAAATGACATCATTAGAACTCAATTCAATCATATTTTCTCCTGGGGTCACTTCCACCTCTTTGGACCAGATAGTAATTTGATTAGTAACATCATCCTTTTCAATGCCGATCAAGTAATACTTTTCAGAAGGCTTAATCCCCTTCATCGCTGCTTGTCCGAAAGCGTCCGTTCTCGTTTTCCCCACTTTTGCCTGTAGCAGTATTGACTTGATACCATATACAATTTTGGGGTCTGAGCTTTTCTCTGCTTTTGCCCACATCTCCGCTACAGAATTAACTTCTCCAGCTAACGCTTGCTCAGCTCCTAAATCCTTAAAGAGTTCTGATAAGTTTTTGGTTGTCACATAAAAGTCTGAAGCTTGAGCAGGAGATTGGCTCCCATTAGAAGCTTTTTTGGAAGCTTTGAACTTGAGTACAGTTTTATCAGGGTCTGTCGAACCGGCGGTACTGGCTTGCGGATATTCTGGGGCGTCCGGGATCTTTATTTGAGGAGCAGTTAATTTGGCTACCTGGCTTGCATCATTTTGTTCTGAAATTTTTGTTAAATCTTCAGCTTTCCCAGCTTTGACAAATCTTGGTTTCAAAAGTTGCTCGATAAAATCTCTTTTTTCTTCCTCCGAAAACAAGCTTTCTAAAATCTTCTGCTTTTCTTCTGCTGAAAGTTCAACTTTTCCCTGTTTTAAAAACCCCAACAGCTGCTGATCATCGGGTAAGCTTTGGGCATTATTTCCAAAAAGCCTGTTAATGGTAAAACGATCCTGTTTGATATCTTTTAATTTTGATTTACTCAGGGAGTCATTCCAAATATCGGCAGAATGAGCAAATGGTGACTTTCTTTTCGATGTATATTGCTCTATCGGGGGAAGCAGGGAAGGATCATTGCATAGGTCTTCCAAGCTCAAAAACTTCAATTCACCATGATCAATCCAATCGAAGGGTGATATGAGCTTGGGGAAAAGTAGAGGGGTTGCTGTGGGTTTTAGAGAAAGGTCGGCAATGGCTGCACCATCAAGGTCTTCCATTCTGAGAGGAGCACAGAAGGATGGGAAATCAAACCAATCAAGACTGTATTCCTCTGTGTAAGTCTTACTACGACCAAGAAGAATTGCCGGAGACAAAATTATCCAAATAATAAATTTTTCCATATGGAAAGATCTTTTTATATCTCAGCCCAATCCAAGTTGGCAAAGTTTTTCTTCTTGCTTGAATGTAGATATAAGATTTTTTGGGATATTTGAACAAATCACAGCCCCCTTGTCGCTAAGGTACAAAATTTTAGCTAAACATTCACTACCCGAAATTTAATTGTTATGACAAATGAATCCCCTAAAGATATCATGATCGAAGCTCGAGGCTTGAGCAAATACTACGGCAAATTCGTAGCCGTGGAAGACTTAACTTTTTCGATCAAAAAAGGTGAAGTTGTGGCTTTCCTTGGACCCAATGGTGCAGGAAAAAGTACAACAATGAAAATGCTCACTGGGTTCCTCGCCCCTTCCTCTGGGTCAGCAAAGGTTTGCGGCATGGAGGTTGCTGGCAACCGAGATGCGGTTGCCAACCGCATTGGTTATCTCCCTGAAAATGGGCCGCTTTACGAAGAGATGACCCCTCTGGGTCTTCTTAACTTTTTTGGGGATGCCCGAGGTATCGACAGCTCAACCAAGTCATCTCGCATCGAGAAAGTTGTGGGGCAATGTGCTTTGGAGACTGTTCTTAACAAGCCAATTGGAAAACTCTCCCGAGGATTTCGCCAACGAGTTGGCATGGCGAATGTGCTCTTACACGAACCAGATGTTTTAATTATGGATGAACCCACCGCTGGTTTGGACCCCAACCAAGTCCTAGAAGTGCGAAAAACCATAAAAGGGTTGGGTAAAACTATTCTATTATCCACTCATATTCTCCAGGAAGTTCCAGAGGTTGCAGACCGGATCATTCTTATCCATCAAGGTCGTTTAATTTTTGAAGGAAGCCCAGATGAGCTAAAGGGCGAAACCTCCCTCGATCAATGGTTCAATAAGCAAACCATGGACGCTGCCTAACCTACTTTTTCGAAAACCTTATTAAAATCTACTTCAAGCATGAACACACAAGCCGTCACAGCTGTATTTAAGCGAAATTTTTATTCTTATTTTGGGAGCCCTAGTGGATATGTTTTCATATGTGCATTCCTTCTAGCCAGTGGATTGGCTGCCTTTTGGCCCCAGGAATTTTTTGACTCCAACCTTGCAAACCTTGATCAACTCAACAGGTTTTTGCCTCACATTTTACTTGGCTTCATACCTGCCATTACCATGGGAATTTGGGCCGACGAGCGTCGCCAAGGAACCGATGAGCTTTTGCTCACCCTCCCGGGAAGTGATTTTGATGTAGTCCTTGGTAAATATTTCGGAGGAGTTGCTATTTTCACGATCTCCCTCGTATTTTCATTTATTTCCAATTTAATTGTACTTGGACAACTAGGAAATCCTGACATTGGTCTTCTCCTATCCACATACATCGGATATTGGTTTGTTGGTCTTAGCATGCTCGCCGTAGGGATGGTCGCTTCCTTTTTAACCGCAAACCTCACCATTGCCTTTGTTTTTGGAGTCGCGTTTAACGCACCCATCGCCCTTTTAAGCAATTCAGAATGGGGGATCTCTGCAAATTTTTTAGACTTCAGCCGAGGCATCATCAGTATATCCGGCATTGCTTTCTTCCTGGGCCTGGCAGGTGCTATGCTTTACCTAAGCTCTATATTGATTGGACGTCGGCACTGGGTAGGTAGCACCCAAGGCGGAAATAAATCATTTCACTTCTTAATACGCGTGTTAGCTGCTGTTATTATCGCCTTTTCTTTGACCCAGTTTTTCCGCAACAATGACTTTATTCGAGTAGATTCTACCCAAGAACAGCTAAGTAGTTTATCCAATGGGTCGATATCCTTGCTACAGGATATTACAGAACCTGTTGAAATTGATGCCTTTTTATCTCCAGCTGAATCAATGCCCGAGCAGTATGTGCAAACAAGAATTAACCTTCTTACTGCCTTACGAGAAATTGACCGAGAAACTAAACTCGTTTCAGTAAGCATAAATGTCATCACTCCCGAAGACAATGCATCCGCCACCGCTGAAAAATATGGTGTGGTTAATCAAAATGGAGTGACTCCACCCTTGCTTGTCCAGGAAGAAGGAAGGTTTAGACCATGGCAAAAGGATTTATACATGGGCCTAGTTTTCAAGGGAAATAGCGGGCAGCAAACGATACCATTCCTCTATAAAGGCCTACCCGTTGAGTACGAGATTATGCGTACCTTATCTTCGGTAAGTAGCTCAAAAGCTAAAAAGAAGCTTGGTGTTTTCGCCACAGATGCACCACTTCTCGGAACTGGCGGAATGGGTATTATGGGCTTTAATCTTGGCGGCGGAACCCCTGCCTGGGAAGTGATCACCGAACTTCGTAAACAATATGACATACAAGAGGTAACGGGGGGCGAAATTACAAAAGGTGATTATGATGCACTTATGGTCGTCCAGCCAAACAACCTAGATAATGAAAAGCTTGATGATTTGATTGGAGCAATCAAAGCTGGTATCCCAACGGCAATCTTTGAAGATCCACTGCCCCTCATCCAAGGTTCACTTACAGGAACTTTTGAACCGCGGAGAAATAACCAGCAAGGCGGGGGACCCGGCCAGCCAGCTCCGCCGGCACCAGAAAAGGGAGATTTAAATAAGCTTTGGAACCTATTGGGCGTCCATTTCAATGTTAATCCGAATGAAAGATTGGCAACGATTAAAAAAGAATTGATTGCACTCCAAAACGAAGCAACCAAGAGTTTGGCACCAGCTCGTGGAACGATACCTGAAATTGGCAACTTTATCGCCAAGCTATCCGGTCTCATTACCAAAACCAAAGAATATGAAGCCCGTCTCAATGCGAACTCGCCACTCCTCAAGTCTGACTGGGAAAGTCTCAGCCTTTCACCCCTCAGAGATTCAGTGAGTGGGTTGGATTATAAAAATCCATTCCGCAACTATGTGGAGCAAAAACTTCTCGCACCGGTCGAAACCCGGTTGGGTGGGCTTGAAAAAAGAATTGTCCGTGATTCCTATAACCCATTTCCCAAAATTCCACGCTCAGAAAACTTTCCCGACGAATTTGTATATGTGGGTGGTCTGAGTAACTCATTTGGTCAGGGTCCGGAAACATCTGCATTACAGTATTGTCTGTTCACCTGCACTGGCTCAATCTATCCCACAGGTAAATCTAACCTTACCTTTAAGCCTCTCCTTTCCACCCGTGGAGGCTCACGCACAGGGACTACATCGGTAGATAATTTCTGGACTGGTGGAGTATTTGGCTCGCCTCGACGATTTAATCCTGACCGCACACTTTATCGTGGAAACGGTTCTTCGGAAGTGATCGCTGCATCCATAAGTGGAACTGTGGAAGACGGGAACAAAACCAATCAAATGAATGTGATTCTGGTTGCAGATGCCGATGTCCTCGCAGATCCATTTTTTAACATACGGAGTCGAGGTCCAGACTCAGACTTTCCTTTGGATGTAGACAATGTCACCCTGTCCCTAAATCTTATAGATAGTCTCAGCGGAGAAGACAGCCTACTCGAAATCAGAAACCGTCGCAGGCTTCACCGTACTCTTGAAGAATTTGAGAAAAGTATAGAAGTCGCTCGGGAAATTGCTTCAAAAACAATTCGCGACGCTGAAGCATCCATACAAGGAGTATTGCAGGATGAAAATAGAAAACTCAATGAAGCCCTCGCAGAAGTCCAAAGTAGCCAGGGCCAAATGACACAAAACCAGTTCATGCAGCTCCTTCAAACCGAAGCCGCTAAATTGCAAAAGAATTTAGCAAAAAGAGAACGTGAATTAAGACAGGAAGCTAACACTAAAGTCAAAGATGCCGAGCGTAGAAGAGATGCAGAAATCAAACAAAAGCAGGAGAAAATACAAAACCTTTCCGTATTTTTGCCCCCTGTTCCTCTTTTGATTATCGCATTTTTTGTTTACAGAAAAAAGAGATTAGCTGAAATTCAAGGAGCAACTGCATCCCGTGTACGCTCCTAACAATTCACGAAATAAATTTTAACATTCTTTAAAAAGACCAATGAAAGAAAATAAAACAACTGTCCTTTTTATCGCTGCAGCAGCTGCATGTATTGCTCTTGCTTTAATAACTGCACCTGTCAAACGAGACCCCGCAAGCAAAGGGAGTCGCATGGGCCAACCCCTTTTTGAAACTTTTGATCCCCGACAGGCAACGGGTATCGAGATTGTTGAAATGGATGAAGAAAAACTGGAGGCAAAGTCAATCGAGGTTGCCAAGACAGAGCAGGGCTGGTTTCTACGCAGACCAGGAAAGCCTGACTACCCTGCCAATGCAGATAACCAACTGAAAGATGTGTCAACTATTCTATTTGATGTACGAATCCTTGACCAAGCTGGTGAAGGTGCTGGTGAACATGCAAAATTTGGCGTCTTAGACCCAAGCCGTGCTCAACCAGGGGACACTGGGGCCGGACGTATGATTGCATTAAAAAACAACTCAGGGTCCAACTTGGCTCAACTCATTATTGGCAACGAGGTAGATGGATTAATGAATACTCACTTCGTTCGAAAACCTGATGAAAACGAAGTTTACAGAGTCGAAATGCAAAATGTTAACAATGTCAGTACCAAATTTGTAAACTGGGTCGAAAAAGATTTCCTGGACCTAGACAAGCTCAAGATTAAGCAGGTGACCTTTGATAATTACGAAGTTAAAGACGGAAAGATTGTACCATCTGCTAAACAAATTCTGAATTATGATAGTTCGGAATGGAAATTACTGGGTAGCTTGCTCGCACCGGATGAAGAATTAGACAAAGTAAAGCTCGATGGGATGAGAGATGCCTTTGATGACTTGGAAATTATTGATGTTGAAAAGAAGCCTCAAGTTCTAGCTTCCAGTTTAAAAAATGGAAATGAGTTTGTGGCTGCCAATAATGTACAGGAATTAAAAAACTCCGCTAAATCTCTCTTTGGAAAGGGTTTCCTTACCGTAGAAATGGTGGATAAAGCAGGAAAGCCCCTTAAATATGAAAACGGGAAGCCAAAGCTGCAAGTAGTGTCCAAAAAGGGTGAAATCATTGTGGGTATGAAAGATGGCGTGGAGTATGTACTGAGGTTTGGAGACAGCTATCGTGGGACTGAGGAAGAAGACAATGCCACAGGTGATAGTCGCTACATCTATGCCTATGCACGTGTCAACCCAGGTCTACTCGAACAACCAGTACTACAGGCGGTTCCCCCACCTCTTGCAGCACCCGAAAAGAAAAAGAACCCCACGCCCCAAAAGAAAGATAGTCAAAAAGGTGCCAAAGGACCCGAAGGAGATAAAGGAAAGCAGTCTCCCCCTCCCCTCTCCCCACCAGGTCCACCTCCCAACTTCACCCCTCCATCTCCCCCCCCAAGTAAAGCACCCAGCAATCTCCCCAAAGAGGTTTTAAATGCTTCGAATGCCAAGCCTGCAATCATCCAAAGTGACAAAAATGCTTCTCCCAGTGATGAGTTCACCAAGAAGAGTGCAGATCGTGCTGCTGAAATTGCTAGGATTAAAGCTGCCAATTCCACAAAACAAAGAGAGTTTAATCAAAAACTTGACACAGCTCAAAAGAGAGCCAAGGAACTCAACGAAAACTTAGCTGATTGGTACTATGTAATATCGAACGATGTATACGAAAAAATTCGGCTCAATCGGAACGATTTTGTGAAGGCTAAAGAGAAAGAGGAAGAAGCCAAACCAGAAGAAATCTCGGCGTCTCACATCCTTATCTCCTACAAGGGAGCAAACCGGGCTGATTCTAAGATCAAGAGATCCAAGAACGATGCGAAGAAGGAGGCCCAAAGAATACATAAGCTTATTATCCAGGGAGGAAAGGACTTTGCTGCCATGGCTAATGAGCATTCAGATGGCCCATCCAGTTCCAAAGGTGGAGACTTAGGGAAATTCAAATTTGAAGTGATGGCCAAACCTTTCTCAGAAGCGGCTTTTGCTTTAGATGTCGATTCAGTTTCAGAGGTTGTCGAGACTGACTTTGGTTTTCATGTTATTAAGAGAACCCAGTAGACCATTTACATTTACCTTCTTTTTAAAAGCCTCCCTTTCATCGGGGAGGCTTTTTTCTTTTGCGAAAACAGTTGATGTACGATACATAGAAAAGGATGGCTTTTCCATTCACTAAGAAAGCAAAATCGCCAATTTTATCCCGGATTCATGGGGATGATGCCACTCGTTTACGATTAAAGTATGACACCTATTATCATATTTTTGAGCGGCAGGAAGGGACCCATGTCTGGAAAGATGGTCAGGAGTTTATTATGCTCTCAAGCAATGATTACCTTGGCCTGGCACATCACCC
>JAQWWZ010000061.1 GCA_029254745.1 Opitutales bacterium | reverse complement strand
ATTTAATAACCTAAATGAAAATGGTTCCCGCAATCACCTATTTACTATCGATACCAACACCTTGCGCACCGCCGTACTCTTTGACTTTGAAAATAACAGCACCAACATGATACTTAGGGTGAAAGCCAAACAAGGACAGGTAGGTGTGTTTTGGCAGCACTTTACCCTTTCTCTCATTAACGATCCCACTGATGATGTAGTTCCTCCCACAGGCAATAATCAGACCACTCCCCCATCCGATGAGCACAACAACTCAAGTGACAACAATAACAGCCAACCTCCATTTGTTGATCACAATGGAAGCTCGGATGACAACAACACCCAGTATCCGTTCTATGACGGGGATGGCACGGTCGACGGAAACGATACCCAACCTCCATGGCATGATCGAAATCCCTATGCATGGATCCCGATTATTCATACAGAGCATCCGCAAATACTGGAGGATGGGCGTATTCAATTATCTGGCCGGGTACTTTACGATGGTGGAGGTACGATGTCGGAATTTGGCTTCTTACTCTCCTCCACCCTGCGTATCCCGATGAACTCTCCTGACACATTAAAATTAGAAGCCAACGGCACCGCAGATTCCTTCACCCTCATCATCCCTGAAAGCCCCTACCCTCGAAGGCTATACATACAGGCTTACTCCACCAATGAAGCAGGCATGGGGGTTGGCCAACGCAGACGGCTGAAAATACCAGAACCTCCCCCAACATGGTGGGGGGCTGCTCTCCATGGAGAAGGAGGTTGGTTAGCATCTCCCTGGTTTGGTGCTTTCAAATACTACGAGCAGGGATGGCTTTACCATGCAGAACTTGGTTGGCTATACTCCTCTCCTGTCGTGGATGGAGTCTGGCTCTGGGGGAGTGATAACCAATGGCTTTGGACAAGGGATGGCATCTACCCCTATCACTATCGCTGGGATGATGCCGCATGGGGTATTTGGCAAAAGACTGCTAACGGTAGTATCCGCACCTACAATTACGGTACGGGCGATTACGAAAACTAAACTCTGCAAGCCTTGGGTAACTTGAGCTTGCCCCAGAGCTTCACATTCGCAAAACATAGCAGAGTGATCCTTTACTTCAGGCTCTGCCCTTTCTTCTTCCTTCTCGTTTCCAGCCTTGGGCTTTGGGGAGAGCAATCCGGTGGCTGGAAAAAAATAAACCAGACCCGTGGTATTGAGGTCTATGAGAAAAAAGTGGGGCAACATCTTGCCTTTCGGGGAATTGCTACCCTTGAAGGAACCACCGAAAAATTACTGGGGATTCTACATAACCCTGAATCATGGAAAAACTGGGTCAATCATTTAAAAAGCGGGAAACTTCTTGAAAAAAAATCTGATTTTCACTGGGTTTTCCGACAAGTCATAGCGACCCCATTCCCCATGAAGGACCGGGAGGTGGTGTACCAATCTATTGTCTCCCGCACCCACCCAAAAACTGTACGGGTGGAGATGAAATCCATTAATCACCCGCAAGTTCCTCGCTCCAAGGACTGGATAAGAACTGAGATTGTATTTACCCGATATTTGGTGAAGCAATATACCCCGAATCAAATGCGGGTGACTTTTGAAAACCTTTCCAAACCTGGTGGGGATGTGCCAGAATTCTTGACCAACTGGGCGTCCCGCTCCTACCCTATATCCATTCTCGAAGGCATCCAAAAAGAACTTTTTAAAAAAGAACAAAAAACAGCCCCTCTGCCATGATCTGAAAGGGAGGCTGAAAAAATTTTCGATTTACCTAAAGTGACGGGAAAGAGAAGCCATGACCATCTAGTCCGCTGACCACTGTTTTCCATCTTACATTTATTCTCAACTTCACACACAACTTCGATCCACCTATTTGCTTAGCTCAACTTTTTAGAATAACACCGACGAGGGAGGAATTGGCGGATGGTAGAGCACAACCTCCAGATCCCACCATGCAGGTCACAAATCGTGAGGTATTTGGCAATGTTCTTTTTTCGAAACTTAGATTGCCCCTCCTTGGTTTATGTTTGGGCCCCTCTTTTACCTAGTTGGCTGACTGGTTGAATACCATGTCAGGTATAAAGGGTATATTTCTTTTCCTGACCACCCTGCCCTCCGCCCCTTGATCTTTCCAATCGATGCCTAAACTGTGAATTCTACACAAAGATGTAGATATTCACCTTCCGGTAAATTTCTTAGTTTTCGGTCTCTTCTAAAATAACATGACCTGGTTTCTTTTGATAGTGATTGCTGTGCCTGACTTACCTCCCCGCAGAGGGGTTGAAAGGGTTAAGAAGGTAGAGTAATCGATGGCTCAGTTCGGAATGAACTTGTTGAAGAAAAGAAACCTTTTACCAAATTAGCACCTTGCTTCTTTTCCACCCCCTAAGTAACAATCCCGACATGTACCGCACCAAAAGGAAGCACATGCATACCCGTTTTGTAAGTTTTATACTTACTTTTTTTATTCTCAGCCAAGTCGGTGGGCGGCCACCGAATGTAGTGATCATGTTTATGGATGACTTGGGCTATGCAGATATTGGCCCTTTTGGGGCAACCGATTTCCCTACGCCAAATCTTGACCAAATGGCGAAGGAGGGAAGAAAATTTACCGATTTTTATGTAACCCAGGCCGTCTGCTCTGCATCCCGTGCTGGACTGTTGACGGGCTGCTACAATGTACGCATCGGGATACTTGGAGCCTTAAGCCCGAAGTCAAAAACCGGCCTAAATCCCGATGAAACCACGATAGCAGAGATATGCAAGCAACAGGGCTATGCAACCGCATGTTTTGGGAAGTGGCATCTTGGGCACCACAAAAAGTTTCTCCCGTTACAACACGGCTTTGATGAATTCTTTGGCCTTCCCTACTCCAATGATATGTGGCCCTATCACCCAGGTGTATTACACTTGCCCTTGGAGAAGAGAGTCAAACGGTGGCCTCACCTTCCCTTGATCGAAGGAAATAAAGTGATCAACCCAAAGGTTTCCGGGAAAGATCAGGAACTCTTAACCAAGCAATACACAGAGCGGGCAGTTTCCTTTATCGAGAAGAATAAGGATATGCCTTTTTTCGTCTACCTCCCCCACAGTATGGTTCATGTCCCGCTCTATGTGTCCGAGGCTTTTAAGGGAAAAAGTGGGGCGGGTTTGTTTGGGGATGTGATGATGGAAGTGGATTGGTCGGTCGGCGAAATTATGAAAGTTTTACGAAAGAACAATTTACACGACAATACCCTGTTCATTTTTACATCCGATAATGGCCCCTGGCTGAATTACGGGGATCATGCGGGGTCTGCGGCTCCTCTCAGAGAAGGCAAAGGAACCATGTTCGACGGGGGTTGCCGGGAGCCAATGATTGCATGGTGGCCAGGTACGGTACCGGCAGACTCTGTGTGCAGGGAGCCGGCGATGACTATCGACATTCTACCCACTATCGCCAAGTTGAGCGGCGCCGATCTACCAAATCGAAAACTGGACGGCAAAAACATCTGGCCTCTATTTATAGATGATCAGGCAAAATCCCCACAGGAAGCTTATTATTTATATTACGGGGATCAGTTACAGGCAGTCCGCCAAGGAAAGTGGAAGCTACACTTTCCTCACGGTTACCGGACCATGGCGGGAAAGCCTGGAGGAACGGGGGGGATTCCAAAAAATTATTCCAAGGGACATATTGAACTTTCTCTTTTTGATTTAGAAAGCGATCTAGGGGAAAAAATAAACCTGGAAAAACAAAAGCCTGAAATCACCCAAAAGTTATCCAAGCTGGGGAAAGAGTTTGATAAAAAAATGAATCAATCCAAAAGGCCAGCGGGTAGGATATGAAGACTGGGTTGCCCTTATCATTCTTCAGGGCACTAATATGGGTCTTCATGGGATGCCTTCTCCTCGGTTGCTTTTCCCAAACCCCTGAGGAAATCGTCCAAGACTGGATGGATGATGGATGGTCTCAAGTAGCATCGCACGGAGAAATTGGGCCCGCGACCAGGCATGCAGTCCTTCGAAGTAAGCAAGCTCAGTCAGTGGAGGCCTCTTGGCTGGAACAGGGAAGAAGGAAAACAAAACTCTATCGCCAGCAAACTCATTTTCATATGGTTATTCGATTTTTTAAAGAAGATGGAGACCAATTTGCGGTAGTCATGAAAAAAAGGAAATAAAAAAGGCGATGGATTACTCCATCGCCTTTAAAAGATCGAAATACTTTTATCTACTTACACAGATAAAGCCTCTTTAGTGGTCTTGATGATCACTGCAGCAATCCTGTAAGGGTCACCATTGGATGCTGGGCGACGATCCTCCAACCGGCCTTTCCAACCGTCCTGAATGGTGCCAATCGGGATACGAATAGATGCACCACGGTCAGAAACACCATAGCTGAACTTGTCTATAGACTGGGTCTCGTGCAATCCGGTCAAACGCTGATTATTTTCTGCACCATAGACTGAGATGTGACGGTCAATATTTTGCCCAAACTCTTCACAGATTTTCTTAAATACAGCTTCTTCCCCTTTTTCACGCATAGCAGCATTTGAAAAATTTGCATGCATACCAGAACCATTCCAATCACCTTCAACAGGTTTTGGATGAAGATCGATGGCGATTTCATAATTTTCAGCGGTACGCTCCAAAAGGTAACGAGCTAGCCAAATTTGATCACCTGCAGACTTTGCACCTTTGGCAAAAATTTGATACTCCCACTGCCCCATCATGACTTCTGCATTGATGCCTTCGACATTAAGCCCAGCTTCCAGACAGAGGTGTAAATGTTCGTCGACCAGATCACGTCCCTTGGTGTTTCTCGCACCGACGGATGTATAGTACGGACCTTGGGGTCCGGGGAAACCGTCTTTGGGGAAGCCAAGGGGCAAGTTTGTTTCAAGGTCGATCAAGGTGTACTCTTGCTCAAAACCAAACCAAAAGTCATCGTCGTCATCATCAATGAGGGATCTTCCGTTGGTCTCATGCGGCGTACCATCCGAGTTAAGTACTTCACACATAACAAGCCAGCCGTTTCCGCCAAAGCGGTCAGGGTCAGGAATAACATATGCAGGCTCTAATAGACAATCTGAAGCGTCTCCTGAAGCTTGCTCGGTGGAGGAACCGTCAAAGGACCATTGCTTTACATCTTCCAGTTTTCCACTGAAATCTTCAACGATCAACGTTTTACTACGAAGGCTCTGCGTTGGCTTGTAACCATCGAGCCAGATATATTCTAATTTGTGCTTACTCATGTGTGTATTGATATACTCTTAGGATGAACTTTACTTGGAATAAAGCCAAGGAAAGAAAGGGTTAATTATTAACAGTTAGCATAACAAATGCCAAAGAATAAAATCCCACCAAAAGTGGATAAAATCTAACAGGCGGGAATTAGTTATTGGAAGGGTTTTCCGGAGCCTCAGTAAGCAAGCGTAATTCAAGGCTCATACCACCCACAATTTTCTTCCAAGCCTCTTTCTCATTTTCCATATCGGTAAAAAGCTCGTGATCCAGAGTTGAAACAAGCCAGGCTGTTTCATCCAGTTCGTCCTCCAGCTGCCCGGGGGACCAACCTGAATGGCCGAGGAAGCACGCGATTTTAACATCTTTACAGTTCTCTTTAAGAGATTTCACTTTATCCAAATCAATGCCGAAATACATCCTGAATGATGAGTTCTCCTGTGCCCACTCCCAAGCTGCTACAATGATCTTATCAGTTTCAACTGGTCCTCCTTCAAACACAGGGATAGAACCATAAGAATTTCCCTTAAATTGATCATCTAATTCTTCAAGTGTGCGGTTGAGAGGGCGATTTAAAATAACACCGATGGTGCCGGAATCCTCAGAGTGGGCAGATAAAAAAACCACCGATTTATAGAAACATGGATCTTTTAATGTCGGGTGGGAAAGTAAAATACTACCAGACAGGCAAGTCTGAGTTTTATATCGATGCGTTAGATTCATACCCCCTTTAAAGATACGATAACATTTCTAAGAAAAATGAGAATAGCAAGAACTTCTGAAAAAATTCTTTTCCACTCCGTGCTCTTGTTAAGACAAGATTCTCAAAATCAGTTTTAGGCAATCTCTGCTACTTCAGAAGACTTTGACACCTCGATCGATTCTTCTTCAGTTTCCGATGATTTTGTAACATCTGCAACCTTTCCGGGAATGCTTGGGGGTGCTGTTGCTTCCGCATCCCCCCATTGCTCGTCGTAAAGTGCTTTCAGATGAGTAAAGACTTCAATAATTGCCTCATCTTTTTCAATTTCAAAAAGTTTGAGAATGAGTTCTTTATTGTTTCGAAGCTGCAACCTTTTACCAAGGGTTTCCATGCCACGATAACTATTTATAACATCCCTAGCTTCTTCCTGTTTTTCTAATATTCTTTTTGCTTCCCGATATGTAATGCTCATGATATTTCCTCCATTTCGATTTGTTTCATGTACCTTACGCCGAAGAAATTACTCTTCCCTCCACGCATCCACACCTATTTAGATAGGAAAGCTTATCAAAATGTTCGATATAAATCGAATAAATGTGAATAAGTTTTTAAACTAGGGATCTAAGTCCAAGATAAAGCCACTTGATATTTGCCTTAGTTATAAAAGTAAAGTGTGGGGTTAAGTAAGACTAAGCGATTATCAATCTCAACTCCTACTGCCTCCAATTTCCTACGATTAATCGACATCCTTAGGCGATTATTTTCATCGTTTGAACATAGACAAAGGCCTCGACTCGCAAATGCCTTACCTTGCCCGTATACAATGAGCCCAGATCGATTTATAAAACTAATTTCATCCCACTCGTTCAACACACTTTTTAGCAAAATAACGAGTACCACTTCCTTGTTTTTGAATACCGGCATCGCGTCCGCCACGGTTTGATAGCCAACTACATCAATATGCCTCTCCTGTATCCTTACCTTGGTCTCTGCGATAAGGTAGGCGAGTCGTTCCTTGAAAAGGCAATAATCATGGCCAACCACGACAATTTTCACTCGGCTGGGTAAGGGAGGCAGGTTACTTTCTCGCCATGTCAGAAAATTGATTGAGCGAACCACCACAGTGGCTTCCAAGCTGACCGTGCGAAGTTCTCTCTTGGTCGGGGTCATAGTTTCCCCCTGTATTGGTACTGCAGTTGAACAGTAGAAGAGGAGAATTCCCAGGCAAAGAAATTTCATACTTATATGATGTAACCAATGTGCGAACATCATATCAGAATTTTTTATACAGAGTTAAGAGAAAAGAACGCTCTACCCGGGCCGGTTCTACATCGACCCCCGGATACATAGTTTCAACATGATAAGGCTCGAGCAAATCACGGCCAAATAGACCGACTTCCCAATTCTCTGAAGGATGCCAGATTGCACCAAGATCAAGCCTAAGGTGGGAGGGAATAGTGATGGGGTTGTAATCCGATGGCACATGTGTCTCATCCGCATAGAACAAGCTCTGTACAAAGGTAAGGCTGTCAGAGTAATCAATAGACGACTGCAAGCTGGCAGTTTGCTCCGGGAAATCGTATTTCCTCTCGCCTTGAATCTCACCCCGGGCTAGTGAGTAACCACCACGAATCCTCCAAGCATCAGAGAACTGCCAGTCAATTGACAATTCACCACCAAAAGATTTAGCATTCTTTGCTTCGTAAGCGTTAACAGAGGTCAAGCTCGTGGCTGCCAAAACCGCATCTTTAGAATCATAGTAGTAGCTGGAAAGCTCGAGCATAAAATCTTCGTTGGGACGGGTCCGCCACCCTATTTCATAAGCGTCAATTTCTTCACGATCCAAGGATTCATCTCCAGCAAAAGACTTGTTGGCCCAAACTCCAGTGAAAGGATTTAGAAATGTAGCACCCGCAGGATACCAAATCCTGGCGGGGTTTAAAGTTGTATACCGTTCCCGAAGCGAAGGCTGTCGGTGAGCCTTAGAATATCCTAGCCAAAAAACATTCGAGCCATTGGGGGTCCAAGAGCCTCTCACCCCAGGCTGAATTCCGCTCCCTGTTAGATCATTTTCTTCAAATTTAGTACCGATGGAAAATATGAGTTCATCAGATAGATTAATGGAGTCCTGGAAGTAAGCAGTAAGACGATTGAATTTTGTAAATTGTTGGTCATATTCAAGAATAGTCGGGGATGAAGCGGATAGGGAAAGAGTATTGAGATCTACAGTGGGACCAAAGTTAAATGGCTCTAAGAGAGTGGACTGTACATCCAAATCGGTTCTGCGAAAGCCAACACCAAACGAAAAGCGGTGATAATTGCCAACGGGTCTATTCGCATCAAAAGCTACATCCAATTGATTCTGCTCCCACTCGAAACCGAGGTGACCCATATTAATATCAGTTTTCTCAAACGCACTAGTTACAGACCATTCAAGGTTGGATTCCGTGATTCCATCTAATTTGGAGACAATATGACCAGAATCATTTGTCATTTCTCCATACTTTTCGAAACGAGATGTTTTTCCGGTAAGCAGAGCCGGATAAGGTATAGACCCAGTTGAACTTGACCAAAAGCTTGTCGCAGAAGGTAACTTGAGAGGATCAACATACAAAGGATGTAGGGAAGAAAGGAAAGATCCTTGACGGGCGTAATCAAGAGGCACCAGGGGACCGGTAAGATTTTCTGAATAAAATAGCCTATTTGAAAAATCCAAAACATGCTCCAATCGACGACTCGCTCCGCCTCCGGCAACATAAAAATTTAAATCGCTTGCTAATTCCTTATCGTACCTGAAACCAAATTTCCGGAGGTACCCATCATCGCGTGCTGAATTGCCAGAATCCAAAGTACCCTCTGCATACTCTTGGTTCCGAATCCATACGCGGTAAAAACTATCCCTCGAAACCTGACCACCGTGCACATAGTCTCCCATAAAACTTCCATTATCCTGAAGTATCATCCGAATGGAATCCCCCTGGGTATCTCCGGCATGCTTAGTAACAAGATTTAAAACTCCATTCACCGCGTTGGTCCCCCAAATAGAAGCACCAGGACCACGAACAATCTCAATGCGGTCAATAACTGCGATGGGATAATCATCGACAGAATAATTGGCACTGCCTAGCATAAGTTGCGTAACTTCTCTCCCCCCGATTTTACCCAAGAATTTTTGAGTAGAAAACCCACTGAAGTTACGCATGGAAGCAAAATTGTCATAAGCCAAGCCCCGGCTCAGGTGCATGCCAGGAACACCGCGTAAGGCCTCTACGGTATTGGCATACCCAAAAAGAGTAATGTCATCAGGACGAATCACATGAACAGAGGCGGGATTGCGCCAGTACTCTTGATCATAACCAAGAACGCCTTGAATAGATACCGATGATAGACTGCGAAAATCCAGTCGGATCAATTTTTTTAATTCAGCTTTTTCAAAGCTAGTAAGTTCACTTTTATTTGCGTCTCTTTGCTCACTGCTAAGATCATGAGTAACACCCAGTACAATGAGAAAACATAGGGAAACAAACAAAATGTGCACCCGTGATAAAAAGCAATATAAACTGGGTATCAAAAAAGCAGTCATTCGAAAAGATAGCTACTCGGTTAAAGAACGAGCTGCACGTTTTTTAATAATTTCTACGACACTTTTTAAGTTGGCAATTTTCGCACTAAGCTTGGGTGATGTCCGCCGAAAATAATTTTCGGACAATATTAACTTCACCCGATTGTGGGAAGAAATAAAGGATACATCCCCTCCCTTTTGGGTTACAAACCCTCGTCCAAAACCAAATATTACAGCACTGGGTGAAATCTTGCGTATATTTTTGATATCAAGAGGGCAATCCGGCATAATAAAGACAACTTGGGCTCCAGATTTGATGGCCTCCATTCCGTTTGCACTTTTTGGATTTTCGAAGTGAAACAATCGGGCAGCAACTCCCCCAATCTTAATATTGCGTTGGGAAAGTAGATATTTAAGAGAGGCAACAAACCCATTTTGCTCAGAGCCAAGAATTAGTATTGTGGGTAATTTCCCCTGCTTTGGTAGATGATCCTGACTCCACCGAGTAAAAGTGATTAAGTGAGTTAAGTATGTCGCTTGTACTCGGGCTTCTCTTCTTTCTATTTCTTGAGAAGATGCAGAAAGAGATGTGATGCCACCAAACCCGAGCAGCAAAACAAATGCAGAGACAAGGAGCCACCTTATTGGAATGGAAAGAAATCTGTTCGTAGTAATAATCACTGCAAATTAAAATTCTTTGGTGATACTTAACAGAAAAGTTCGCTCAACCTTACCCGGCTCAACATCCAGATCGTTGTACATGTTCTCAGGATGATCGGAGTCTAGTAAGTCTCGTCCAAAAAGACCGATTTCCCAATCTTCCTTGAGTCTCCAAACTAAACCAAGATCTAAACGCAAATATTCCTCAATTGGGATTTCATTATAAGCAGATGGAATAATCCGATCGTCAGTGTAGTAAAGGTTTTGAGAAAAAAGGAGGTTGTCTCTAATTTTCATATGAGATGTCAAGCTGGCCATAGATTCAGGGAAATCAACTTGGACTGCCCCATCCTTCTTCCCTCTCGAGTAAGAATATCCGCCCTGAAGGTGCCAAGTATCAGAAGCACGGTAATCAAAAGTAAGTTCTCCTCCGGTCGTTTTTACATCACTTAATGAGTAAACAGGCGGACCGGAGAAAACTGCATCCTTGGTATCATAATGATAAAGAGAGAGCTCAATCAGCAGATCAGCATTCGGTCGCATACGCCATCCGAACTCGTAGGCATCCATTTGTTCGTCATTGAAGGATGGGTCGCCACTAAAAGATTGGTTCAACCAAATAGAATTTACAGGGTCCCAAACCCTTGCGTAGGAGACTTTTGTGAACTGCTCGACTAAAGATGCCTGGCGGTAAGCTCGAGAATACGCGCCCCAAAAAATATTTTGTTCATTCAATGTGTAAGAAATTCGAGCACCAGGTTGAAAATTTGTACCGCTTAAGTCGCCATCTTCAAATTTAGAACCGATGGACAGTACAATGTCATCAGAGAGATCGATTGAATCTTGGAAAAAGGCAGTAACGCGATCAAACTTGGTTGGACTAGCACCATAGTCCAAAATAGGTATACTCGTGCTCGAGGAGTTGGTCTCAGGATCAAAAGTGGAGAATGCCCAAGGAGATGTAACCACATCGTTTACATCGAAAGACATGCGACGAAAAGCAGAACCAAATGACAGGTGATGACTATCGCCAATAGGCTTGTTCGCACGGAAATCAAGATCATATTCTTTTCGCTCCCAACTGTGCCCAATGTGACCAAGTGAGGTATCATACAATTCTGCATAACCAGCAAGGGACCACTCTAAATCATTGCCGGTAACCCCAGACAATTTAGCTCGAAGATGTGATCCATCTTGTGGCATTTCCTCATAGTTATCTATTCGAGGTATAGCTGTTGGGGAAGTAAACCCGTTGGGGGCAGGCCAGGTTGAATAGGACGTCTGGGAAGGGAGAAAAGGCAAGCTTGAAGCTTTAGAAATGGGTATGAAAGGAAATTCATCATTTGAAGCAATTGGTAGCAGGCCGAAGCCATCCGCAGGGAGATATGGATTTGGAAGCAGAGAGTAATTTGGATCTGTTGGATATAAAAGCCTAGAGCTCAAATCCATCGCATGATCCACTCGCCTCGTGGCAAATCCGCCGGCAAAGGTAAAATCTAAATCTGGTCCCAAAGCTTTATCATACCTAAAGCCAGCCTTACGGGCGTACCCATCGTCTCTTGCTCGAAGACCCGACATTAACTCCCCTTCCGCATATTCCTGGTCTCTCACCCAGACCCGGTAAAAGGAGTCTTTAAACTTTCCCCCATGAACATATTCTCCAAGAAAAGTTCCATCATGTTGCATTACCAGTCGAACACTACTTCCCTGGGTGGCAGCAGCATGCTTGGTAACAACATTAACCACTCCACTTACTGCATTTGTCCCCCAAATCGATGCACCTGCACCGCGGATTATTTCCACACGGTCTAAAATGGACAATGGTACATCTTCCGTGGTCCAGTTTATGGTACCTCCCATATGTTGTAAGACTTCACGACCGTCCACAAGCGTGAGAAACTTCTCAGTCGCCGATCCGCTAAAGTTGCGCATGGTAACAAAATCATCATACCCAACCCCGCGCGTAACATACATTCCCGCAACATTACGGAAAGAGTCCACCATCAGAACATGACCGTTCAAACTTATGTCATCGGGTCGGATAACATGAACGGATGCTGGGTTCCTCCAATATTCTAGTTCATAACCTAAGACACTACGAATGGGAACTCTTCCAAGGTCCCGAAAATCAAGTTCAAGTAATCTTTTTAATTCTGCTTTTTCAAAAGGACTAAGTGATACATTGCTATCACTTTTTGCCAGCACATCCGTACCAATAATTGTAAATGCACAACTAAGATATAACAGACCGAGCTTTGAAAACTTTTGAAACATGCAATTGGTATTTATTTCAAAATTTAGGGTATGAGCAATTTTAATCGATTTTTAATCTAAATAAAAACAATCTTAAAAAAAAAGAAATACAGGAAGCTAATTGGTGGAGAATTGTTTAATTTAAAGGCCTCATTACTGTGAAGGCCTTTGATTAAAAAACTAGCGGTCTAGACTAGTTGGAGACCACAT
>JAQWWZ010000060.1 GCA_029254745.1 Opitutales bacterium | reverse complement strand
GGTGATGGTATTACTGGCCATCTTACTCGCCGTCACCGATCCATCCGCCACTTCTGCCTGCACGGTGGGTACCCCGCTGGAGGCATTGCCATCCTTGCGGTACAAATCAAACACCCCACTCACCGATGCATTCAAATCGGCGGCGAATACTTTGTTGGAGTAGGTAGATGGACCATCATTACCAGCGAATAGGAAGACTTTATTACTGAACACGACTGCATCAGCCTCTCGCTTATTTTCTGGTAAGTGACCAAAGATTGTCCACGCTTCACTCTTAGGGTTATAGACTTCAATTGATGAAAGATGACCTGTGCCGTTATAACCTCCGGCTACATATATCCGACCATAAGAAGTCCATGCAACCGGCCAATTTCTTTGAGTTGTTAATGAAGCTTCTGTTTGCCAAGTATCCGTAGCAGGATCGTAACTCTCAACGATGTTGCCAAAGGAAATTACCCATAAACGATTTTGATACCAAACCAATTTTGGACCATATCGGGCCGTTGGCATTGGTGTCTTATTGACCCACTGATTATCAACTGGGTCAAAGCACAAAACTTGGTTTCTCCAATTACCAGAGGAATCCGTACCACCGAATAGATAAATTTTACCCGCTATGGTAATTGCAGTTCCTTTACTGACTTCGAAAGGTAAAGAAACTCCAACTGACCATTGCTCAGTCGCAGGATCATAAATTTCCACACTTTGTACACCCACTCCACCGATTGCGAAAAGCTTTCCTTCTAAAACTGCAGAGGCTACTCCTGCTCTTGAAACTGACATAGGACTTAGTGTCTCCCAAGAATTGGTCCCAGGATCATAGCGTTCGGCAATATTTTTGGCACCTGAGCCATCCCCACCGCCAACCAAGTATATTTTATCGCCTATAATCTCTGCACCATCGCTTAGATCCCTCGCCACACTCACGGGTGCTTTCTCTTCCCAGACCAATTCTTTGGGATCACCAGATTGATAGAGTGAATACCCCGACGGGGCGGACTGGTTGGCAGGCACCGCAAGCAAACTACCCGGCACCACACCCCCACCACCCGAACTGGAATTTAATTCATTCAACACCTCCTGACTCAGCATGGACTTGGTGATGGTACGGTTCAGATCGGCTTTAACCTGAGAAGAAAGCAGATCAAGAGTGATGGAACCCTGCTGTATGGAATCGTTCAGGTCGGCAATGACTTCGGGGGCCAAGTCGCCCAGCGTGATCGTCGGGTTTAGGTCGTTTTTAATATCCTCAGCGAGCATGCTCTTGGTAATTGTCCGGTTGAGGTCTGCCCGTACATCAGGAGATAACATTTCACGGGTAATGGTCTTATTAAGCGCCGCAAGCACATCCGCAGCGAGGCGCGACTGACCGATGGTGGCGTTGAGCTCGGCTTTGACATCACTGGCGAGCATATCAAGGCTGATACTGGATTCGGCAGAGGGTGGTGGAGAACCAGGCTCAGCCGGGACGCCGGTCTTGTTTAAATCAGCAAGCACATCCTCACTCAGCATGGAGCGGGTGATGGCACCGGGGCTTACCCGTTCCGATATTTTTGCCATCTTTGCCCACTCCGCCACCAGGGCACGGGGGGTGGCGGTGATGACCTGATCGGGAGCAAGATGTTGAAGGACATCCCCTTCCTCGAATTTAAACTCCACCCGTAAGTGCAGCTCCTCATGCTCCAGAAATAACTCCGGCGGCAGAGGGTTCATCCCCTGCCCTCCCAGTAATACATGATAACGGCCATTATGGATGGAAACCTTTAGGGTGTCGTCCACCTCTTCCCCGTTTTGCCAATAAGTGGTACCCTGGCCATCGTGCAAAGAAAACCGGAACTGGGCTTCCCCAAAATAATTCACCCCTCGGACCGAAATCTTCCCGGTGTATGGAACGGGGGCGGCGGCTTTCAATAAGACCGAAAACAGGAGCGAGAAAAGGAAAAAGGAAGAGACTGGCTTCATAGGATATGAGTGAAAGAACTTTCCCCGATGAGTTAACTCCGAGAATTCACAGCGGGGTGTATGAAACATCAAGAGAGTAAGACCGAGCCCACCCGGCCTCGCAGTGATTAAAAAAGGTGAAAAACCAGTTTATAAAAAATCAGAACTCGGACTCGGTCCAGGGGGCTACCCGGGATGCTTCTGTTTTTCGATAACGGGCAATATCCTCCGGCAAGACCGCATCCGACCGGTTTCCCCATGCATTGCGCACATAGGTGAGGATGGATGCAAGCTGGTCATCCTTCATGAAACCATGGGCAGGCATCACCGGAGGAACTCCGGTAATTTCCTTGCCATTTACCTTGATGGGGCCCATCAGCCCATGCACCGCCACCCCAATCAACCGCCGGGCATCCCCGGTGACCCAGTCACTGCTGGCCAGGGTGGGTGCCATGTTGGGCAAGCCTTTGCCATCGGCCTGGTGGCAGGCACCGCAGCTGACATTATACTGATCCCTTCCCTTGCGGTAGAGGCTCAAAAGCTCACTGTCTTTCACCAACCAGTCCGCTTCCTTGTCTTTGTAGGACTGGATAACCCTGGAGGGGTACCCGGACTTGGCGGTCAGGGCGGCATAGGAGGTGTAGGCAGTGGGGAAATCTTTGTTTTGGGAAACCTTCTCTGCCAGACCCTTAAATTCATCCGGGAAAAAAGCACCCACCCCTTTGGATTCACCGGCCAATCGGAGCCCGGTCATACTGACAAACCAGTGAGGATCCTGGATGGCCTGCTCAATGGTGGACTCTTCCAACTTTTCCAAACCGGCAAGTACCCAAAGGGCATGCACCCGGGCGTGGGGCGTGGCAGTTGCATCTTCTGCCAGTTCAGTGATGGCAGGAGCCAACTCCAAACGGTTTCCTTCAACCATTCTTTTTTGGGAACGCAAACGCCACCAAAGATAAGGGTGAGACAAACCGGAAACTAAATCCTGGGGGGGAGGGACCGGCTGGTGGTTCTCCGGGATGATCCGGTATATCCGTCCGAGACCAATGGGTTTATCCAAACTGCGCTCAGCGGACTGCCTGCGAAGATAGGAGGTGAGAAATCGTTTGTGCTGGATTACACCCCGGTAAAAGTCGACCACATAAAGGCAACCATCGGGACCGATCGATGCATTGACCGGGCGAAAACGCTCATCGGTGCTGGCGAGAAACTCACGCTTTTCCCAGATGGCATCCGGGTATAATTTATGCACATAATGGTCGGCTCGAGGAAAGGACTTGGCGGGGACAAAGGCACCAACGGTATTGGTCCCGGGGGACATCGAGAAAATCGCCCCCTCCCATTCATCCCCATAGGCACCGTGGCTGTGCACGGCAAGGCCACTGATGGTGGTGACCCGGGCTACCCGGCCATCCTCGAGGATGTGACCGGGGCGGTAATTGCGGTTGAGAGCGGTATTGGGGCGGATGGCAAAGACCTGCTTGGTGGGTGCCCGGGCCTTGGTTCCCTTACGAGGCCATTGGTGGTCATACATCTCCCAGTCGGCTTCAAACCATACGCTGTTAGAATTGTAATAAAGCCGGCCGTATGCGTCGGTGGCCATTCCCCACTGCCCACGGGCGGTGGCGGGCTGCTCGATCAGCTTCCCCTGTCGCCAGGCCAGTTTGCGGGTCGACTTTGAGTTGTACATCCAATTGTCCAAGGCAAAATGCAGGGCATTTTCCGCATGTTCGATATTGTCATGGGCGGTAGTCGCAAAATCGAGCAGTTTTTCCTTTTGGTCGCACCGCAAATCCCCGTCCTTGTCCTGGCATAGCCAAAGGGCACCGGATTCCACGACCAGGACAGCTCCGTCAATAAAAGCAAGACTGCGGACATTGACCATGTCCTCCAGAAAGGGGGTGGCCTTGTCCATCTTCCCGTCTAAGTCCGTATCCTCCAATACCATGACCCGGCTGATAGGCTGGTTTTCACCTGAACCGTCAAGGTTCATCATGTAGGAGCGCAACTCCCCCACCCACATCCGGCCCTGATCGTCCCAATCCACAAATACTGGGTCTTTCACAAAGGGTTCGGAAGCCACCAGTTCCACTTTAAAACCCGGTGCCACTTTAAACCTCGCCAGCGAATCCTCTGCCGAATAAACCGGCACGATACCCGGGGACCACCTCTTCCAGTTCAGGGAGGAAAGAAGATCTTTTTCTTTTTCCTTCTGGTCTCCCTGCTGTCCCAAAAGCATGGAAAAGGAGGCCATATATAAAAGGACGGTCCGACAAATCGACTGGGTAAACATTTTCATAACTATAGAGCCATCGTAAAGGGATGCAAATGCATCAAAGGATTGATTACTACATTAGCTTTACAGCTGTAAACCTTTTTCTCAAACAGGCCCTGCCTGCATCCGGTCAAACGTCGACCCACTTTCTTTGTTCGGAGGATTGAAGACCGAGCTCTGCAAGCTCCACTCCCCGGGCTCCTGAGCGGAGGTCATATGGGAAAGGTTCATCGAGGGCGACATGACGGAGAAAGAGCTCCCATTGTATCTTAAAGGCATTGTCATAAGTGGTGGCATCGGGCATTTCCGACCACCCTTCATAAAAATTAATCGCTTGTTCCATATCCGGGTTCCATACCGGCTTGGGGGTGACTCCGAGCCCCTGGGTTCTGCATCCGCGGAGGTTGACCATAGCCGAACCCTTGCTACCATCCACCTGCATCACAAAAAGATCATCCCGCCGAACCCGTACAGTCCAGGAACTGTTGAACTGGCAGATAACCCCGTTTTCCAATTGCATGGTGGCATAGCAGGCATCATCCGCGGTGCAGGGGAATGACTTACCATTTTCATCCACCCGCTCGGAGATATGGGTGGCGGCGTGACAGGATATACTTTTGATGGGGCCAAACACATCATCGACCAGGTAACGCCAATGACAGAGCATATCGATCATGATTCCCCCGCCATCTTCCTTGCGGTAGTTCCAACTCGGACGCTGGGCAGGTTGATCCTCATCGTGCCCGGTAAACACCCAATAGCCAAATTCCCCGCGAACTGATAAAATCTCTCCAAAAAAGCCCTGCTTGATCAGGGTCTTAAGCTTACGAATGCCGGGCAGCCAGAGTTTATCCTGAACCGCCCCGTTTTTGACTCCCGCCTCTTCACACAGCCTGGCCAGACGCAGGGCCTCATCGGTGGTCACCGCGGTGGGCTTTTCACAGTAGACCGCTTTTCCTGCCTTGGCGGCCATTTCCACAAAGCGGGAACGGTGAAGGGTGGAGCTGGCATCGAAAAAGATTTGGTTTGCGGGATCGGCCAAGGCTTCATCGAGCTTGGTGGTGAAATGTTTGACCCCGGTTCTTTCTGCCAGGGCCCTAAGCTTATTTTCATTCCGACCCGTGAGGATCGGGTCCACGGTGATGACTTCATCCGGGGAAACCTGTACCCCGCCCTGATCGCGAATGGCACAGATGGAGCGGATCAGGTGTTGGTTGGTTCCCATGCGTCCAGTGACGCCATTCATAATAATTCCAAGTTTGTGTTCTTTTATCATTCCTCAGGTGTGATTTAGGTAGGTGTATTTAATCTCTTGTAAAAATTCACGGGGTGGCTTGGCCCACCAGCGGTTGGAGAAAACCTCGACCTCGATCATGCCGGAAAATCCGTTTCGCTCAACCATGGATCGGATACCCCGGAGGTCAATGCAGCCCTCGCCCATCAGCCCGCGGTCATTGAGTAAATCAGTGGTGGGTGTCATCCAGTCACAGACATGATAGGCAAAAAAACGGTTGGCTTCTGCGGTGCGCCTGGTCTGGGCTTCCAGGTCGGGATCCCACCAGAGGTGATAGACATCATAGGCGATCCCGACCAGGGGATGATTCAATTCGTCGCACAGGTCGTTGGCGGTGGCCAGGGTATTGATCGCAGAACGGTCAGCCGCATACATCGGGTGCAGGGGCTCGATGGCAAGCCTGACTCCCAGCGATTCCGCAAGAGGCAAGGTGGCGGCAATACCCTCGGCAATCTGCTTTCGGGATTCGGAAAGGGATTGCCCAGGGACGGCTCCGCAAACCAAAACAACCAGGGGGGCCCCAAGGGCAGCCGCATCTTCTATGGCTCGCTTATTATCCTCAATGGACTGGCTCCGGGTCTTTTCCTCCAGGGCGGGATAAAACCCACCCCGACAGAGAGAGACGACTTTAAGCCCGGCAGCCCGGATTCTTTCTCCGGACTTTTGAGGGTCCTGTCCCTCTAGCCATTGCCTCCAGACCGTAATTCCAGAAACTCCTGCCTCCGCATATTGATCTACTGCTTCATCCAGCTTCCACCCCCGGGTCGTGATGGTATGGACACAAAGGCGGGAAAAGTCGGTAAGGGGATCGGCTTTCATGACGGAAAAGAATAAAAAGGAATATTCATACGCTCTGCCATGCGGAGCGGACGAATAAGAGCTTCCCGCATGCGGCTGGCTTCATCCCCTGTCCGCCGATCGGGGCAGTCCGGATGAATCTCGGCACATTCAATAAGGCCGAGCATCCGGAGAATTTCAGCGGTGCTGTGTTTGTACCCTGCGGCACTGCCATTTTCATCGAGGCGAAAGACGGAGTCTTCCAGGGATTGAAAGGCTTCAAATAACTTGTATACCCGGGCATCAAAGTCGTCTTTTCTCCAGTATTTTTTGGCCGCACAAATAAGGGGGCAGGCGGACACACCCGCTCCTATTAAGAGAGGCAGTCCCATCCTAATGGCGGAGGCGATCCCGAAATCATCGCCACTGTAAGGCACAAAGTCCAGGCCCAAGTCCCGGCACATGGAAGCCCAGTACAGGAAGTGAGGTTCGTCCAGCGTGGAAATTTTCCCTCCCACAAATTTCTCATGCCCGGCGAGTTGATGGAGGAGCCAAGGCTCAAAAGGGGTGGCCCAGGGAACAAAAGCGGGCTCGAGTGCATGAACCAGGGCGGGTACGGCTACATACTCTGCAAGGTTAAAATAAGCATCCCGCCTGTCCTCCGGCCCCAAGGAGTTAAGTGCCTGCGAGGTCATAATCATCACCTCGCAGGGCTGGTGAGCCTGGGCAATTTCAAGATGGGGTTGGTAGGCAGATGCCTCAAAGTTTGTGGCAGATCCACCGACTGCGGTCACCCCGCAAATAAAAGACCTGGCAGGATACAAGGTTTTGAAACGAGTGATCACCTCTTCATAAAGGTGAGATGAAAGTTGAAACACATAACCGGTATCAGCATTGAGAACAAAGATGATATCCACCCCAAAGTGCTCGCCACACGCAGTCATCCAGCGGAGCATATTTTCAAAACTACCCCAATCAGGTTGCCCTTCCTTGAAAGGAAGAAGGGCAGCCACACAGAGACGGGGCTTGGCAATATCATCCAAATGGCTTTCCTCCCGGCTGTGGCCCCATACGGTTTCAGACCAGGAAGTATCTGGTCGGAGTTGGTCTACTTGGTTAATCATCTCACCTATTTTATCAGGTATTGTGAAAACCTGTTAGGACAGAACTTGCAAAATTAGCATATTTCAGACATTTTTTTTGTCTTGATTTAGTGAGCCCATTCCAACCCATATTTTTGGAAAATTTACGGATATCCATCCCGGGGTATTCCATCCTCCGCTTTGCCCACCAACGGCATACCCAAAAAAGTGATCAAATTGACACGCACCGGCATCCACACTCCCAATTTCTTCTCTACCTGCGAGGACAAGGTGTACAGACCCTGGAAACAAAGCGGACACCGGTAAGTCGTGGCTCATTTCTCTTCTTCCCACCCGGGGTCGCCCATGGTTTTATCAAATCGATGAAAAGCCCGCCTATCTCTTTGGTAATCAATTTTCGTGAAAGGAAAAAGAAAGCAAGATACAGGGAACACCGAATCCTCCCTCCGCTTATTCTTTCGAGGGTGGAAAGCAGTCTTCACGCCTTGACAGAATCAGTGGATATCACACCGGCGAGCGAAATCAGAACCGCCGCTAAGATCCTTGATATTTTCTCGATTCTGTCAGCGGAGCTTGAATGCAAAGCTTCAGAAATCCGGGAGGTGTACCCAATAACTGATCAAATACGCAGGGTGCTTCGGGCTTGCAAGGAATCCCCCACTTCACCCGGTGAAATTGCCATCTTGCTGGACGAGGACTTAAGTTCCCTGAACCGCAAAGTCCGTCGGGAATCCAACCTCAACCTGAGCGCCTTGCTGGATGAACTCAGGCAGGAGCGTGCCTTTGCCGGGCTCCGAGAGGAAAAGACCCGGATTGCAGAAGTCGCCTGGCACTGCGGTTTCCATGACCCCAATTATTTCGCCCGGTGGTTTCGAAAAAAAGTGGGCCAGTCCCCCCGGCAATGGAAAGCAAGCCAGGTTGAGATTTAGGGAGTGACTTCCCTTTTCTAATCAGGCAAACCTATGCTTTTAGCATTGTAAATTAAATTTTCATAGTCTTTAAGATTAGTAATGAATTACTACTTTTTATCTTTTTTTTGCTTCGCTTTTTTCGCGTGCTCCCTCGGTGCTGAACCTGATTCCCGGGAATTATTTGGAAAAAAATTCCCCAGCCTGGATCACCTGTCCACGGGAGAATGGTGGAAACGGGACCGGCCCCCGGAAGTTCCTTCCCAAAAAGGAAAACCGCCAAAAAGGATTATCAAATTGAAGGTACCACGGGATGAAGTGGTGGCCTTTGCTCTCTACACCCAGGACGGGGGCACCCTGAAGTTAACCGGACAGCTTTATCCCCTGATGCCTGATGAGTCGCGGGAAGTCCGGCTTGAGATCAAGCAGGGAAAAGAATGGAAGGAAATCGCCAAGGTTAAAATCACCTACCCTGGGTGGACCGCACATTTCCGGATTGAAAACTGGGACTCGGCCCGGGATATTCCCTATCGGGTAAGGCATGGGAAACGGGCATCTTTTCAGGGCTTAATCCGGAAGGATCCGATCGATCAGGACACCATTGTGGTGGGCAATCTCTCCTGTAACTCCAGCCGGACCAAAGGCCCGCGCCCTCAAATCCTTGAAAACCTCAAATTGATTGACCCCGACATGCTCTTTTTTGCCGGAGATCAGACCTACCATCATACTGAACACACTGCCGGGTGGATTGAATTTGGGTTGCAGTTTCGGGATCTCATCAAAGACCGCCCCACGGTGACCATCCCGGATGACCACGATGTGGGGCAGGCAAACCTATGGGGGGAGTCCGGCATACAAGCCTCTTCACCCCAGGGAGATTCAGGGGGATACTTTTACCCGATCCCATATGTCAATATGGTGCAACGCCAACAGGCCTGGCATCTGCCTGACCCGGTTGACCCGGCAAAACTGAAGCGGGGGCTGGAAGTATACTTTACCCGTCTGCGTGTCGGCGGGATTGACTTCGCGATTCTCGAAGACCGAAAGTTCAAAACCGGTCCGGGTGGAAAAATCCCCAAGATGGGTCCGCGCCCAGACCATATCAATGACCCAAGTTATGACCGCAAGGCGGTGGACCTGGACGGCCTTGTGCTTCTCGGTGAGCGACAGCTGAAGTTTTTGTCAGACTGGAGTCAGGACTGGGAGGGTGCTGATATCAAAGCGGCGCTTTCCGCCACCGCTTTCTGCGGAGCTGTCCATATCCATGGGCATCCGAACAGCCGCCTGCTTGCCGACCTCGACAGCAATGCATGGCCCCAAAAAGGTCGAAACAGGGCACTGCACGAATTGAGAAAAGCCATGGCCACCCACCTGTGCGGTGACCAACACCTGGGGGTGGTGGTACAGCACGGGATTGAGTCCCACCGGGACGGACCCTTTGCTTTCACCAGCCCGGCCATTGTCAATACCATCTATGGACGCTGGTGGAAGCCGGAGGATGAAAAACCCGGCTCCCGGCCCATTCCTGGTTCGCCCCTGCCATGGACGGGGGATTTTGAGGATGGGCTCGGTAATAAGATTACCATGCATGCCTATGCCAACCCTGAGGACCGAAGAAATGAATTACAAAGAGCCGATGGCTTTGGCGTCGCCCGGTTTAATAAGAAAAGCCGAAAGATAACCTTTGAATGCTGGCCCCGGTTTTCCAAAGTATCCGATGGAGACAAAGCCCAATTCCCAGGCTGGCCTGTCACTTTCAACATGGCCCAAAATGATGGACGCCCGGTGAAAGGTTGGTTACCCAAGCTTGTATTTTCAAAAAAAGATCCTGTGGTTCAGATCAAGAATTTAAAGACTGGGGAAATCCTCTACACCATTCGAATAAAAGGAAAAACTTTTCAACCCAAAGTGTATTCCCTGGATCCACATGAAATTAGGACAGGGCAGAATCGACCAGACAATATTGTATCATCCAACACCAATCCCGTACATCAAAGGGGATTGGCGAATCATATTACGGTTGAAAACTGATTCAGTCTCCGTGCTTTAGCGATCGACTCGGTAGTGCCCGGTTACTCCGAGTAGATTCGAGGTAAGCGATCAAATCGCGCAAATCAATTGGGGAAAGCACCTGCCCCATCGGGGGCATGGCAGATATTGGGGGAGACACTTGGTCGACCTCTCCACCGCTGAACCTCATTTTTTGCCCATCGAGAGAAACTAACAATACCTCCTTCTCGCTTTGACTGGAAAGTCTGCCGGAATAAACTTCACCATTCTTAAGAACCACAGTGGACAACCCATAACCCGGGGAAATCTCCGCACTAGGATTGACAATCGACTCAAGTAATTTCCCCCGACCCAAATGTTTGCCCACAAGACTAAGGTCTGGCCCCTGTTCCCCGCCTTCCCCGTTTATTTTGTGGCACTGCATACAGGCACCTTGACCACGGAATACGGACTCACCTGCCCCTGGATCCCCGCCTCGCAAAGCCAGCTTCTGAAGGTTCGAGGGTATAGCTCCGAAACTCTTGACCGATGACCGGACATCGGGATCCTCTGATTGCTCGAGAGCAAGGTAGAGATCAAGCCAAACATCTGCATCGATTCCATTTTCACCCGACCGGGATTTCCAAAATTCAAGCAAACGTCTGGGGTCTCTTTTCCCAATGCTTAAGATGCCCTGTTTGACCACCTCTGGTGCACGCTTAGCCCGTACTGCCTTTTCCGCAAGTGCATCAACGCCTTCCATCCTTCGCTCATAAGCTTCACCCAAAGCAAGAGCCCGCATTTTAGGCTGTGGGTCATCTAAAAGCTTTGCAAGGGTTTCATCGTTCATTCCACTTTTAGATGCGAGTAAGCTCCCGAAAAAAACGATGCGGAGATCAGTGGAAAGCTTGGGGTTAAGCACCTGTAGTTGCAGGTCTGCGGGATCAAGGGAAATACCCAGTTTGGCCGATACTTCCGTAGCGAGGGTCAGAAAATCCGTTCTTTTTTCCTGCCCGAGATAGGAGAGATAATTTGAAACATGCTTGATGGCTAAAATGCTGGATTTTTTACGGGGATGAGAAGATAGACGCAGAGATCCAAGAAAGGGATCTATTTGAGGGTATGCATCCCACCGTTCAAGGGCTCGGAAGGCAAGGGTCTGTACCTTCGGGTCCAAGTCCTTATCCAATGCCATGGCCAAGACCCTTGAAAACCCAGCATCATTGCCAAAGCGGGCGGCGGCGACGAGCAAGCGGGCCTGTATAAAAATGGGCAACCCATGATAGTCTAGCTCCAGCAAACGGGCACCAACCGGAGTATCAATGACCGAGGTATCAAACATTGCCCGGATTGTTTCCAATCGCACTCCAAGATCAGCATCTTGCAGATAAGCAACCATCCCCGGGTGCTCCAACCTGCGAAGGGTGATAACTCCGAGCATGCGAATTTCCAATGAATCGGACTTAGCCCATGACTCAGCCTGCTCGGGAGTGGCCAAGCGGTTAAGGGCAGAAAGGATAGCGTGGCGAGTGCTAACATCAAAGTTTTCTCCCTGATTCTTTCTGGCCACTGCCAAGAGAGCATCAACCACCTTTGAGTCTCCTGCTTTGGCCACACGACCCAAAGCAATGGCACTTAAGGAAACAACTCTCGGAGAATCATTGTTAAGAACAGAAATGAGGTGCGGCTGGGCATCTGCAACCTTAAGATCCCCGCACAAACGGGCAGCATTGGCACGCAACTCGACCCTGGGGTGCTGCAAAGTTTCGATAAGTAAACGGTTGGCCTTATCACTCCCCAAACGTGCCAATTGCCCGATACCCCAGATGGCATGGACTTGGCTAAGTGAGCCAGACTCAGATGCTTCAATGATTTTTGAAAATGGAGGGAACGCAACTTCACTGCCCTTGCGGACCAAAGCAAACTGGGCTTCCTGGCGCACTCTTAGATCCATATGGCCGAGCAAATCAATAAGTGCTCCCACTGGACGATGATCAAAGCCATCTTTAATTATCCTTGCCACATCCATACCCGACTTTTTCAAATTTTCGGCTAGGGGCTCAGCCACTTGCACACTGCCCTTATCATCCGGTGCCCAGCCCGATCCGTATTCCACAAAGTAGATGCGTCCATCATAACCCAGTTCAACATCGGATGCATTGAGGGCAGAAAGAAAAGGAGTGACCTCTCCGAGTTCAAAACCAGCCCCTTTAGAAAGGATGGATATACTTAAAACTTCTGACCTCGTGGATGACCCTCGATAATTACACATCAGAAATTTTCCACGCAGATCGGTCGGAACTGCAGGCCCAGTCAAACGGACCACACCCGAAGGGCCATTGCCCACATGGCCAACAGGAGGGTGTATCCATTGAGGGGCAGACTTGCTGTAGAGATCATACGCCCCCTCCCCTACCCATGCAGTATGCCAAAGATGGAACTTCCCCCAGTCCAGTTTATTGACATGTTGATGGTGGGACTGGTAATCCGCGGTCCATCCGGAATCCGCATTATCCAGGACATAAACCACACGGGCCTTATCTCCAAAATCCCCAGTGTTATCAAAGGTGAATAGATTGCCAAACTCATCAAACGCAATTTCCTGAGGGTTGCGCAACCCGTGGGCATAGACCTCAAAGTTTGTACCGTCATCATCGCATCGGAAAATAGCCCCACGCTGGGGAGCGGCACGGCGGACACCCTCATCGTCAATCACGCTATACCCGCGATCTCCAACTGAGAAATAAAGCCGGCCATCCGGCCCGCGAATCACCCCATGTAAATCATGGCCTTTAAAACAGGCCCGTACCCCAAATCCTTCAACCAATCGTTCATGTTTTTCGGCCACTCCATCGTTGTCGGCGTCGGTTAACTTCCGAAGGGCTGGAATACAAGTGTAATAAACCGCATCGCGATCCGCTAAGAGAGAAAATCCAATTCCATCCAAGGTCTCTTTGCAACGATCATCAAAAACGCTACCTTCATCAGGAACCCCGTTGCCATCGGAATCAATAAACCGCAATACTCGATCAGCTGTCCCCTTGTACCAACTCATCTCTTTCTTGTCCTGATTACGCTGATAACTTGCCAAACGGTCCTCCACGGTCTTTAACCGAAAATCTTCCAATACCCGCCAATCAGAGGATCGGGTATCAGGCACACCCCTCCCCATTCGTCGAGCTTCGTTAATAAAAGCACGACCCAAAGGATCAAAATCAATCGAGGCAGGCCCGCTTATTTGAGGATGAGACAACCAGGTATTCCCCTTGTAAGCGGGATGCATCGCACCTCCCTTGAAGGGACCAAGTTGATTAGACAAACCCGAAAAATCTGGCTGCGACGTAGCACACAGGAGTCCGGTAATAACAAACAAAAAAACAAAAGAAATCTTTGCTAGACAATCATTCATTAAAAACAACCTATTTTAAGAAGCAATACCCGCAAGAAGAATTCAAAACATGCTGTATTTCCATAAATATGCTGTATTTCCATAATATAAATAATAAAGAAACCACATCCAATCAATTTCCCATTGTACCCAGGTTTACATTCTTCTGGAATTCCATGCATTTTTATAGGCAAAGCCTGAAATAATCGTTACATAGAAGTCATGTTTAATAATCCTTACCACGATTATATCTCCACTCTACAATCTGGATACAGGCAAGCTGCAAGTATTCAGACATCCAAGGCAAGTCTTCCGGACCACTGCCCAATTGTAGACACCGCACCCAAGGTGGTCATTCTCGCCCCTCACCCCGATGACGAATGCGTGATGGGCGGACTGCCCCTTCGCTTGCGCAGAGAAGCCGGTTGTGGAGTCACAACCCTACCCGTTACTCTTGGCAGCAAACGGGAACGAAAAGAAGAACGAAAGAATGAGCTAAAGGATGCATGTGATGCCCTCGGGTTTTCTTTGGGAGAAGTAACCCCACTTGGTCTTGATCAGATTAACCCGGACTCCCGAAAAAGTAATCTAGAAAACTGGGAAAAGGCAGTAATCTCTTTATCTACAGCACTTGAAAAATATGCTCCGTCCATACTTTTCTTCCCCAATCATAAAGACTGGAATCAAACACATCTGGGAGTAAACCTTCTCACCCATGAAGCACTTAAGGTCGCAAAACTCGACAAAATAACCCTGATTGAAACTGAATTCTGGGGACAAATACCGAGCCCAAACCTACTGGTCGAAAGCACAGCCGCAGAAGTTGCTGATTTAGTCCATGCCCTATCTTTTCACCGGGGTGAGGTAGCCCGCAACCCCTTTCACTTACGCTTACCTGCATGGATGCAGGACAATGTCCGGCGAGGAGCTGAAGTTATTGGAGGACAGGGAGTGCAGGCACCCACTTTTGATTTCGCAACACCCTACCGGGTCAGTCTTTGGCAGGATAAGACCCTTTTTAAAATGTGGAATGGTGGAAAAATGTTGTCAGCTGGATCTTCTTCAAGTGTTCCTCTCGTAGATCAGATCTCGCCCGCTACTTAAATTGCAGGTTACGGGCCAACACTTTTTCTTTCATCAGCAGGGCTCCGTAAAAGTCATAAGCTTCCAAGATTATAACAGGTTCTTTCTTTTTGGTATCGACCTGAAGTAAACAGAAACCGCAGGTTTGGTTGTAGCCCCAAAGCAATCCATCAGTTTTGATAACGGGATGTACATGCTTATTGGTCAGGCGGCCACTAACCAACTCATAAAAATCGTAGCCCTTAGGCCGCTTAATTTTACGTAGATCTATACGGTGCCGGTCTGCAGCGAGAAGAAGAACGCCCTCTATTTTTTCTTTTTCTATAAAACTAAATATCTCCTCCCGTTCCTCTGGATATCCATCCCAGGGATCCAGACTTCCGGGTTTTATCCCTGGGGCAAAGGGAACAGAGGAAGCAATAATTTTAAAAGTGGCAGGGGATGCTTTAAGTTTATTCTTGAGCCATGCTTTTTGGACCGGTCCAAGCATGGATTGAGTGGAAAGATCCCTGTAATAGCGACAATCAAGCATGAGTACCTCGACCTTACCCAACGCGAAAGATTGCCAGCAACCCGGGTTTTGCTCACCTCCCCCCATCTCAGGATTATTCCAATTGCGTGTAAAATTTTGCAGGGCTTTTTTCTTCCAAGCCGGGTGGTCAACCAAAGAGCCAGGTATGCAGTCATCGAGCCCAAAATCATGATCATCATAAATGGCATGCATCGATGTTTTGGATATGAGTTTTTTCCACTCCGCTCGTGAGTGCCTGCGGGAATAACAGTAGTCACCGGTTACCTCCACATCCTCAGGGTCATCAATATAAACATTATACCCAAGCATAAGCATCGTTCTTGGATCGCACCCGGCAATAACTTCCCATATCGCTTCGTACTCGGGGACAAATCCCGAACAACCACCGAAGGCAATGGTAAATTTAGCCGCTTCTGATGGGGGTGGAAATGTCCTAAAACCAAACTCCCGAGACGGATCGGTATAGGGCTCACCATTGACAAATACCTGATAAGAAAAATAGGTGTTAGGCAGTAACCCATCGATTTCCAGAACTGCCACAAAGCGGTTTTCCTTTTTCGTCATCACTTTTCTTCGCCCGGTATGACCACTAATTTCAACAGCCATTTCACACGCACCATCAGTCCGAAACCAGAAACTGGCTGAAGAATCTGTGACCTGGCCAATCATAGGTCCATGAAGGAGGAGCGATGGATTTCTTTCTTTTTTCCATTGAATAAATTCTTGATTCTTCCATAGCGGGCTCAACATGTCTCGGGGCTCGGCCAGAAAACGCTCAAAAGGTAATCCTTTATCAACCGCCCGTTTGGCCATCGCGAGAGCAGCTTCTCCTTCCCCTTCCTGCAAAAAACAAAGGGTCAGGATAAATGCTTTTTCAGCCGGATCAAAATGTTTTTTTCCGTTCTCTAATTCACTACGGGCCTTTTCCACCTTATCTTTTACAAGGTGCCTGTATGCATTCCGCTCTCGATCATGCTGGCCTTCAGCCTGAAAAAGACAAAGCAAGACAAGAGAAGAGAGAAGATAGCGGATTGATCTAGCGATGAGTGAGAACATCCAGCTAATAAACAAGAAGATGCATCGGAATTCTAGATTATTTTATTCGTAGCAAAGAGTTATTCGGGGGAAGGACTGCTTAGCCTCATTGAGCTTTCCCTAAAACGATTGATTCCCTCGATAGATCCACCATAGTTTCAGTATCGAGTTATTTGCTTGGATAGTGATTCATTCCTCACCCTCCAAGACGGAAAAAAGGTTGAACCTAAATGCGTCACCATCTTTTGCATTCTTTGATTAATCCAAGTAAAGGAAACATTCGGAGAAAAAACAGCAGCGGGTTTACCCATCTGACCTATTTCCCCTATGATTCAGAACTTCATGGTTTCTCCATGCTTGAGGGTAAGAAAGCTACCCTCCTTTATATTCCGTTTTCTGACAGCTTCCCGTAACCTTTTTTGGGGCTCTTCCAACGGTTCATCGGTAAGGTTAAAAAAAGTGGCCCAATGCATGCCGACAGAGAGGCGGCTGTTGACATCCAAATGAATTTGAACGGCTTCTTCAGGATTGCAGTGCATATCTTTCATAAACCACCTCGGAGCGTAAGCTCCGATGGGGATAAGGGAAAGATCCATACTTCCGAACCGTTGCCCGATATCCTGAAAATCTTTGGAATATCCTGTGTCGCCGGCAAAAAATAATCTCTTGCCGGGTGCTTCCATGACCCAGCCAGCCCATAATACTTCATTGGTGTCTCCCAACCCCCGTCTACTCCAATGCTGTACAGGCACGGCATGATATTTCCATTCACCTACTTGGTGGCTTTGCCACCAATCCAATTCGACCACTTTTCTTTTTACGCCAATGTCTTTAAACCATGATTTCATACCCAGTGGCACCAGAAAAAGCGGCGGGTTTGCTTTTTGTTTTTTTACCAGACCCAGAATGGTTTTCTTATCTAAGTGGTCATAATGGTTGTGCGAGATCACAACTACATCAATTGGCGGAAAATCATCGATAGAGATAGCGGGAGGAACCATTCGTTTGGGACCTGCAAAAGATACCGGAGAGGCCCGACTTGTTAAATGAGGGTCGGTGAGAACATTGACTCCCTGATATTGCCAAAGAAATGTGGAATGGCCTATCCAGGTCAAAGTTTCCTCCGTGCGGTTATCTTTGAGAAATATAAGATCTGGAGATACAGTATCAAACTTTATGGCTTTCTGAGAGTCCCGGGTAAATCTCCACTTGAAGACCGTCCCCAGACTTTTACTCATTCGTTCCTTGGGTAAGTAGTTATTTTTAAACCCACCCTTGGTATGATGACTGGGTTTGTCTTTTTGTCCAAGCAACTGTGGTAAAGGGACTTGGCTGGCGAAGATAGAAAAGATAATAAAAGAAAGTAACCGTTGGCACATCCTTCAACCAATAGTGACGCCCCGAAAACCCATCAAATCAAAAACTAAAAAGTCCACTCCACTCCGAGGCCAAGATGAAAAAAGTCTTTTAAGAGCTGGTCTCCGGCCAGGCTTAGGTCTCGGTTCACCGCCCAACTGTACGCACCGTGTCCGACCAGAGAAATATTTTCCGCAAGCACCTTTTCAGCTCCGGTGCGGAGGCAAAAGAAATTTAGCCCGTCATGACCGTCACCCACATAATTTTCATTCCACCCTAACACACCAGATAATGACAGGGTAAGTTCATCAACTGGATTAAACTCTTTTCCTGTAGCCCATTCCATAAAAGTTCCCTTCGCATCCATCGAGTAGTAAGCATCAAAGGAAGTCTCCAACCCCATGGGCAGGTCTGTATAACTGATTCCTGCAGACCACTCGTCGTCTGACTCATTGTCCTTGGCAAAAACCAGATGAGTGTAACCGACATAAAAGCTTAAAGATTCGAGTTCCTGCGATAGAGCGAGATTATATTGCCATTCATCATATTGATGATTTGAGGACCTCCCATACCAGACACCTCCGGAGAAATGATCATAGCCCAACTCTACTGAACCAGACCACAAGGATTTCCCATCAAGTGCATCCCGTCCTTCTGAGAAATACCGGCTCTCCCAACCGGCATGTACATGGGCATCTGCGTCTTTGTGTGCATGCAACTTCTCAAATGGCTTACTGGACTCCACTTCATGCCCCAATAACATCAAATGTAAAAAATTAAATCCAAGTATCAAATATTTAAACAATTTAGAATTCATACCTTACAAACACTACAAAAACTATTTATTTTTGAAACAAGATACTATGACCGGTGCAGCGATTAAACTTTGAATTATAAAATTAATTACTTTGATTAATCAAAACCATGGAGGTGAATGCTGTGGCTAGCAACGAGAAGTCATCCATTTTAATTACCAAACCAATCCTTTTCCTGTCCTCCTTGCATGAAAAGGTAACTATCCGCACTCGCTAAAACCATACCCACCATCGCATTTCCAATCGATGAATAACCTAAATATTGATCCCCCCCGATATTTCTCTTTCCACCAAAGAAAGCGGCTCCTCCATAAGGTAATCGTGCTAACTCCAGGTATGGCATCCAACTTTCTATTACCCCTTGATAATCAGCAGGAGCACCCTGCTTTATCCCTGAAAAACCAAATATCAAACCGATGGAAGACATCGCATGTGCATGTCGCATTCGTCCGTTTAAGCGAACAAGGGAAGTTGCAAGCGACTTAGCAAAACCCACATTTCTTCCCGCTACGATAAGTGCGGTAACCATGGCACCGGTTCTTGCTGCAATATCGGGACTCCAATGTGCTCGTGACGAATAACCCAATGCACCGGTCTTAGGATCCACAGACTTTTTCACTTCGGAAAAAGAATCACGCCATGATTTTTCATTGATTGGATATCCACACTTTTCAGCCAGAGCCCAGGCCAAATGCGCCTGAACATTAATAACAATCAGACCACCTCCGCGGTAAGGAATCGAATGGTGGTGCCCCATGGTTCCTTGCTCGGTCACTCTCTTGGTGAGCAAATTACAGCATTTTTTTAATTCCTCGAAATAGGTTTTATCTCCCGTTGCTAACTGATATTCAGCCAGAAAGATTCCACTGGAGGCAGTCTGCCAATTTTTAGGTCCTTTTTGGGGATCATTTAAGTCGATCAAATCAACACTGGCCTTCTTCACAAACTCGATTCCTCTCCTGACGGAGGGAAGATGGGACGGATCCTTATTTGCCAAAAGTACTAACCCGCAAAATGCAGTGGTGTAAACATCCGCATCTCCGCTCACCCCCGGTTGCCAACGACCGGATTTTTGCTGGACCTTAACCAAATAATTTGAAATATCCGCCAGAAACTTTTTTCTTTTGGCACAAGCACTTGGGGATGAAAGCGCGAAAGACTGACTGGGTGGCAATGTGAAAGACAATCTCATTAACTGGGATTCTCTTCGAACCTGAAGAGATAGAAGCGGGTTGGACAAGGAAGAATTACGATTTAAACTAGTACCCAAAAGTACTTGGGGTCCTTCGAGTCCGGTATCTGTTTTTTTTGAAAACGGCTTGGGTAACTTTCCGTCGATTCGTACCACCCGGTCCCCGACTAAAAGGCCGGCTTTCTGCGCAGCTCCCCCTTTCCCCACATCCATAATAAGGATTTCTTTATCCCCATCTTTCAGCCGACCGGTGGCCTCAAGTACTCCCAAGGGAAAATCATGGTGATCTCCATTTTTACTATTGATCAACTTTGGGCGGTACACTGACTGACCGCAAAGAGTAACCAGTGTGAAAAAGTATATAATTAAGCAGGAAGCAAAGGCGGGCATATTTTACTTTTTTTATCCCATCACTCTCTGGCAAGAGGAAACAAGGATAATTAGAAATTCTGCTCAAACAAGTTTGGAGAAAACCGCGGATAATGTATCCTTGGCATCGCCGAACAACATATGGGTATTATCCTTGAAATAAAGCGGGTTCTCGACCCCGGAATACCCCGCGGCCATACTTCTTTTCAAGGCGACCACGGACTTGGCATTCCAGGCCTCGATCACTGGCATCCCGGCAATTGGACTACTCGAATCCTCGAGGGCGGAGGGATTTACTATATCATTGGCTCCAACCACCAATAAAACATCGACCTTGGGCAGTCCATCATTGATCTCATCCATTTCAAATACGATATCGTAGGGAACATTCGCCTCAGCAAGCAAAACATTCATGTGCCCGGGTAGTCGTCCAGCTACCGGGTGAATCGCAAAACGGACATTCACATCCTTCCCTCTCAGTGTCTCGGTAATATCCTTCACTACATGCTGGGCCTGAGCCACCGCCATTCCGTAACCAGGAACGATCATGACTTCTTTGGCGTTTTTCAATTCCTCCGCCACCTCATCCGCACTGATCTCAGTGATCGTCCCCTCCATTTCTGATGCGGTCGCAGCACTGCCTCCAGCAGTGCCAAACCCTCCAAATATCACATTGGTCAGGCTTCGATTCATCGCCTTGCACATAATGTAACTGAGGATCGCTCCACTGCTTCCGACCAAGGCACCGGTAATGATCAGTAAATCATTTTTCAGCATGAATCCGGCTGCGGCTGCGGCCCAACCGGAATAACTATTTAACATGGAAACAACCACGGGCATATCCGCCCCACCAATTGCCACGATTAAGTGGACACCGAGGAAGAATGAAATCCCCATTACCATCAGCAGACTGATCAACGCCTGGTCGTGACCCTGTTCAACAAACTGGGCTCCCAGCCAGATGGACGCTCCGAGCATGACCAGATTGATCATATGACGACCGGGTAAAAGTAGCGGCTTTCCACTTAGCGATCCCCGTAATTTCCCAAAAGCAATGACCGATCCGGTAAAAGTCACTCCGCCGATGAAGACACCCAGTAAAATCTCTACATCATGAATCAGTTGATCCGTACCGGAAAGCTCGCCATGACTGGGATCCAAAAAACTGGCGAGGCCAACGAGAACCGCGGCCAAACCGACAAAACTATGAAGTATGGCAACGAGTTCTGGCATGGAGGTCATCTCCACTCTTTTTGCCAGAAGAGCACCAATCACCGCACCGGCGAGCATCAACGGAATCAATAGTTTGAAGTTTTCCACCTCACCACTTACAAAAGTTGCTACGATCGCAAGAGTCATACCAAGAATGCCATAGATGTTACCTTTGCGGGCGGTTTCCTGCTTCGATAAACCACCCAGGCTAAGGATGAACAATAATCCCGATACTAGGTAAGCCATAGTAATCAGTCCCTCTGTCATTCCTTACGAAACATTTTAAGCATTCGGTGAGTCACTAAAAACCCGCCTGCTACATTAATCGTTGCCAAAAAGATCGCCACCCCGGCGATCCAGGGATTGGAACCGGAAACGAAGAGCATTCCTCCAATCACAATGATTCCGCTTATCGCGTTTGTCACACTCATTAGAGGAGTGTGCAGGGAAGGCGTCACATTCCACACAACCATATACCCGACAAAACAGGACAAAACAAAAACGGTTAATTGATCCAAAAATTCATTCCCTCCCTTCCAACCCATGGCAAGTAGAAGGATACAAAGGCCTCCCAACATGAGCCCGGGTGAAAAAAAAGACTTCTTTTCTTTGACCGGTTTATGGACTGGGGTTTCGAGGGGTTTCGCTGACTGCACACTGACCTCAACTTTGGGCGGTGGCCACGAGACTTTCCCCTTATCCAAGACCAAAGCCCCACGAATAACTTCGTCTTTCTGATTGATCGAAAACTTTTTTACTTCACCAAGCAGGCTCACCAGTTTGACGAGATTATTTCCATACAACCTGCTGGACTGAGCGGGTAAGCGGGAGGGTAAATCAGTGTAGCCCAAAATGGTGACCCCATACTCAACTTTTTTCTGCCCAGCTTCGGTTAATTCACAATTTCCACCACCCTCGGCGGCTAAGTCTACAATGACCGATCCCGGCTTCATCTTCCTCACCATTTCTCCGGTTAGTAAAACAGGAGATTTCTTTCCTGGTATCATGGCGGTGGTTATGATGATATCGACTTCTTCCGCCTGTTCTGCAAAGAGCTTCATTTCTGCTTCGATAAATTCCTTACTCATTACTTTGGCATACCCGCCTGCCCCAGCCCCGTCCTCATCAAAATTAAGCATCAGAAATTCTCCACCCAAACTCTGAACTTCCTCTTTCACTGCCGGACGGGTATCAAAGGCCCGAACCATAGCTCCCATGTTTCTAGCCGCACCAATTGCAGCCAACCCAGCGACCCCTGCCCCGATGACCAAAACCTTGGCTGGGGGAACCTTGCCCGCTGCCGTAATCTGACCGGTAAAGAATCGACCAAACGCATGGGATGCTTCCACAACCGCACGATATCCTGCCACATTGGCCATGGAGCTTAGTGCATCCATCGACTGAGCCCTAGAAATTCGGGGCACACAATCCATGGCCAGCCAATTGATTTTTCTTTGCCCCAAAGATTTGAGGAGATCTTCGTTGCGGGCTGGGTAAGCAAAGCTGATCAAGGTTGCCCCTTCCCGAATCCACCCTGCCTCTTGCATAGTCGGAGGGTTTACTTTTAAAACAACATCCGCCTGAGACCAAATTTTCTTGGTTTCATTTATAATCACCGCACCTTCATCTATGTAAGCTTGGTCGGGCATCGCAGACTGTACACCCGCGTCAGCCTCGATACAAACTTCGTATCCAAGGCGTTGTAAAGTGGATATATTTCCCGGAGTAATCGCAACTCTTTGCTCGCGATCAAGAATTTCTTTGGGAACTACAAGGATCATAAATTAATACACTTGTAGGATGTGAAACATCCAGCCCCATCTGTAAACCAAAAACTTATAAAAGAAATCTAAAATTTGGGAAAAAAATATGTATACTTTTCTCTTTATGAATAAATCTTAAGGATTTTACTGCTCGTATTTATTCACATCTTCGTATAGTGTTGGCATCTTTAGCCATTCAAATAGAACATGTGCTCCGAAGTGGTGTTATTGGAACCTTAGTGTAAGTGAGCAAACGTTCGACCTATTTGGCCCCTTTAAACAACGAACGACCCCTACCCTATGAATGACGAAAATAACATTCAAGAAGCTACCGATTCTAGAATCAGCTTTGATGAAATGTCCCTAGCTGAACCTATTTTACAAGCAGTTCGAAAAGCCGGATATGAAACCCCTTCCCCGATCCAGGAACACGCGATCCCTCCCCTTTTGGAAGGAAAAGATCTTTTGGGTGTGGCCCAGACCGGAACAGGAAAAACTGCCGCCTTTTCTCTCCCTTTGCTTTCCCGGATTGATGATTCGATAAAAGGGGCTCAAATCCTCGTCCTTGCTCCCACCCGTGAGCTTGCACTTCAAGTCGCTGAAGCCATGGAAGGCTTTGCAGAAAATCTCCCCAACTTACGAGTGGTTGCTGTTTATGGAGGCACCGGGTATGGAGAACAAATAAGGGAATTCAAACGCGGTGCACAGGTTGTGGTCGGCACGCCCGGCCGAGTTATGGATCATATTGACAAGGGCTATTTAAAGCTGAACAACCTTCAGGCTTTAGTCCTAGACGAAGCAGATGAAATGCTAAGCATGGGCTTCATCGACGACATTGAGTGGATCCTCGAACATACCCCCCAAGAAAGGCAAACAGCCCTTTTCTCTGCTACCATGCCCAAGCCCATTCGAAAGCTTGCGGAAAAGCATTTACAGGACCCAGAACAGGTAACGATCAAAGTTAAAGCAGAGAACTCACCTAACATCCGCCAGCGATTTATTAAAGTTCGTCAGCATGAGAAACGGGATATGTTAACCCGCCTGTTGGAGATTGAGAAGTTTGAGGCCATGCTCATTTTTGCCCGCACCAAAAACGCTACCATGGAAATCGCTGAAAAACTTCAGGGTAAAGGCTATCCAGCGGAACCTCTTAATGGAGACATGCCACAAAACCTTCGGGAAAAAACAGTGGACCGGTTGAAGCGTGGAAAAATAAATGTCCTGGTCGCCACCGATGTTGCCGCTCGTGGTCTCGATGTGAATCGTATATCCCATGTTCTAAACTATGACGCTCCCTTTGACTTGGAATCCTACACTCACCGGATTGGCAGAACGGGAAGAGCAGGAAGAGAAGGAGATGCAATTATCTTCATCACCAATAAAGAAATGAGAATGCTCAATGCTATTGAGCGGACACTGAAAGTTCCCTGTGACCAGTATGTTTTTCCTACCTTGGAAGAAATGAACGAACGACGAGAGGAAGAATTCTTCAGTAAAATCGAACAGGGACTTAAAGGGAACTTGGACGACTACCGCAAAGCCTTGCAGCGATATATTGAGGAATCCGGCAAAGATACTCTTGAAGTTGCTGCTTCTCTTGCGTTTTTGGAGGCTGGAAAAAAAGCCCTTCGCTATGACAGCATGCCCAAGTCCGAGACAAAAAAACCACGAAGGGAAGATCGTAGAGAACGCGACCGGGGTGACAGACGAGATTTTTCTTCCCGGGATAACGATCGTTCGGACCGCAGATCATTTCGTGATGACAATCTTCAAAGCTACAGGCTTGAGGTTGGAGAATTTCATGGTGCCCAAAAAGGCGATATAGTCGGGGCCATTGCCAATGAAGTGGGTATGGACCCAAGAGAAGTAGGGAAAATCCGTATGTTTAAAGACCATACATTTATCGATCTCCCCAAGGATATGCCAAATGATGTGTTTGAGGCCTTAAAGAAAGTTTGGGTTCAAGGGCACCAGATGAATATCTCTATTGATAAAGGAAGACCCCGCCCGGGCGGAAAAAGTTTTAGTAAAGGTAAAAAGTTCGGTAAAGGAGGCGACTTCCGTAAAAAGTCAAAACCTCGCTTCAGGGACTAGTATATTGAGCAAACTACTTTTTAGCAGTTATCCAGCGAACCGCATTACCCATCATATCTAAATACTCCTGCGTGGACATAGTTGAATTGTGATGACCAATGGTTGTCGCGAAGATCCTTCCCTTGCCATGAGTGTTTACCCATACACACGCTTGGGGCTCCTTAGGGGCTTTATTTTTTCCATTATCTCCATAAGCTAAAACCTTCGTGTCTTTGTAAACTTGTTGGACATTGTACAGTTCTCCCTCAGGCGTCACCCAGCCATCGGGCATGTCTTTCATGATCGGATGATCCGCATTCTTTTTTACTTTGTTAATCTTAATTGGAGCCTTAGGTCCATGTCCTGTTGAGCTTGCACCCAGCATATCATTCCAGGCTTTCTTTTCACCTTCCTTAGCGGGGATATTCCAATGGTAGGAGTGCATCGCACAATGAAGAGCAATTGCCGGTTTGCCTGCCTTATGGGTGTCGGTGATTGACTTAATAAATGCTGCATCTTTTTCATGAGCAAAACAGTGGTTATACACGATGTAATCATATGCATCTGCCCATCCTGTTTTGCTTAGCCTAGCTTTACTTTTCTTCTCATCCATTTCAAAAAAGATATCCCATTCAGTCTTTACTCTCTCACTAATACCTTCACTGAGGATATCTTTCTGTCTGTCATAATCGTGGCAACACCCTCCTGTAATCAAGAGTGCTCGCTTAGAATCGTTTGATTTTTTGGCATGTATCATCGGGACAGAAATTCCAGCGATGGCACCACCTGTTGCAATTTTTCCAGATTGAGAAATAAAATCTCTGCGGGAAATAGAAATTTCAGAAATAGATTGTTTTTGTTTCATTTTGGCATTCGGTGATTGAGACTCAGAAAGTAAAATTTTTATGAACTCGTACGAAAGCGAATTGTAAAATTTTTGACAAGCATTGAATCAAATAAATTTATGTTTTTTCACCATTATTATCGTATATAATGACTAAAAGATCATTTATTTGTAAAAAAAGATAAATGCGGATCACTTTCTGAATTGAGAAGGAGATTTCCCAGTCAACCTTTTAAAAACAACCGCCATCCTCTCGGGGTCATTAAACCCGGACAATTCTGCAACACGGGAAATAGGATGAACGGTGGCAGAAAGCAGTTGCTTCGCATGATTTACCCGAATTTGGCAAAGCATTTCCCAGGGGGTACAACATAAAATCTCTTTAAATTTTCTCTCCAATGTTCTTCTTGATATGTTCAGGTGACTGCAAAGAGTGCCAATACTTATCGGTTCTTTCATTCTCTCCGTCATGTAAGACATTGAACGGCGAAGCATATTATCCTGAATGGCCAAATGGTTTGCCGAGTGCCTGAGGAACACCCCACTTGGAGAAATGAGCTGGCATGTATGGGTGATCTGTTTTTGTCCTAAAATCATTTCCTGCATGGATCTTCCCACCACCTTCCCCACTTCATTCCACGGTATAGAGACGCTGGAAAGCATCGGAAAGGTAAGTCCGCAAACAAGAGGGTCATTGTTGGCTCCAATAATAGCCACTTCATCAGGGACTCCGATACCTAATTGGGTACAGGCACCAGATAAAAACCTGCCCAATGGATCATGAACAGCAAAAATCCCACACGGTTTCGGTAAAGCCTCCAGCCAATCTTTCATAGCCTGAGTAGGTTTGGTGAAAGACTCACTGTACCGCAGTTCTTCAAACCCACTCTCCGTATGGCGAGAGAAAGGAATTTCTTTTAAAGAAATCGTATCCATAAAACCCTGAATCCTAAGGCTTGAATAAGGGGTGCCATTCCCAAGACAGGCTAAGCTCTTAAAGCCAACCATGGACAAGGCTTCCGCAGCTTCCCGACCGACTGCAAGATCATCCACATCAACGCTAAGCACATTTGGATAACATTTGTGAGTGGCCACGATAATATGGGGGATGCTCAACTTTAGTCCCAATAATTGGTCTGTTTTTTGAGGCAACCACTCGGTAATTAATCCGCTGGGATTAATTTCTGCCAATATTGGTTCCAATTCCTCAATTTCCCGATGAATACTCAGGATTCTGTAGTCTTGTGTTCTTCCTGTAAAACTGGAGAGAGCGGGAGTCAGACGACGAAGGAAAACCTCAGACATGACGATGGCAATTGGATTACTCACATTTGCAACCTATAGATTACATGACTCAAATCAAAAGAAATCACCTAAATAAAAGACTTTTCCTCAAAGGAGCTCCGGTTTTTATGTACCCTCGATCCATCCAATTGATATGGGAAATGAAGAGGAAAATACACCCTCACACCCTGCAATATTGCAAGCAAAGTCCTGCATTCAGACACTCAATATTTATTCAGCAAATTCGATTTAGTCAACTTGGGCATGCTCTATCTCTCGATGACGATAACAGGAAACGAGGTGATCATTCACCATCCCGACCGCCTGCATGTAAGCATAGCAAATGGTGGAGCCCACAAACTTAAAGCCCCAGTTTTTCAATTCCCGGCTCATAGCATCTGACGCCTTTGTCATGGTAGGGCATTGAGAAAACTCAACCCACTTATTTATAATTGGCTTCTGATCAACAAAGGACCAAATAAACTCACTGAATCCTCCCTTGGCCTCGATAATTCTTAAAAATGACTGTGCATTTTGTCTGGCGGAAAACACCTTTAAGCGGTTTCGAATGATCCTGGAATCATTGAGTACTTCCTCTATTTCCCTGTCAGTCCAGCGAGCCAATTTAACCGCATTAAATTGATGATAAACTTTTCGGTAATCCCTTCGCCTTTTCAAGATTGTTATCCAACTGAGACCTGCTTGCGTTCCTTCCAGAATCAACATCTCAAAAAGTCTTTGATCATCAAACACTGGCACTCCCCACTCTTGATCATGGTAATCTATGTAGACTGGATCTCCCAACGGCCAGCTGCATCTTTCCCTACCCGGTTCCCTCATTTCTGACCATCCATGGTTGAATCCAAAAATAGATTTACGGCTGATATAAACCCTTTTGTATTCTCCCAAGGAACCCGGTGGCCAGCATCTCTGATAATTCCATGAGATAATTGGGGGCAACATCGCTGAAGTCTCTTTCCGATCTCTGAATATTTAGAGTCTTCCTCCCCCGAGAGGAAAAGCATTGGTGCTTTGCCTTTTAGGTGAAGTAAAGTCATCAAATCTTGCTGTCCTCCTTTTGAATAAACGGATAACAATTTACTGATTTTTTGCGGATCCAATTGATCAAGAATTCGTGGAGCCTGATTTAGTCTTTTACAAAAAACCGCAGCACCATCCCACTCCTCCAGTAATGATTTCAAGTCTTCACACTGGAACCTCTCTGACCAGAGTAAATCCTTTTTTAAAAGTTGCTTCTTTTGTTCATTACTGGACGCCCCGGGGTCAGCTGATACAATAATCATCCCCCTCCACATATCGGGAGCATTGAGATATGCATGCATCGCAAGCCTTCCGCCAAGAGAATAACCAAGAAGGAAAGGTTTTTCGGCTGCTGACTCCTTGCTTACAGTAAGGCAAAAATCTTGGGCCCATTGCACAAGACTCGTGGAGATCTCCCGGTAGAGGTTTACCTTTTGAAGAAGAGCTGGTTTTCCTGAAATACAAAATTTACCATCAAAACCATCCCAGACGCTAGAAGTCTGCATGGCTCCATGAAGACACCATATTTTCATTCTTCCCCACAAGGTTCAAAAGATTCGCTTGAATCCAAAGCCTCGCCATCCCCTAGAGTATAAAATTCTTCATTGATAACTTTACCCGCCTGTTCCAGATCTTTGTGTAAAACCTGCACACGTACTCCAGATTTGGATGCGAAAATATGAGGAGCAACGCTCGCAGTTAACTCATCTGGGATGAAAGCCTCAATACCAAAAGATGAGAGCTTTAACCTCAGCAACTCCGCTTCCATTAAGGTTCCAAAATTAGCTATTGTTATCATTTCAATACCCACGCTACTTACCAAGGAAAAGGATCACAAACTCAAAGAGATTTTACCGTCCTAGAATTCGCCTCCAGGCCACCCAAAAATAAATCGAACCAGTGCAGGCAGAAACTACTTTGAGAAGAATTCAAAAAAGCTAAAAAAAAGAGCTCCCGACCACTAAATGATCGAGAGCTCTTGGAAAGAATAGATTTTGAACTAAGTTCTTTTATCTTTAGAAATCAAACTTCAGGCCAATTTCTACGCTTCGTCCGGGAAGTGGGGCGAATTGCTTAAGAACAGAGGCATGGTTGTAAGCCAATTCATCAGTCAGGTTCGTGCCCTTAACAAACAGCTGACCCACTGAATCTCCGAGGCTCACATCATAGGAAGCAAAGGCATCCACGACTGAATAGGCGGGAGTTGATTCCTCGTGGTGTCCTAATTTGTCCTGCTTTAAGGACCGTGTAAGATTTACCCCGAAATCAAGTTTTTCCTGCATAACCTCAAAGCCGAAGCCAAGTCTGGAAGCTGGAACTCTTGATAGGTTGCCTCCTTCGGTTTTGTTCTTTCCTTGGATGGTGTCCCCGTAAAAAGAAAGCAAAAGATCCCAACCTGGGTTCTCCATGGCAAGCCAATCGATTTCCACCTCAATACCTTGAAACTCAGCATCAATGGCTTTGTAGTCCTTTACTGGAAGATCATCTATTTCTAACTCCGGTTCACGTTCCTCCAAAAACACATAGTTGTCAAATCTTGTATGAAAAGCTGAAAATTGTCCCTTTACATTACCTATTGTTTTTCGAAGGATAACCTCTAAACCAACTGCAGATTCCGTATCAAGATTAGGATTCCCAACCTCATAGCTTTCTGTAGCATGATGAGGTCCGTTAGCATACAGTTCTGCTGAATCTGGTACCCTCTCAGAGTAGTTAATATTACCGCTAATATTCCAGAGTTTACCGAAATCTCTAGAGAAACCTCCGTTAGCACTAATAGTTGAATCCTCTCGATCAGATATAGAACCTTCATAATCACGATCATGGCTCTCCCAACGAACCCCAGTATTTAGGGTTAACTCATCAGTTAAGCTAAATTCTTCGACTAGAAACATTGCTATCTTTGTAGATTCCTCCGAACTGATTGTACCTCCAAAAATGCTTTCATCTCCTACAATTTTGAATTCATCAAATAAGCCATGAATACCAAAAACTCCCCGAAGATTACCGATTACATGCTCTATACCAATTCTGCCTTCGAATCCCTCACGTAAATAGGTTGCGTGGGTATGTAACTCTTCATCACTTGGGTCTTCTTTGCCAATCTCACTATGCTTGTAATCACCATAGCCAATATTAAAATCAATACCAGACAACCAATCAGAGTCAGAAAACTCAATTTGGGAACGGAACTGAAAGCGATCGCTTTCCATCTCTATTCGCATATCCAAATCGGCGTGTTCACCGGGAACGCCATAATTATTTTCATAGCTTGACAAACTAAAGCCTACAAAACCGGAATCAAGCATGTAGGAAGCCCCAAAGCCTAGCGTGGTGCTATCGCTATGACTATTTTCGACTTTAGTAAAGGGACCTTTTTCTTCTCCTGTATGATGATCCTCAGTTTTGAAAGAAGGAGCTTCATAATCATTGTAATCTCTCTTGGATACATTGAGTTGATAATTGAGTTTATCTGAGCTTCCAAAGGCTATGGCTCCATAACTCAATCCTTCATTTGCACTGGTGTAACTTGAACGCAAAGAAGCACCTGGTGAATCATATGGGCTGGTTGGGATACTCCGGTCAATTACATTGACAACTCCTCCGATCGCACTTCCGCCATGCAAGAGAGCAGATGAACCGCGGAGCACTTCTATCCGGTCGACCATTAGAGGATCAATCGGAACGGCATGATCTTCTGATTGGGCAGATACATCAAAAGAATCGGTTCCGTTTTGTAAAACGCGAACCCGGAACTTATCCATTCCTCGAATGATAGGTCGGTTGGCGGTTGGGCCAAAATGGGTCTGACTAACACCAGGGGTAGCAGACAAGGTCTCTGCAATGGTATCACCTTTGGCTTTATCAAGATCGTTACCAGAGAGCACACTCCATGCCTGGGTGACATCCGAAGTCTTTGTACCAAGGGGGGTGGACTCAATGGTGAGTGCTTCCAAATCCGCAATCGGTTCCTTTGGTGATTTTTCCTGAGCAAAAGCAAAGGAAGAGGCTAAAAATATAGGGATTGATAAAATTTTCATAGATTAAAGTTTAAAGAATTTCAGGAGAAACTTCGGATTGACCGAGATAATGTAACTCCCTTTTTAGATGAGAAGTTGTGCAATTTCTTACTTGAGGAAGAAATGCAGCCGTTTGGAGAGAAAAATCTTTAAGCTCTAAGGGGCGGTCCCCGTGCAGAAGTAGCTCCCAAACCGAAAACGGGGACTATATCTTCAGAATCCACTATTGATACGCCTAAGTCACAAAGGACTGAAGTTGCAAAAAAAGAAAATATGAAAGTGTGCTCGGAACTCTCCCCAAAAAGAATAACGGCACAGACACCAGGATTTTCTTCTGAGGATTCTTGCTTATGGGAAGAACATGGCTTCCCACTTTTTCCGTGGGGACACTCCTGACCGTCATGAAATAGCGAGGTGTGAAGTCCCGGAGAAACCGTGGAAACGGTAAGGCATCCGATGACAAGCAGGCAAACTATGGAAAGAAAATGTTTCACAAACAAAAATATATTATCCTTATCGCAATGTACTTGCAACAGCAATATCAAGTGATGCTAGATTATCTTTTAAACAGAAATCAAACCTGGACAGTAAATACCTTTTGGCAAATTGATCTGATAGAAAACAGTATGTAACCCAGATTAAAACCTTAGAGTTACTTATTTAATAGATAATGAAGAGACTGAATGGGGATGTTATCTTTAACTACGATTTAAAGTCTTATGCCTCTCCCATTCTCCTTGTCCCGATAGATCGAATTCATCGAACAAACTAACCCAGTCACTTCACTTACAGCATTAATAACGGGAGTAGCCCTCGAACCTTTTGCATAATCAGCAGTGATGGACATTATTTCACCAACCCTTTGGTTAATTTTATCTGCAAAAAAAGATTATCGAGGTAAAGCTCCACGGCCAAACCCTGAATCGAAAAGAAATTGGAAAAGCATAGGAACCCCCAAAAAAACATTTTCATTCCTCAAATAGGCAGGGTCCAAAAAAGCAAGTCAATCCACTCCAATCAATCTCATTGAGTGGTAACGGGCTTAGTCAAGAAAACGATCTTTTTCACTGGGACGGGGCACCCGGCAACTCTCATTCTTACCAAATATCTGGTAGCGAAAGCGAGCAATCAAGGCATAGAGAGGGTCGCGTAAAAAAAAGGGAACAAGCCAAAAAATAAAGAAAAGGGACCAGACTCCACCCAGATCCCTTAGAATTCGCAACGCCGCCCCTGAACGATAATGCTTTTTATCACCGGTAACATAAACAATGGAATTCAGACATTCACTTGCTTCCGGGTCTATACCTCGGGCATATTTCCCCTGTAATGGAGCGAACTTAAAAATACCCTGCCTGTCTTGTAAGAGAAGAAAAGTAACCCAGGCATTGCAGAGTCCGCACCTACCATCAAAAAGGATAACTCTCATTACATCATTCACTGGGAACGATCCTACAGCTTTGTAAGGTAGTTTCAATCTCATAGGAAGCAGAGGGTTAGATGATCATAAGATTAAAAAATTCACTAAAATCAGGTAAAGCGTAGATGGATACATCTTACCCAAAGACCCCAAGTTAAATAATTTTATCCAATCAAAACGAATATAAAAGTACCTTGTATGATTTTTGAAAACTTATAAAAGATTTGCTCAGAATTAAAGATCATGAAATCTATGGAATCTAGGCTTTCTCCAAAATACAGATTCGTCCAAAATGAAAGAATTCATAAGCATAACTTCACCAATCATTCTCATTTTAGTTTGCTCATTTCTGGAGGCAAAGTCAGCGAAACCAAATATTCTGTGGATTACCAGTGAGGATAACAGTATTGAATGGATAAGTTGCTACGGAAGTAAAAATGCCAAGACTCCCCATATTGATCAATTGGCCAAGGAAGGGTTCCGCTACCTGTACTGCTTTGATAACGGAGCAGTCTGTGCCCCCACCCGATCCTCATGGATTACTGGGATGCATTCAATTTCTAATGGCACCCAACCCATGCGCAGTGGTTTCGAAATTCCTGCAACAATCAGCTTCTACAACGAACTCCTGCAAAAGGCCGGTTACTTCACAAGTAATTGTTCGAAAACCGATTACAACCTACAAGGACCCAAAGGTAGGAACCCCAGGGAATTTTGGAATTATTCTGGGGGCAATTACGCAGGTTCCTGGAAAAAGCGGAAAAAAGGACAGCCCTTTTTTACGGTTTACAACATTGGAGATAGTCATGAATCCAGAGCCTTTGGCGATCACACGGACGAGTCCGTCGACCCCGCGAAAATGATCCTCGCTCCCTACCACCCCGATCTTCCTGAAATGAGAAATACTTACGCAAAATATACAAGCGCTATTTCGAGGATGGATTCCTTGGTTGGACAAGCGATCAAGAACCTTAAACGGGACGGACTCTATGAAGATACCATCATTGTCTATAACTCAGACCACGGGGGTGTGCTTGCCCGTAGTAAGCGCTTTCTTTACTCCAGTGGAATCCATTGCCCCCTCGTGGTACGAATTCCTGAAAAGATGAAAGCCCTCTACCCAAAAGGGAAAATGCCAGGATCGACCATTGACCGGATTGTCAGCTTTATCGATATGCCCAAAACCTGGATTAGCCTGACTGGTGCTGAAATGAAAGACCAGTTTCAGGGCCGAATCTTTCTTGGTCCCCAGACCGAGCCTGAACCCAACTACCATTTCTCTTGGCGTAGTCGGGCAGATGAACGATTTGACTGCGTGCGAGTTGTGCGAGACGAACAGTTTGCATACCATAAAAATTATGCACCCTTTGCTCCCAACGGACAGTATCTTGCCTACATGCACAATATGAAAGCAACGGGTGCCTGGGAAAGACACCATCAGGCAGGAAAAACCAATGCAGTGACCGGTCGCTTCTTTGAACCCCGCCCATCGGAGGAATTCTACGATAACTTTCAAGACTTTCACAATATTGATAACCAGATCAATGACCCGCTGCACCAGACTAAGATTAAAGAATTAAAGAAAGAACTCCGCCGGCAACAACTCAAGTACTTTGATTCCGGTCTCATGCCCGAGGAGATGAGAAACCAAATCACCAAGGAGAAAGAAACCACGGTGTTTGCATTCGTTCGCGATTCCAAACTCTACCCGCTAGCGAAGTATCTCGACTACGCCGATCTTGTCCTCACCAGAAAAAAGAAAAATCTCCAGACTTTCACTGAGGCTCTCACCGATACTGACCCGGTTATACGCTACTGGTCGGTGATTGGTTTATTGCTCCTAGAAAAACAGGCCAAACCTGCAATTTCGGAACTAAAAAAAGTGCTTGGGGATCAGAATGAGATCCCACCTTTTGCAGCCTGGGCAATTTACAAAGCAGGAGATAAATCTTTTGCCAAAAAATGGATGCTTCAGACCATCAAGGAAAATCCGGAAAACAAAACACTGGCCAATATATTCGATTGGATGAAGCAGGAAGGCTTCTCCATTCTAGGCAAAATACCCGAGGGGAAACTACCCCAAAAAGGCCTACTTAGAGACATAGTAAATCGCTACAAGGCCCGTATCTAATCATCCGGGTAATATCCGATAAAGTACTGTAAAGTCGGATAGAGTTGCCCCCTCTCTTTCAACGCCTTCTTTCTGAACAATTGTAATCTTCTTTACAGTAATTAAGAACAAGAAGCTCAGAGAAAACCGTACTACGTCCGCATCATTCAAAGGGATTGAAACATAGACAGTTTCTCCTCCTGCATGGGTTACGAAAAATAATATGACTCACTCCCTGTTGATGTTAGTAATTGTACGCCCCCCATTTCAGTTGACTATATCTGCAGACATGGGAGCGTTGTGATATGTTTCCTTGTAATATTTCTTGCACCGTCAAGGCATCGCTTGTCGGTTTTTTGATCACGACCTTGACTGGCTTCAGTCAGCCAGCACAGACAAAAGCTGAACCTCCCTCTGAAGACACCCTGATTTATGAAACTATAGGAATCATGGTTGCAAAAGGTTCAGGCTTGGGGAAATTGCAGTTCACAGATGCTCAGATCGAAATAATTCTGGCTGGAATGAAAAAAGGATTTTCCATGGAAGTAATGCCTCCGGAGTATGCGGCTGTTCAGGAAAAGGTTCAGGCTTTGATGATGGAAAAAATGCAATCATCTCGGCAAGCTGAACAAGTAACTATGGCTGAGGCTGCCAAAGGAAATAAAGCAAAGGGCAAAGAATACCTAACCCTTTTAAGTAAGCAGGAGGGAGTCAAAAAGGATCCTTCCGGCTTCTATTATGAAATTCTGAAAGAAGGGAAAGGCCCAAGCCCAACCATGGAAAGTTCTGTCCGCTTACACTACCACGGCACCCTGATTGACGGTACCGTTTTCGACAGTTCTGTAGATCGGGGCCAACCTGCAAATTTTCCAATGAGTGGAGTAATTAAGGGATTCTCTGGGGGACTTACCAAGACTCAGGTGGGTGGTAAAGTTCGAATTTATATCCCCAGCGAGCTAGGGTACGGAGACAATCCCAGACCTGGCGGAAAAATCAAACCTGGTGACACCCTGATCTTTGAATGTGAGCTCTTAGAAATCAACTAGCCTACAATCAGATCACTTTTCTCAGCAAATAAGACCTACCATGGTAGTAAGTTTAAGAGTAAAAAGTTATATTTGAAGCTGAAAAATGAAAGTGAATCCTATTTAGCAGGAGATTCTTGGGTTGGAGGATTCCATTTAAAATCTGCGAAAACCACTTGGGTGATATCAGATCCCATTTTTGGCATTATTCCCATACTGTCCGCTACAGACCAGTCACTTAATACAGCACCATGACTGCGTAACTGCTTGGCAGGAATCGTCAATCTTTGCCAGTCATCGGAAGCGGTGATCTCAAGTTCCGTGGTAAATCGTCGGTTGGCACTGAAGACAACTTTTTGTGGCTGGGTGCAATAAAAACGAAAGCTTAGCTTGGATCCCTTAGGAGCTTTCCATTTGGGATCGGAAAACTGTATATTCTTGGTTCCCCTGCGATTATCAAGGGGACGAAATCCTTGTACGCCCCCTATCCCTTCGGCCGGACCGACATGGGACCATTGCCCAGTTCCCTTGGAAATGAAACCGGCTTTCTTATCGGTGGCCACCGCCTTACCAAGCCTGGATGGAATGACAGCTTCGAAACCCGAAGATAGAACGATGTTGTTCCGGTAACGGATATTGGCATAAGAAAATACATATTCATCCACATTCATAACAGGTATCTTCGCCACCCAGGTGTTCCCCTGCCTGACTGAATCCACATCTCTCCAATAGCGGGCAATATTATTCGATGTCTTTAGGCACTGATAAACTTGTAATTTCTTGATTTCTGCTGGATTTGCAGGAGTCAGGTGCAGCACGGGCACACCATCTGCATCAAGCTTTATTTCCGACTGGGGGCGCTCTGGCCAGAAATGTTTTTTGCCAAGCACATGCTTTTCCAGCCATAACTGACAATTATCTCCCAGCTTTTCGGTATTGTGATGCCCACGTGCCTGAACCGCAAAATCCCAGGGCACCTCTTGCTTAAAGTTTTTAAAAGTTTCACCCCCTCGCTCATGACCACCATGATGATCATTGGAGCCATTCAGCCAAAGACTGGCCGCGGTGATGTAAGGGGCATGGGCTTGCGGGGCCACGGCCGAAAGATACAGTTTTTGTCCCGGTGATTTTTTCGGTTCTTTGTATGGGTTGCTGTACATCCATACCGCTCGATCACGATAATAGTTAATCCACCCGATTCCAAAGTAAGCAACGATCGCCTTGACCCTGGGGTCCATTCCCAGGTTCCACATAATCGTACCCCCATAGGAATACCCCTTGGCACCAATACGATCCAGATCCACTTCTTTTTGGGCAAGCAAATAACTGAGGGCCCTGCGTTGCACCGCATTCCATAGATAATGAGAAGTTGCCTTGGGATTCGTGGTTTGGCTACCGTCTGGCATGCGGTCATAGATCAAGGCATGCCCCATCTTTTTGGCTTCCATGTGTCCATGGGCTAAAGCATTCGGATACTTCGTGTAATCACTCCGCTTATTGATTCCGGAATAATCATGGGCCATGACTGCCCATCCATCATTCACATATTTCATATCGATGGCGGGACCACCCATCCATCCGTGGACATTCAACAAGCCGGGTGCCATTTTCGTTCCGGCTTTTACTGCATACTTACAGAAAATACGAACCTCCTCTCCGTTCACATACGCACTAATGTAGGATTCCTTGAAAAAAATTCCTCCTTTTGTTTCTTGCCTTACAATGTCCTCTTTAAAATCACCCTTGTCTGGATTGTAATCCTTCCATACCTCTGGTGGTGTCAGTAAAGGTGCGGCCTTGGCAACCGTTAGTAAAATGCTTAGGAGAATTACTGGATATCGCATTAGAATAATTTATAGGGTACAAGTTGTAAGAATAATAAGTGAAAATGGATAACAAAATTTTCAAAATAAACAACCTACTCTTTTACACATGAGAGTAGATCAGACATTTATAATACAGTTATCTGTAAAAGACTGCAACAAGGTGGGTAGTATGCTTAGTTAAACTCAGTAGTAGTTTGAATGCGTATGTGTTTAGATAACTGAGGGAAATTTTTACCGCTCATCTTAATGAGCTTTTCCGCAGCCAAGGTGAGGTCCGTATAGCATTGATTTAAAAAGTACGAAGAGTGCCTCGGCTATGGGCAACCTCAGTTTCTACAAAGCAGAGGATTTTACATCTTTTTAAAATTTCTAAAGCTGCATTCCCAATTATGTACTTCCCACCAGCCAGTCCTTCAGGACCATAATATTGGGAAATTCAGGGATCCACGATAATTCAGCAGGTAAGTCGGTAGTGAATTCACAACGCAACCGTACAGGATGAGCTCCAGACTCAATCGCTGCATATTGGTTGTAAATTCGATCATCAACCAAAATAGTTTCCTCAGGCTTGAGGTCGTACTTTTTATAACAATCTTGTAGCCGGTCTCTTTTGGCCGTGTCGTGCATAAACTCTCCATGCTCCACACATTCAATGGTTAAAAAGTCAGTAACGGGTGCCAGCACATCATCCAAATAGGCCTTTTTGGCCTCCACATCAAAAGTCGCCGACATGGTGAACTGGCGATAGCCCCTCTCATTCAATTCTTTGAGTGATTCGATTACACCAGGATACAAGGGACGATTTCGGAAAAACTTTTGATCAGCACAAAAGTCTTGGTCCATTTCTATTCCGAGTTCTGGATGAGTCTTCAATTCCAAAGCTCCATACTCAGGCACGATCGGAAGAACCTCGGAAAGCTGTTCCCACTTCAAGCCCCTATACTGCTCCCGGTACTTGGGGTGACCGGTGAGGAAATGGTAGTAGGCATAGTTGAGATCGGCTAGGACCCCATCCACATCCCAGAAAATATTTTTAATTCTGAAAGGTTTCACTTACTTCCCTGAGCCCTTCCAAAGATCAATCGAGGTAGCATTTTTTTGGGAAGTAACCGGGATACTTCTTTCATCAGCGACCTGTTCGTCCAACCAGGAAACTCAGACAAAAAATGGCACCATTCATAGCAAGAAAATAGGAAATAAAGTAATCTTACAAAAGGAGTTTATTCAAAAAATCCTGACGACTCACCTCAGGCAGGGGCCGGTCTTTTTCCCAATATTGCAAGTAACATTCCACGCCGATCTTCTCGCAGGCTTCGAGCATGATCTCCCCAAAGATTGGGCTGTGTATACCATTGGATCCACTGCTAGTTGGAAACTCGCGATTCACATTGTAAAAAAGATGAAGGGGTGGATCATCCTTGGAGAGGTGAGTAATGGGGGAACATTTAAGGGCAAGCTGCTTATACTTTTCCCAGTCCCTCATCATATCCTCAGCTGTTTCCGCCCCAAATGGTTGGTAAGGCATGGGGTTTGCGAATGTTTTCTCCCCGATTTTTTCCTTGATCAGAAAGGGATTCATCGTCGTCTGTGCCCCGGCCACCTGAGCCCCAGATATTCGGGAGGAGAATCGTTTGACCGGATCAGGGTTATTCGGCTCCGCGATATCATCGTGCAAGGCTATCAACAGACTGGAGCACCCACCAGCGGATCCCCCTGTTGCCACAATTCGGCTAGAATCAATTTTCCACTCGGCTGCTTTAAAACGAAGAAACTGAACCGCTCGGAGGGCAGAGTTCAACATCGCAGGTTGCAATGCCCCTTCATTGACCAACGGATAACTGATTGAAGCAATATGATAGCCTTGCTTGAGTTGATGGGGTCGGAGGACTTCATCTTTTTTTCCCCCCATCCAACCACCGCCGTGGATTTGAAGTAGAATCCCAACTGCTTTATCTGACTCAAACTGCCAGAAATTAATCAGTTCTTTAGGATGTGACCCATATTTTATATCTCTGTGAGTAGGTAGAAGCTCATTAGGTTTATGAGCTCCAGCTTGTTTTCCATGAGCCTGAAAGAAGAGGCTGCAAAACATTAAAACTGGTAAAATTTTTAAAGTTTCATTGATCATATTGAACGAAAACTACTTTTGGGATAAGTCGACTATGTAATCGAGCATAGAGGCAAACTCTTTAATGGAGAAAGGGTGCATCAAGCCGGCGGGCATCATCGAATTTGGCAAAGTGGAACGAGTGGCTACCTCTGACTTCTCTAAAATATGTTCCTGACTAGCCATATCCCGCATGACAAGCTTGTTCGGTGTCTCCTCGGTTACGAAACCCATTACTGCACGGTCGTCTTTCATCGTGACCAAGTTTGTGGAAAAACCCTGAGCGATCGACTTATTAGGGTGCAAGATAGCCTCTGCCAATTCATTGCGTGGGTAAATGGCGGCAATATTACCGAGATAGGGCCCTTTCTGTGGATCATCCTCACGAACGGTGTGACAACTTGCACAGGCTGCCTTGGTAAAAATAGCTTCACCTAATCCGATATCCCCCTTGATTGCCTTTACCTGAATGAGGACCTGATCTGCCTGCAAACTGGCCACTTTTGGGGTGGTGTCTTCGTTTATTGCTTCGATTTTCAAATGACGCATTGCACGAACTGCAGCTTTCTTGACATCAGGGTTAGAATCGTTCGCTGCAGCAATAAGTTGATCATCATAGGAACGATTCCGTAAATCAACCAGGGCATTGATCAAGAGTACTTTTTTCGCCGGTTCCCTCCAACATTCCTCAATAAATGTAACCGTATTAGCCTTGGCTTCGGCATTCGCATTTTTCCGGCTGGAAATGTCAACTACGCCAGAATAGGCCCATCTTGTTTGAGCTATTTTAGGGTCACCCTTTGCCAATTCAACGAGTGTATGATGAAACTGGTCAAGTTTGCGGTTATTTTTAAGAAAAGCATCTTTACCTGGACGAAGAGCAACCCAGTCCCCGCGTGATTCAATGATAATCAAAGCATTTATGACAGGAGTCACAAATTGGGGGTCAGCTGGCTTAAGTAAACATTTTACAATTTGAGTAAGCACATTTGATTCAAGCTTCTTGTTAGTGGCTGAGGTGGCCAAAATCTTGAGCGCCGCCTCCGGTATGTCTCCCTTATCCGCAAGTTGAGAGACCATCGTAGGGACAAGTGAGGAATCGTATTCGGCTAATTCAACCATTTTGAGAAGAGATTGATCATCCTCGATTCGATTTTGGCTCATAATGGCTAAATAGTCCCCTACTTTTCCCTTTGATACTATCTCAATTGTATTGCGTAGAACAGAGAGAATACGGTTGGACTCTTCCCATGTCTCCATTTCATAATACGGTCCTCTAGTGTCAGGTCTGCCGCCCCAGTGCTTACTATCCCATTCTTTCTCTTTGTGGTAGAGCCGTGCGAGAATCTCAAATGAAAGATCAAATAAAATATCATCCTGGCTTATCAGATGCTTTTCCAAGGAATGAACCACTTCGGTTGAATGGATTCGCATAAGGGCTAAGGCTGCCCCTCTTCTTTGTGATTTTGTGGAAGCTGGGTTCTTAAACAGGGCGAGAGCTGGCTTGTAGGTGCCAAGTTCTTCTAGTGCCCGGTAGGCAACATGGGAAAGAGTAGGATCTGCATGCCCCAAGCTCGATGTTATTTCATCGGCCAACTCTACCCTTCTTTGTCGGACAGTCGAGAAGATCGCTTCCAACCGTGTCCTCGGATCAGGACTATTAAGGCCTTTCTTTAATAAATCAACCGAAGCCAAGCCTGGCTTCCCCTGGGTTATCAGATCCATACCAAGATCCCCGAGTGCTCGCATGACAAAGGGAGAAAGTTGAGGATCATTGGAGAGCTCTGAAAGCACTGCCAGTTCTTTATCACGGGGAAAACTTGCACTCAGTAAAAGTCGCTGAGAAATCGAATACAGGGCAATTACCCTGGAACGAAGTTCTTTCGATGAATTCTTGGCAAAAGCATAAAGAGATTCTTTGGTTCCTCCGGTCTCAGCACGGCGAAGTAAAGTACGCTGAGCTAACATTGCCCGTACCTGACTGGGTGATTCAAATAAAACAATCAATTCCTGATCAGTAAGTTTTTCAAAATCCGGCAGGGGCTCGGGCTTGTAACCCTTGGGCTTTACCTGAACCACAAACCCGTGTTCCGGACCTGCCCATTTAAAAGAAGCAGGCCCACTCCAGCTCGCTTGATAAACCCGACTTGATCCATCGACATCCGCATCTGTTGGTCTGGAAATAGCAATAAATTTCTTTGGCTTTTCAATTTCAACAAAACCAGCACCCTTTCTTTGAACACTGTGGCGGTAAAGACCAGCTGTTCCCCAATCACAGGTAAAAGGGGCATGGGCCCACTCCTTGGGAAAACCAGGCTCATGTATGTAAACCCCACCACATCCGGAACCTCCGCCGTAATCTGCAAGTGGAGAAATAATCTCATCAGCAAAATTTAAGTACAAGCGAGGATAGCCGTGATCATCCAATCCACTAAAGTGATGAAAGCGCACATTCCACCCCCCCCCGTCATTGGTATTATCCCGTCCAAACAAATCGAGTAATGGACTGGTGGGTACTGCCAAGATATTTCGGGTGCCGTAAGAAAACAATTCCAAGCCGGATCCATCCGGACGAAAACGGTAGACCCCACCTCCGCGGTTCTGTAATTTCCTCCCATCGGATCCAATTGCTTCGATGAAGCCAAAATCTCCGCCGGCTACATAAATCCATCCGTCAACACCCAAGTCCAGCCCATTAGTGGTGTGATCTGCCGGGCGGTCTTTAAACCCGAACGCAATATTGGAAACCAATCTTTTACTTTCCTCAGCCACACCATCACCGTCTCGATCAAAGAAAACAGAAACATGGGGTGGATGTAAAAGATACAATCGATCATGATCCCAGATTAACCCACGTGGGGAGTCTATTGAGGAAATGAACTCCGTCACCTCATCTGCTCGGCCATCCCCATCTTTATCCCGAAGTCGTAAGACTCTACCACGATCTGCGGACCGTCCAAGAGAACCGCATCCATCACTGGAAACATAAAGGTCACCACTGGGAGAGGCTGCAACATAGACCGGATAGTTCGCCGTTTGCCAGGGAGCAAAAAGGGTGGCTTCAAATCCTTCGGGCACACGCAACCCACCCTTCTTGAGAATTGCTGTTTCTTCCGCAGAGCTAAGTTTTACGATCGTAGGCTTGCTATTTCCACTTTTGGCGAGTGCAGTATCTTTTGAGGAAGGGCTAGCAAAGAGTCCAGTGCACAAGAGACAGAATAGGGGTAAACCGAGGTAAGTATTTTTGATCATTTTCTAAAGTAGTAAAATTCTCTGACAGAGAATGAACTGTAAAGTATTACTCTCCGTAAAAAGAGTAAAGATGAGGGTAAGGTGCGTTGGATCTACTTCTGTGTAGCCCAACTGATTCCATTGGCCACCATATCAAGAAATTCTTTCGATGCTACGGTTTCATTGTGATGACCCATAGTCGTGGCATAAAGTTTGAATCCATCTTTTTCTTTCACCCACGCCAGAGCTTGTGGCTCAACAGGTTTATGTTGCGTTCCATTGTCCCCGTAAGCCAATACCTTGGTTCCTTCCAAGACATTGGGCACCATGTAAAGTTCTCCTTTGGGAGTTCTCCATTTTTTGGGTAATCCTTTGACAACTGGATGTTTGATCTGGTCTTCTGCAATGGCTACATCATAAGGCACATGAGGGCCGTGCCCGGAAGAGACAACACCGAGCATTTTGTTCCAACTTTTATCTTCAGGTTTTTGATCTCTTAGGAAAATATGAAAGGTGTGCATGGCACAATGCATAGCGATAGCAGGCATGCCCCTCTTATGCACTTCCACAATCTTCTCAATGAACTTGCTATCATCCTCTCTGGCGAAGCAGAAGTTATAAAATATAAAATCATAACCTTTTGCCCAATCATCGGTTCCTAAAAGTCCCTTCATTCGACGAGGGTCCATTTCAAACAAAACATCCCATTCAACAGATATCCGTTTATTGATCTCTTCAGTAATTATATCTTTTTGGGTCGCATAATCGTGATGCCCACCACCGGTCACAAGAAGCCCCTTTAATTTTTTATTTTCTTCAGAATAAGACAAGAGTGGGAGCAAGAAAGAAAAAAGCAGGATCCATAAAGTTTTCATAAATTATATAAATAGTTTAGCAGAAAGAATACTTTTTATACTAGTCGTTGATCGCTACAATCCAAATATTACGGAAACGAACTGGGTTTCCATGATCCTGAAACTTGATTGGCCCCTTATCCCCATGTTTTTTATACGCAGACACTGCATGATGCCCCCGCCAACCAGTGCCTCCAGTAATTTCAAGATTATCGTGTATCACATGACCATTATGGATGACATGGAATTTTGCTTTTCTTGTAACCTTCCCCTTCTTATTAAATCTTGGTCGATCAAAAGTAATGTCGTAACTCTGCCATTCTCCCGGAGGACGGCATGCATTTACAAGTGGTTTGGCTCTTCCATAAAGAGCACCACATTGACCATCCGGATAAGTAGTGTTGTTGTAAGAATCAAGAATTTGCACTTCATAGAGCCCCATCAGAAAAACTCCACTGTTCCCCCTTCCCTGCCCTTCCCCTTGCACTTCATTGGGAGTGGCAAATTCAACATGTAAATTACAGGAACCAAACTCTTTTTTGCTTAGCAAGGGGCCGCATCCACGAACTGATTCAAGGGCACCATTGATAAGTTTCCATTTGGTGGGTTGCCCATTTCTTGAAGTCCAATTCTTGACTTTCTCTGGAGTACCATCGAACAGCACAATTGCCCCTTCCGGTGGCTTCGCAACATGAGCATCATGGGGCTTGGGGGAAACAACGGGGGGGAAGGGTTGTTTTTTAGGATCTGTCTCATGAACCTTGATTCCGTCAATATACATATATTCTACCTTGCGTCCGTTTTCGTCTTTTATTTCCGTACGAATTACAGGATGACTTTTAGAAAAAACCACCGCACTTAAGACAAAAATAAGGAATGAAATAAATGAAAATTTAAGCATTCTTATTATTGCGTACAATACATAGACACCTGTCAAATTCATTACTTAGCAGAACATAATTTTTAAAAACAAGGTTCAACATCACCCATTGATCCACTTCTTCCTCTCTAACCCTATATTGTCGAGAATACATCTTTCTCCTCCCTTTAAAAAAAGTGCACAGCCAGTGCATCTGCTTCACCCCAAGGTTTCTACACTTTGGATAGTGGGTTACAATGAGCCATACCTCTAGGCTAAGGGAGAGGTTTAGTTTGTATGACCGCCTCGAAGATTACACTTGGGTTTCATATTTTCCGGTAAGACATCAGCAGGAAAATACCTAAAGGCTACCTTAAATTTTCCCTCGCCGACAAAGGTGGTTTTATTTAAGGTTTCTTGGTTATGGAAGACCTTAAAATCATTGTAGAACTTTCTCACGAATTTGGAACATCGGAATATGTAAAAGGAGGTGGAGGTAATACTTCCTTTAAAAATGATACCACTCTTTGGGTAAAACCCTCAGGCACTACCCTATCTGGACTGCAGGAGAAAACTTTCGTCACCTTAAACCGGGCCAAAGTGAATGAACTATACGATGTGGAAACTCCAAAAGAATCTCATGCCCGTGAGGAATTGGTAAAGAATTTCATGGGGGAAGCCGTGCTCAACGATGCCGGTCGTCCATCCGTGGAAGCACCTCTGCACAATATCCTTGGAACCAAGTTTGTGGTTCATACGCATGCACTGCTCGTGAACGGAATGACCTGTGCCAAGCATGGCGAGTCGGTAAGCAAACGACTCTTTCCCGATGCCCTCTGGGTTGAGTACATCGATGCTGGATACACCCTATGTATGGTATTAAAAGATAGGATCGATACATACAAAGCAGAGCATGGCAGAATCCCCAAGATCATCATGCTCAAGAATCACGGTATTTTCGTATCCGGCGATTCAGCAGAAGAAATCCGATCCCTCTATGCCAGTGTCATAAATCCGCTCAGAGAGGAATACGAAAAGTTGGGTATTAATGAAGATCTTGACATATCAAAAAGTAACAGAGATCTCGAAGCCGAGTCTAAAATACAGGAAATTTTTGGTGAGGATGCGGCTTTTGTTCAATCCTCAGGTTTTTTTGAATGCGTACCCGGACCGATCACACCCGACCATCTTGTATACGCACGGGCATTTCCTTTTTCAGATGAATTGACAATAGAAAATGCCGATGCCTATCGTAGCGAGCATGGATTCGCGCCTAAAGTTCTCATTCACAAGGACCGTGTTTACGGATTAGGCAAAACGGAAAAAAATGCCGGACTTGCCCTTCTCTTTGCTCAGGATGGTGCTCAAGTCCTTAAATTATCGCAAGCCTTTGGAAGCGTTGAATACATGACTGATCAAGCACGCGAATTTATCGAAAATTGGGAAGTTGAATCTTACCGCGAAAAAGTAGCCAGCTAAAGTCGATGCGGCCGCTCTAAAAAGTTTTCAAATTTTATACTTGGAATACTTGGCTGGATAAGAAAATGAAGTCATCCTCAGGTTATGATCCTCAGAAGTTGTGACCCTTTATTTATTGCCTTCTGCCTGGTGGGTGTTTCGCTCACCAACCTAGTCGCAACAAAGCGCCCAAATATTCTCTTTCTTTTTGCCGACGACCAGCGGGCAGACACGATTGCCGCCCACGGAAATCCCCATATTCAGACTCCACATTTAGATCGGCTGGCTGAAGAAGGATTCAGTTTTCGTAAAAACTATTGTGCCGGCTCATTCAGTGGAGCGGTTTGTGTCGCCAGCCGGGCCATGCTTATGACCGGACAGCACTGGATGAGCTTACCCCGTGAAAAGCCTCAGGTAAATTGGGGGCCAAACCAAACTCTTCCCGCCCTGCTTAAAAAAAGTGGAGGATACCTGCCTTTCATGATTGGTAAATGGCACAATGGAAAGAAAACCTTGGATCAATCTTTCGCCAACGGACGATCAATTTATATGGGAGGCATGGCTGATCATACTGATTTCCAGGTCCAAGACCTGAAGGATGGAAAGCTGAGTGCCAAAAGAGCGGCAGGAGAATTTTCAAGCACTGTCTTTGCAAATGATGCGATATCTTTCATTCAAAAGGCAGAAAAAGATAACCCTTTCTTTCTTTATGTTTCTTTCATGGCACCCCACGATCCTCGCAATCCGCCCAAGAAATACCGGGAGATATATTACAAGAATCGCCCTCCCCTGCCCAAAAACTTCCTCCATCAACATCCTTTTCAGAATACTCCCCAGGCAACCTCCGGGCGGGACGAAGGCTTGGCACCATGGCCACGCACCAAGGAAATGATCAGCGATCAGCTATGTGAATATTACGGATTGGTCACTCATCTTGATGAACAGGTTGGCAGAATTCTGTCCGCTTTAAAAGAAAGTGGACATGCGGACAATACCATCATTGTCTATACCGCAGATCATGGTCTGGCTATGGGCAGTCACGGTTTGCTCGGCAAACAAAATGTCTACGAACAAAGCATGCAATGCCCCTTGGTTCTAAGTGGACCAGGGATACCCAAAGGGAAATCCAGTGAGGCTTTTACCTATGTGCACGACATCTATGCCACGCTCTGTAATCTATCTAATGTTGAACCTGAAAATAAAATTGGCTCAGAAGATCTAACAGGGATCATCCAGGGAATTGCTAAAGAGGTTAGGGAAACTCTCTTTTTACCCTTTCAGGATAACCAAAGGAGCATTAATGACGGGAAGTGGAAACTCCATATTTATCCACAAATCAATCATCAACTTCTTTTCGATCTGGAGGAAGACCCACATGAAATGAAAGACCTTTCCAACAATCCCAAATACGCAAAAGAACTCGAAAAAATGAAGATACTCATGGAGGAATGGAGCAAATCTCTTCGTGACCCCAGCTCATACCACTCAGAGAATCCATTTCCTAAGAAGCCCTTGTATAGGAACGACCAGCGGATACTCGACCGATGGCAACCCAAGTGGATTCGTGAAAAATATTTCCACCGGCGGAAACTGCCTAATCACGGATTGTAAGAATCCAGCGTTACAAGAGTAGATTTGTTATTTGGAAGCTAGCTTACTGGTTGAAACCGGTAGATATCCTTGTTCAGGCAATTCCCCCACTTTGAGAAGCTATTCACTCAACTAGTTCAATTCCCTCTTCGGTTATTTTGATCTTCCCCTGTTTGTAAAGGCCACCAATCGCTTGCTTAAACACTTTTTTACTTACTTGGAATTCCTTTTTTATATCTTCAGTAGAGCTTTTATCCCCAAAATCAGACTTACCACCGGTTGAGGTAAGGTGCTTTAGAATTTTATCAAACATTGAATGTACGTGCCGGCCCTTGTCCGGTTGTAGGGAAACGTCAATTCTACCATCTTCACGAACACCGGTAATGTATCCTTTTAGTTTTTGTCCTTCCTGATACTGATCGTAGACCTGATTGCTGTAAACTAACCCTGTATACTCATCGTTAATCGCCACCTTAAGCCCCAAATCGGTGAAGGCATATACCACAAGGTCAACTTCCTCCCATCGGGAAAATTCATCTGCATCAACATGCTCAATTAAATAATCATAATTATTTTTCATTTCTTATTATCTTTGCCTACTATTTTGTTAAGAGTCGATATTTGCTAAAAAGACTGCTTTCAACAAGAAAAGATCACCCCGATCATTTTCTACACCTGTTTTACCTTTGCTATTGTTTATTATTTCACTTTGACAGGTCGCAGAGACCAAGACGATCTATAATTAGAAAAGCCAACAATGCCCAGAGGCATAGTCTCAAATTTTATATTCCGAAAATAATTCAAAGAACCATAATTGATGATGAACTCGGTCTGCTATGTTCTTTTACAAGAGTGGACTAGCTATTTCGACTAGGGTAATACCACCCCGAACTAAGGGAATGTCAGGTTGTCACAGAAGTTAATTCCGGTAAGGAATGGCTAACAACTAATCTTAATTTTCCAACCAAGAAGCGTAAGTAGTTATAAATCCTAACAGTGAAAATCAACAGAACGGCCAAATGTTCAAAGGGTTTGGATAGAACTACTACTTCCCCCGCAAAAGCCTATGGCTTTATCAATTATGTATGGTCGCAATCTGACTTTCGGCAAAGCCTGTAATTCCGATAATGAGCACTCGCTAAAAAGAGGCCACCAAGTGAGTTGAGGATAGTGGTGAGATTAAAAAAACTACCCGAACTTTTAAGAGTACAGGAGGTACAAATACCGTTGGCATCGAATGAATGACCCGTGTGAAATGAATACTGATAAATTGCTATGAATAATATAAACGCTAAACCCGTTATACTCAGTCCCGCGACCACTTTATCCTTGTGTTTACGGCAGCCCATAAACACAGCAACGGAAGTAGTGGGTACTACTAAGAAGACCATCCACAAATGAAAATTTTCATGCACCCAGAAAGTGGTGGAGATAATGGGCAACAAAACAATAAGTACAGGCGTAAGCAGGCAGTGCACAGCACATACTACCGACATACTGATGGCGACAGAGTCAAGCCATCCGTGAGTGTGGCATTTTACTGTTTTGGGTGTACTGTTCATTGTTGGAGGATGTTGAATATAACCACTTAGCTTATTCTGTAAATAGAGAATACCAAAGTAAGTGAGCTTTCGGATTTATTTCCCATGCCTATCAAAGTGCTCCCACTGTCAATAACTGTCAGTTTTGTGAAGGAAGAACCTTTAGATCAACCTTCAGCCCATGTTTTTCCAACACGGGCTTGAGTGCCTTGGCCCAAACGAAATACCCCTGGGCATTGAGATGTAACAAGTCCTTATTATAGAGAGTTTTATTGAGTTGACCGCTTTCATCAGACAATAAGTGGGTAAGGTTAAGATGAGATAAATATTTGCCATCTCCAAGTTTTGGTAACATGGCATTGACCGCTATTACTCTGTCATTTTCCGAACCTGGCTTGCGTGGAAAAACAGAAAAAATTACGATCTTAGAATTCGGCAGCCGAGTTCGTACAGCAGTCACGATCGCTTTTATTCCGGAAACTATATCCTCTGGTTTATCTGCTGGGTAGGCTTCTTTGGAATCATGCATATTATTTGTACCTATCATCAGAGTCACAAGCTTGGGGGAAATCCTGTCAAGTGCCCCATTCTCAATACGCCACAGCACGTTTTGGGTCCGATCTCCAGGAAAGCCAAGATTGAGCAGATTGCTTCCTTTAAAACAGTTTGGATATTTACTCCACGAATGAGTGATAGAGTCTCCAATCATAACCAAGTCGACTTTACCATTTTTTGCTTCCCTGAGTTTTTCCTCAAACAGCTTCGGCATAAACTTCTTAAGGGCCGATGGCATAGGAATAACGGTTGAGGGCTGGTCTCCAAACATTTCAACAGGGATACGCACAGAGAATAATAACATCGCGGTAAGAAAGGTGTTTATTGTATTCATAAAAATTTATAAGTAACAGAATTTGAAGAGCTTGCGAGATACAGTTCGATATGGGAAAAACTTTTTTTACAAAAAGCAATTACCAGAAGCAGATTTTTTTTGTTAAATCGAACACTTTTGAGGAGGATTACATTATCTATGACACCTTTTACTTCCCACCACCCAAGCGAGATTCCCTCCAAAGCACAAAATATCTTCTCTTTCCAAGACTTTTTTGTTTCTTCGAGCACAATATGGCCGATATTAATACTCCATGAGAATTGATCTATAAATGCCCGTAAGTTAATTGTGTATTGCCCCATCTTAAACCTTATTTCTGACTGATTTAAAAATAAATATTTTAGAATGATCTTACCCCCTCTATCATCCAAAATTTTATCGATGTGGCTCCTCAGTTTTTTCCGATCCAAAAAATAGTATAAAAGTATCAATAAGATTATGAAAAATATCTCAAAAAGACGATCATTCCTCCGCATTATTGGAGGTGCCAGTGTAACCTCTTTCCTTTCCCCAAGTTATGTAATCGGTGCCCGCCCCAGTTCGGCCCTAAGTCGTACAGGCGTCCTGGTGGAAGCATCCACCTTTGAAGAACTCGGAGGATGGAAGCTCGATACGCAACATTATCTGCAGATGGGAGGAAATTATTTACTTGCACATGGCATGGGTAAACCAGTGGCAGACGCCAAAACCCTGATTAATTTGCCTTCCGCTGGAACCTGGCACCTGTGGGTCCGAAACCGGGACTGGTGCAAGGGGGAATGGCAGTCGCCTGGACGCTTTCAAGTATTAGTGGATGGGAAACCGGCTACCAAAACATTCGGACAAGCGGACTCTTTATGGCATTGGGAATCAGGCGGAACATTAAATATTGCAAAAGCGGGAAAGGTAGAAGTTTCTCTTCGTGATCTGACTGGTTTTGATGGCCGATGTGATGCCCTGTATTTCACCCAAGAACCCAGCCCCATTCTACCCACAGGTGAGCTCAAAGAATTATCCGATTGGAAGGACGAACTTTCTCATCGGGCACAAGAAAAAATACCAGAGTCCTCCTTTGATCTTGTTGTCGTCGGCGGGGGAATGTCTGGCTGTGGAGCTGCTCTTGCGGCTCGTGCACAGGGATTACAAGTTGCCCTTATTCAAGATCGTCCCTTGTTTGGTGGAAATGCCAGTGAGGAAGTCAGGGTACATTCTTTGGGTATTCACGGATACGGCACAGAAATATTAAAAAAAATTGATACTGCTCATTACCCGAACGGAAGTCATAAGGCGAAAATCGATCAGGTTAAAAGAGAGAAAGCTATGGCAAAATCAGGGGTAGATTTATTCGCCCATCATCTGGCCTGTGGCCTGGAAAAGAAGGGAGATAAAATCATCAGTATTGAGGCACGCGAAGCGAAATCTGGAAGAATTCGGCGCTTCCGGGCTCCTGTCTTCATTGATGCCACTGGCGATGGTTGGCTAGGTTATTGGGGGGGGGCAGACTACCGATATGGGCGAGAAGCAGCTGCTCAACATAGCGAAGGCTGGGACAAGTACGGCGATCTGTGGAGTCCAGAAAAACCGGATAACCGGGTGATGGGCACTAGTGTTTTGTGGAACAGTGAACGTTCTAAGCAAAAGCAGGAGTTCCCACAAGTGCCCTGGGCTATGCCCGTGGCTGGCGATAACGCATCAGTCAAAGGCGAATGGTATTGGGAATACTCAGAAAATCAATTAAACCAGATTGAGGATGCGGAAACCATTCGGGACCACATGCTGCGGGCAATTTTTGGCTCTTTTGCCAATGCCAAGAAAAATCCAAAGTATGCACCTTATCAGCTAAAGTGGGTAGCATATATTGGGGGCAAACGCGAATCACGCAGATTAATGGGGGATCATATTTACGACATGCATGACGCGGTCGAAAGAAAAGAATTTCCTGACGCGGTGGTGGTTGAAAAAAGAGAGGTAGATGGTCATTTCCAAAGAAAACTCAAAGGGGCTAAGCAAGATTTTCTTTCTTCCGCTATGTTCCGCCACACTAGCGGGCATTACTATATACCTTTTCGAAGTTTGTATTCGAGAAACCTCTCTAATTTGATGATGGCAGGTCGTTGCTTTAGCTGTACTCATGTTGGGCTTTGTGGTCCCCGTGTAATGAATACATGTGGCCAAATGGGGATTGCCACCGGGTTTGCAGCAAGTTTGTGTAAGAAACACACCACTTCTCCGAGACAAATAGGAAAGGCTCATATGCAGGAATTAAAAAAGTTGATTGGTTTTGAAGGATCAAAGCCACTTGGAAACCCAAGCAAACCAGGCCACTAATGGGAGCATGAGGCATCTGGTCAACTTCGGCCTACTGTTTAGCTTTCTTGCCCTTGCTATCACGGGGGTGCTTGCTTACTTCCTGCCCTTTTCCCTGACATCAGCTCAAGTTCACATTCTTGCAGGAGCGATCACCATCTGTCTAGTCCTACTTCACCTCTCCGCCAGACTTCCTTATTTCCGAAAACAAACGAGGAAAGGAAAAGGTAATTTTCGCAATCAACTCATTATTTTGGTCATTGTAACCTGTGCCCTGATTTATTCGGCTATCGAGAACCTGCCTCCTGTATCTTGGCTGATCGAAGGAAGTTATGAATCCCGCAACCGGCAAGAGATCGTACGAACTTCCAGCTTAGCCGGCTTTTCTGATCCTTCACCCCATCGCAAACTCATTGTAAGAGATTGCCGCGAGGAAAATGCGTCCGGCTTGTCGCTGTTACTTCATTTCCCCAAGAACCTAAGAGAACAACCCGCTATTGCGGTTTGGGCGGAGAGTACAAACGGAGCCATGATTGAAACTCTCTACCTGGAACAATCCCTGTCCTATTCCCCCACGCCTTTGTGGAAAAATTATCATACCCAAAGACACCATATACTCCCCTTATGGCGTCATCGATATACCTTACTTTCTGGAATCACTCCATCGGGTGAATTGGATGCGACCAGTGGAGCCACCGAGTCTCACCTATATGCACTCGATCCTTATCTTCAGTTAGGTAAAGGTAGTGAGTTTATCCTTTGTGTCGAAATAAACGCACCTCTTGACCCCAATCAAAGTTATCCCGATAAACTTCTGGGCCAACCCTCCCTACTCTTCACGAGTTTAATTGAAGTGGATAATGATGCCCCCTATTCCCTGCTTGAACTCACTGGTCATGGCGGTGGTGATGCCTTGGAAACAGGTAATATTCAATATGACATGGAAGGGTTGGACTCCACTCGCAACCTCCATGACCTTTTCCTTGCTAAGGTTGAAAAATAAAGGATTACATAGCAGGTAAATAAACGCCATTCAGTTTACAAAAAGGTGGAAGGTTCCCGCAGAATCCCGATTCCAAAAAGTTTAGAAATCTTATAATTTTTTGAGGGTAATGCCTTATTCCTAAAGGGATTCCTTCGCACTTTTTAAAAGATGGATAAAAACAGTAAATCACTACTTACAATGACCCTGATCAAGGGGCTGGATATTGATTGAGCTTTCCAATCACTGTTAGCATGTTAG
>JAQWWZ010000059.1 GCA_029254745.1 Opitutales bacterium | reverse complement strand
GAAATGATCTGGGTGGAGCCAGGGAGTTTTACGATGGGGCAAGCGGGAGTAGTAGAACCCGTGCATGATGTTACTCTCACAAAAGGATTTTATTTAGGTAAGTGCGAAGTTACGCAGGCTCAGTACGAGGCGGTTATTACGGGGAATACCAATGGGCTCAGTGCCACGCCGAGCAACTGGCCGAACAACCCGAACCGTCCGGTAGAAAAGGTTTCATGGGAGGATATCCAGGTATTTCTTTCCCTTTTGAATGAGCAACAAGCTAACAACATTCCCGCGGGTTGGGCGTATGTTCTGCCCACAGAAGCTCAGTGGGAGTATGCCTGCCGTGCAGGCACGATCTCCGCGTACTCATGGGGGGATGGAATCAACGATGAGCATGCTAATGGACCTTCAAGTGGTTATGCACAGACTCGAAATGTAGGCTTGTACCCAGCAAATTTATGGGGCTTCTTTGATATGCATGGAAATGTATGGGAATGGACTGCTGACGCTTCAGGACCTTACACAGCCAGCTCTCAAGTTGATCCTTACAATCAAGGTGGGACGGATTCCTATCGAGTGAGTCGTGGTGGATCATGGGGATATTCAAGTGAGACTCTGCAATCGGCGAGACGTGCCTTTGATCTTTCGAATCATCGTAACGGTGGATTTGGGTTCCGTCTCGCTTACAAATACGCCAATAAATCACCGATAGATCTTAATTCCACCGCCGTACTAACCATTGCCGAGAATCAAACAGTCGGCACCATCGTCGGCGAGTTTAATGCCACCGATCTGGAAGGTGGGCTAATCACTTACTCTCTTGCAAGCGGGGAAAACAACAACCCGCTCTTCATGTTAGATACCAACGGCACGCTCAAAACCGCCACCACTTTTGATTACGAAAGCAATGCCTCGACTTACGCCATCACCGTGCAGGCATGGGACGAGTACAACGCTACGGTCGAGGGCAACTTTACAGTCACGCTGACTGATGATATCTACGAGGATACCGATGGGGATGGATTTAGTGATGCTGAGGAAATTGCTGCAGGCACCGATCCCAATGATGCAGCTAGCAAGCCAAACTTGAACTTTGGTCTTGTTGCCTGGTACCCCTTTGATGGGAACGCCTCCGATATGTCCGGCAATGGAAACCATGGTACGGTAAATGGGGCAACCTTGGGGACGGATCGTCATGGAGCAGCTGGAAAGGCGTACAGTTTTGATGGGGTAGATGATTATATCGTCTCATCGGGCAATACTTTTGATACACAAGATAAAGGAACGATTTCTCTTTGGTTTAATGATGTATCTACCACTAATTCAGGAGGAGGAATCTTAGGCTCCAGAAGAGGATATGTGCAGGGAGACTTTTTGATTGGAAATCTTGAGTCAGGTGACGGTTTCAGAGTACTTTTTTGGAATTCAAAAAATTCTGCCTGGGCTGGATGGGGTTCCGGTATTGAAACCACTTTAAGCAAATGGAACCATCTTCTTTTGACATGGGAGAAAAATGGATCCTCTGTCTTAAAATTCAATAACAATCAAGTTCAACAAGCAGTTGATTCTTTCCCGATATTTGGTGAAAACCTTCTATATATTGGATCTGAGTCTTTTGAATATTTCACTAGTTTTCCTGCAGTTCATTTCCATGGTTTAGTTGATGAAGTCCGTATTTATGACCGGGCACTATCCGCTTCCGAAGTCCTATCTCTCTACAATTTGGAAAAGCCCAAGACTGCACTGACCGATGCCAACTTTCAGGATGCGGTCAACCTCTGGTTTAGCGATGAACTAAACGCCACCATGACCTACGGCCACATCAGTGACTGGAATACCTCGGCGGTAACGGATATGTCCAATGCATTTAAGAACCGAGCAAGCTTTAATGAGGATATTGGCAGATGGGATGTGTCAAATGTGACAAATATGTACTACATGTTGATGGGTGCTAGAGTATTTAATCAGGATGTATCCAATTGGGACACCTCCTCGGTGACCAACATGACCAGATTGTTTTATGACTGTGTTCTGTTCAATCAAGACATTGCTGATTGGAATACTTCTTTGGTAAGCAATATGGTGTGTATGTTTTTTAACGCCAGCACCTTCAATCAAGATATATCTGACTGGAATGTTTCTTCACTGGTTTTGGCCAATGGTATGTTCAGGGGAGCAACGAACTTCAATCAGGATATCTCCGACTGGAATATTTCATCAGTTAGTATTATGGATGATTTCTTTCTTCATGCGTCCTCACTTTCCGCAACCAACAAGGGGCTGATTCACGAGTCTTTCGCCTCTAATCCAAACTGGCCTTATGACTGGGGTGATTTTGCCAACCAAGCACCTGTCGGGCTTACTTCCACTGCGAATCTTTCATTCGGGGAGAACCAAGGAGTTGGCTCATTGGTGGGTCGTTTGATTGCTACCGATCCGGATGGCAATGCAGTCACATTTTCTCTGGTTAATGGGCAAGGAGATACGCACAATTCCCTGTTTACCTTGGAGACCAATGGTACCCTCCGAACCGCAACCATATTCGATTATGAATCCAATGCTTCGGTTTACTCAGTTCGGGTGCGGGCAGAGGACGAATCCGGTTCCTTGATAGAAGATAGTTTTACTATCTTCTTAGAGGATTTGGATGACGAATCGCCGGTGATATCATTATTTCGAGATGTGCACATTACCCACGAAGCCGGCACTTTATTCCATGACCCCGGAGCGAGTTGGGCAGATAATACCGATGGTTTCGGTGAGATCTTCGGGCTTGGTGAGGTAAATGCCAGTAAGCCTGGTATGTACTTTTTGATTTATGATCATGTGGACCAGACTGGCAATGAAGCAGAGTCAATTACCCGTACGGTGGCAGTGGTGGACACCACGTCTCCGGTGATTACTTTGATCGGAGAGCCGGAAATAATCCTTGAGGCAGGCATTGCATATATTGACCCTGGTGCAAGCTGGACGGACATCGTGGATGGAAACGGGACCCTTTTGGGGCAGGGGGGAATCAACAGCTTGGTACCTGGGGTTTATGAACTTACTTACTCCAAAACTGACCAGACTGGTAATGGAGCGAAGTCAATTACGCGTACGGTGACAGTGGTGGACACATTGGCTCCTTTGATTACTTTGACCGGTGAGTCAGAAATAATCCTTGAATCAGGGAGTGCATTTCTCGACTCTGGGGCTACCTGGACTGACATCGTGGATGGCAATGGGACATTGGTGGGGCAGGGAGAAGTGAACACCTTGGTGCCTGATATTTATCAACTTACTTACTCCAAAACCGATGTGGCGGGGAATATGTCGGCAAGCCTTATCCGTACGGTGACGGTGGTGGACACATTGGCTCCGTTGATTACTTTGACCGGTGAGTCAGAAATAATCCTTGAATCAGGCAGTGCATTTATTGACCCTGGGGCTACCTGGGCAGACATCGTGGATGGCAATGGGACCCTGGTGGGCAATGGGGAAGTGAACACCTTGGTGCCTGGTATTTATGAACTTACTTACTCCAAAACTGATGAGGCGGGAAATGCTGCAATCAGGATAACGCGTACGGTGACGGTGGTCAATGATGCCCCGGATAGTTTGGTCTTGAGTGGCAATGAGGTGGAAGAAAACCTAGCCGCAAATACTTTGGTTGGTCAATTTTTCTGGAGTGACCCCAATGACCTGGAGGGCATAGGAAGTTACCAGTTGGAACTTGTAAATGAGGAGGGCAAGGCAAACTTTAGATTGGATGAAAACGGCACCCTGCTGACCCGTACTTCGCTGGACTTTGAGACCGCTCCAAGCCATGAACTGCTGGTACGACTCTCAGATGGCTACGGAGGGATTTTGGAAGAGTTGTTTATAGTGGAGGTAATCGATGCCTTCCTGCCGATTGTGTACACCGTTGAATCTGTAGAGGTGGGTGGCCGCCATGTGGTGGCCGCGGGAGAGGTCATGGATGAGGGAGGAAGTGAGGGCGTGAGCACACGAGGTTTTTTAGTGAGTGGTTTTGCAGACGCACGGATGGCAGATGCTCAAGTTATCCGAAGTATGGCTGGCAAAGGATGGGGGGCGTTCACCCGTCGGGTTAATGGTTTGCAGGTGGATCAAAAATATTATGTGCGTGCTTTTGCAACCAATGCAGAAGGTACAGCGTATGGCTCGAGCCTGCGTATCCAGACCCAGGCGTATGACCTTGCCCCTGAGTGGTCCAATGCCCAGAAGTCTGCCTATGTGGAAGGCTGGTGGTCAAGCCCATGGTTCGGCACCTTTTATACCCAGGACGACAGTGGGTGGATCCATCATGCAGCCATGGGCTGGGCTTATGCCATGCCCGTCAAAGATGGTGGAGTCTGGTTGTGGACTGAGGCGACGGGGTGGGCTTGGACAGAGCAGGGAACCTATCCCTTTCTCTATGCCAATGACTGGCAGTCCTGGCTTTATTTTTATGGCCAATCCAAGGGCCAAATTATTTTCTTCCGCTACTCTGATAATCAATGGTTGATAAAACCACCTACGGAAGGGGAATAGCAAAAAACTTTTTTCATGATGAATACATACAGAATACCAAATCTAATTTTTCAATTTATCTTCTTCTGCCTGCTTCTTCCTGCACAGGGACAGGATTTAAAAGAGGAACAGCCAAACCTGAACAAGGGGGCTGTTATTGTTGTAGCGGTTGAAGGTAAAGTTGCGATCGTTGAGCCGGAAGGCACCAATAAGGAAGTCAAACTTGGGGGTGTCCTAGCAGAAGGAGATGCCTTGGAGGTAGATAGCTCTTCTCAAGCTACTTTATTACTCTCAAATGGAACGATTTTGACAGTTGTTGAAAATACAAAGCTGACGATTGGTTTATTTAACCAGGAGCCTTTTGATGCTGGAGATAAAGATGTGGCTACTTTGGAACAAGAACCAAGTCCTTCTCAAGTGGAGATTGATTTGGATTTTGGTTCTTTAATCGTGAAGACAAAAAAGCTTTCAAGGAATTCAAGCTTTGATATTAACTCTCCGGTCGGTACCGCAGGAATCAGGGGTACTGAGTTTCAGTTGGGGGTGGAACCGGGAAAAGGAATGAAGTTGGATGTTACAGAGTCTACGGTTGCGTTTACTCCCCCTGGTGGGTCCCCAACTCCGGTCAGCCAGGGCCAGGGCTTAGATGTTTCCAGTACTGGATCCTTGTCCTCTAGACCGGTTAACCCCGCAGCTGCCCAGACCATCACAACCACCAATAAATCCGCCAGCCAGGTCAGTGGAAAGGTGAAGCTTGCAAGTGTGTCCAAGGCGATGACCAAAAGTACGGCAAAATCAAAAGAGCGGAGAGAAGCCAGCAGTCAGTCCCGGAAGTCGAGGAATGCAGAGCAAGAATCTTCACAGGAACAAGAAAGTGAAGCTGGATCTGAATCAAAGCCTGAGACCAAAGCTCCGAATAATGAAAAGACCCAGGAGCCCCAAATTGATGAAATATTAGAAAGCGATCCCGATGCAAAGCAGACCAGGAAAACAGGGAAGAAGTCAGGAGCGTCCGCGAGCCAACTTGTAAAGTTTGATTTCGATGAGGCAGACCTCTCTAAGTTCTATACTTTTTCTGAATCAGTGCAGGCTGCTATGGTAAAAGAATCTCCAAGTGTGGTGCGGAGGCTGCTCTCTATGGCTTCCTTCAGCCCCTCACTTGCCGAAGTATTTTTTGGCTACTCCAAACAAGCACGAGTAAAAGTTCTAGTCTTGGAGGACTCGATGTTTACCAGCTTACTGGATAGTAGAATGGAGGAGGCGATAGTTCTCGATATTCTATCAGCTAGGAGTGTGAGCGGTTCGGGCACAGAAAAAATACCAGACGAGATTACTCTTTCTGATATGAATAACCAGGTTCTTGCCCTCGGAGATAAACTTCGGGAGTCTGGTAACCTTGAGGTCTATGAAAGGGTGGAGGAAATGAATGGAGGCGAGTGGTCCAAAGAGTGGGTTTCCATAGCAGAGGTGGGAAACCAAATATCACAGGACTACAACCTTGTGGCCGACTGGTCCCGTATCCAAGCAATGAGTGCAGGAGAGGCATTGGATAACCCATTTTATGATGATGTATCCAGCCTGTACAATCAACTGTTACTGGATTCTTTTGATGCCGGGAATGATCCGCTTGTGTTTGGAGGCCGCTCTCTTTCCTTGGGTTCTCAAAGTTATAACTTTAAGGAGTTACTGGGAGACAAGATCGGTTTGCTTATGGGGGCGACTGAAAGCTTAAGTTTGGATGGAGTTATTTCGTTTACTGCCGGTGAATCGAATGGGGTGCGTTTGATTGCAGCAAGTGGTGGTACGATTGAGGTGGCCAAGGGAACAAGTGTAAAATCAACATTATCAGACCTTGTGATTGCAGCCAGGGAGGATGTTCTGTTACAGGATGTAAATTTGGAGACTGTCCGCGAAGTGGCACTCCGTAGTTTACGTGACCTCAATTTAAACCAAGTTACAATCAATGCACCTGACCGGGTACACCTGCGGGCGAGTCGGAACTTGGATGTGGACGGTTTACAACTCAGCCAGTCCCTGCCGAGCCTGATTATGGATGCAACCACGATACGTTTGAGTAATGTTGACTTTCCAAGTGCCACTGCGGTGCAGTTAAACAGCTTGAAGGGCCCGATCAATGGAAGGTATCCAAACTTTGGAACCGGGGTATCATTGGAACAGCAACTCGGTAGGGTAAACTTTATAGAGAATGTTCGATCCGGTGGAAACCTGATGAATGACCGCCCCACTTTTGACCAGTTTGGTGGGAATATTTCTATCGGTAAACTCGCCAATCCTTAATTTCATCTTTTTAAGTACATAATCTTATGACTTCTCTTTACGCAAAATACTTTCCCGTCCTGTTTTCCCAGTTATTCTGTTTTACTTTTTTTTCTTTTGGGCAGGATAGTAAAGTCCCAAAACCTTCTTTGCCTGGATATTCTGGTTTTCATTCCAACTTGGGCATCCAGGAAATCGTTGAGGTGGGTGTACCATTGTCAAGGAAGCGAGCAGTTTTACCTTCTGCTTCTCCTGAAAAAAAGAATGAGGTTATCAATGCTGTAGCACCGAGTACGGGTAGGTCATCTGCTCTATCTCCCCCTTCGAATGTAGCTCCCGAAGAAAATAGGAGGGACTCTTTTTCGGTTACACCCCAAGTGGGTTTGCGAGCCTACCGGACATCCAATGTTTTGAGGGCTGAAAGTGGGGCGGAGCAGGGCTCGAGGGTTTTTGAATCAAACATTGGTGTTGGGATTTCCCGGCCGGCTATGGAGCTCAGTCCTTATGTTACTTTAATTCCCCGTCTCGATTTGATGATGCAGTGGGCAAATTATGGAAAATATTCTGAATTATTGGATTATCGTTTTGGCTTGGTAAAGGGCGGGTTGGTCTTTGGCTTTTCTAATGGTTGGAGTGCGGGCGTAACTTTGGATTATAATGTACTTCATAACCAAAAGACAGGAGATCGGACTTTTGATTCCTGGTCCCCGGCAATATCCTTACAGAAGACTCATTCACTCTCAGACAGCTCTTTTGTCATCGCAGATATCATGCTCAGACAATCCTCGACTGAACAAACCGTTACCTTTCCTGCTGCCGGAGTTTTTGCGGATAGTGGAGATAATCGGCAGTACACTGCCTCGTTGACTTATATCAAGCAACTGGGCGAAAATGGAAAATGGACCTTCATGCCGAGAATTTCATACACTCTAACGGAATACCTAAATAGCCCGAGCACAGGTAGAGATGATCGATTGTTTTCGATCGGAGCGAGCTTGATATACCAGTGGACTGATTGGTTGAGTGCTCAGACTTTTCTCACCAATTCTTCCATGTCTTCAGACTCTATACCTAGCTTCAGTGCCACGGACTTTGGCCTATCCCTGTCTGCCAGTCATCAATTTTAGGGATTATTTTTGATTAATCAACAGAGCTACCCCACCAGTGTTTGTTAGGTTTGTAATTGGGGGATAGAAACCTTGAATGCTGTTTTTCTAGGCCCGCTTTTTGCTGAGTTTTGATCTGTTTCCATCGTACAGACCTTTTTGATGCATCAAATGCAGGGTCTTTGGTAGGAAATATGGCATTGGTTTGCCCGAGCCATTGGTCGAGCCGAACTCTCATCTGCTTGGCTCTTGTGCTTTCGCTTGAGGAAAGTTCATTTTGTTCACCAACATCCTCCAATAGATTATAGAGTTCATCCCGACCATCCTCATGGTAGTGAATCAGTTTCCAGTTTCCTTCCATAATGATAGAGCTCGGTTCTCCTCCTTGGTTGCCGTAATGAGGATAATGCCAAAAGAGGGGGCGAGCCTTAATTTTTTCACCTTGGAGTAAAGGGACAAGGCTTACTCCGTCAATGGCTCGCTCTTGGGGCGAAGTAATATTACAGAGCTCTAATAGAGTAGGGTACCAGTCGATACCACTCACAGGAGTCGAACTTGTCGAACCATCTTTGATAACGCCAGGTGCTTTTATATAAAAGGGTTCCCTGATACCACCTTCCCATTGACGTCCTTTTCCTCCGCGCAGGGGGAGGTTAGATGTGGCATAAGCATCGCCCGATGAAACTCCGCCATTATCTGAGGTAAAGCAAATGATGGTGTCTTTTCCCAGTCCGAGTTCTTTCAGTTTTTGCAGAACGATTCCGATGGATTTATCCAATGATTCAATCATGCCGGCATAGACCGGGCAGTCTTGGGCTTGACGAACATTCAGCCGGCGATCGAAAAGAAATCGTTCTTTATTCTGAATGAGACCAGTCTTTTCAGCCTTGTCCCGGTATTTTTTCCAAAGTGCCTGCGTTGTTTGAATTGGAGCATGGACGGTGTAAAATGAGAGATAGGCAAGGAACGGTTGGTCCTTGTGCTTTTCAATGAATTTGGCAGTCTCCTGCCCAAGGCGCAGGGTGAGGGATTCTCCCTTGGGACCAGAATTTAGGTTGGGGTTGGTGTAGGGAGAAAAAAATCCGCCCCGAGGTCCGCCGACATCCCAACCACCTTGATTAATATCAAATCCATGATCCGTGGGCCACGAGCCCTTACCTCCTAAGTGCCATTTACCCGCGAAAAATGTTTTATACCCTGCATCCTGCATCGCTTCTGCAAGTGTAATCTCAGAAGCTTTCAGGTTTCGCTCATATTCAGGGGGGAGGTGACTGTCATAACGACCCCTTTTTCGATGGTGTACACCTACTGGGCCCCCTATGTATTCAGTGATTCCATGATTGGTTGGGTATTTACCTGTGAGAATGCTGGCACGAGATGGACTGCAGACCTGACAGGTTGCATAGCCCCGAGTGAATTTCATGCCCTCCTTGGCAATTCTGTCAATATTGGGGGTCTCATAAAAGGTGGAACCCTCATTGCTAAGATCTCGGGCACCCAGATCATCTACAAGAATAAATAAAACATTCGGTTTTGTTGAGGCTGAGGATAAACAGAAAAACGAAAACCATAGAAATACAAGAACGCATGACTTTTGCATGGTTATTGTAAAACCCCGAATCTTTGTTCCAAGCAATACTTAAAGGCGGAGAGGAACCTTAAAAACGATCCCCCCCCGATTTTATCATGAGCCTAGTTGGGCCAAAATCTCATTGAAAGTTTGGCTTGGGCGCATGGACTGGGAGGCTTTGGCTTCATCGGGGAAAAAATACCCACCCAAATCTATCGGGTTTCCTTGGGCAGCATTTAATTCATCCACAATGATTTGTTCTTTCTCACGCAGGCTCTGAGCCAATGGAGAAAAATGAGATTGAAGGGAGGCATCATCGGTTTGCTTGACCAGTGCTTCTGCCCAATAGAGCGAAAGGTAAAAATGACTTCCCCGATTATCAAGCTCGTTGACTTTTCGAGAAGGAGATTTGTTTTCATCGAGGAAAACACCGATTGCTTGGTTGAGTGTGTCCGCAAGAATTTTTGCTTTACCATTACCGGTTTTATTGGCCAAGTCCTCAAGGGAAACCGCGATGGCGAGAAATTCTCCAAGAGAGTCCCAGCGAAGATGGCCTTCCTGTACAAATTGTTGGACATGTTTTGGTGCCGATCCGCCCGCTCCGGTTTCAAAAAGACCTCCTCCTGCGAGGAGGGGGACAATAGAGAGCATTTTGGCACTGGTACCTAATTCCAAAATAGGAAATAGGTCGGTCAAGTAATCCCTTAAGACATTGCCGGTGGCGGAAATTGTATCCAAACCATCTTTACACCTTTGGCAGCTTACTTTGGTGGCTTCGATGGGAGGAAGGATCTGAATATCCAATTCTTCGGAGTCGAGTGTGGTCAGTTTGGCTTCCACATACTTGATCAGGTTAGCATCGTGCGGACGGTTTTCATCGAGCCAAAAAATGACCGGATTTTTACTAAGCTTTGCTCGGTTGACTGCCAATTTTACCCAATCAATGATTGAAACTTTTTTAGTTTGGCACATGCGCCAAATATCTCCGGGTTCTACTTCGTGGCTAAGAAGAGAGGTTCCGTTTTGATCCACCACCCGGACGGTTCCTGCTGCGTCTATTTCAAAGGTCTTGTCATGGGAACCATACTCTTCTGCTTTTTTGGCCATCAGACCAACATTGGCAACATTACCCATGGTCGTAACATCAAAGGCACCATTTTGTTTGCAGAAATCGATGGTTGCCTGATAGACACCGGCATAATTGCGGTCAGGGATAACCGCTTTGGTATCCTTGGGGTTTCCATCAGGTCCCCACATTTGACCCGAAGTACGAATCATGGCCGGCATGGAAGCGTCGATAATGATATCACTTGGGACATGCAAATTCGTAATACCTTTGTCGGAGTTGACCATGGCGAGGGGAGGGCGCTTGGCCAAAACTTGATCAAGGGTGGACTGAATTGATTCTTTCTGCTGAGCGGTTAGAGAATCGAGTACCCGGTAAAAATCTGAGAGTCCATTGTTGGGATTGAACCCCGCTGCATCTAGAACATCTCCATGTTTCTCGATAACAGGTCCAAGATAAACCTCCACGCAATGACCAAAGATAATAGGGTCGGAGACCTTCATCATGGTTGCCTTCATATGAAGGGAGAAAAGTACATCCTCCTGACCAGCCTTTTCAATTTGGTCGGCTAAAAAGGAGCGGAGGGGAGCTCGGCTCATAACCGATGCATCAATCACTTCTCCCTGAAGTAAGGCTAGATTTTCTTTAAGGGGGGTTGTTTGACCTGAATTATCTACAAACTCAATGTTTACGGAACAGGCTTGTTGAATGATATAAGACTGCTCACTGCCATAGAAATCCCCTTCGCTCATGTGAGCAACATGAGACTTTGATTGAGGGTTCCATGGTCCCATAGAATGAGGGTTTTTTTTGGCATATTCTTTGACTGGCTGGGCAACTCTTCGATCCGAGTTTCCTTCCCGGAGAACAGGGTTAACCGCTGATCCAAGTACTTTGGCATATGTGGCACGAATATTCTTTTCCTCTTCAGACTTAGGGTTGGATGGGAAATTTGGCACTTTAAAACCTTGGTCCTGCAATTCTTTGATCGCTTCTTGGAGTTGTGGGATGGAGGCACTAATATTGGGAAGCTTTATAATGTTTGCTTCTGATTGGTTCGCAAGCTTTCCGAGCTCGGCCAGTGCATCTGGTACTCGTTGGTCGCTTGATAAATGTTCTGGGAAATGAGCCAAGATACGAGCAGCGAGTGAAATATCTTTAAGTTCATATTCTATGTCGGCATGGGAGGCAAATGCTTGGAGCACAGGTAGGAGTGAGTGGGTTGCGAGAGCGGGTGCTTCGTCTGTTTTGGTGTAAACAATGGTAGAAGTAGGCATAGTGTTAGTTGGGTTCAAAGGGTAGTAGCTATAAGGTTTCAATTCTTGTCCTGCAATCATCTTCCCTTGTACATTTTGATTTCTATCTTGGTAATGATCAAAGTATTCTCGTTTGCTGTAAAGTTGTTTCAAAAAGTTATTATCATGGAATTTACACTTTCCAATATTGACCAAAGGCAAAAATGTTTTACAAAGTAATCTCTTGTCCATAACCAAAAATAATCAAATTGAAGAAATATCTTCATACTTTTGTATAGACGGAGAGCCAGAAACTAGTGGGCAGTATGGAAATGGAAATGTAAATGACACCTACCTGATTACCTGCTCAGACAAGGATGATGAAAATGTCTACACCTTGCAGCGGATTAATCATTTTGTTTTTAAAGACCCGGTTGCGTTAATGAATAATTTTGAGAGGGTTACTTCCCATTTACTTTCAAAATCTATCGAGCAAAATCATGGCAAGGATGTTCTGACCCTTATTCCTACACGCGATGGTAAATCTTTTCACCTTGATATGGATGGCTATTATTGGCGTATGACCAAATTTATTGCGGACGGGAAATCTTTTGATGTGCCCGAGCATGATGGTCATGCCTTTGAGGCAGCCAAAGCATTTGGTCAATTTCAGGCAAATTTAAATGATTTGGGAGAGCCTGCTTTGGTTGAGACTATCCCTGCTTTTCATAATACAAGAAAGAGATTTGACCGCTTTACTGAAATTGTTAGCCGTAATCCGAAAAACCGACTAATTGAAGTTGAGGATTTGGTGGAATTATTTTTGAAACATGAGGAATTTGCAGATGCTATCAAAAGACCTGAATTTCCCAGACGAGTTGTTCATAATGATACCAAGTTAAATAATGTTTTGCTTCATCAGACAACCGGCAAAGCAATATGTGTGGTAGACCTTGATACAGTGATGCCCGGTTGTGCTCTCCATGACTTTGGGGATTTGGTGCGGACGGCGGCAAATGCCGCGGACGAGGATGAGACTGACCTGGGAAAGGTACAGTTTTTGCCTTCGCGGTTTGATGCGATTGTTGACGGTTACTTAATGGGGTGCCAGGGAATGCTGATAGAAAAAGAAATTAAAAACTTAGCCATCGCCCCGGTTGCGATTACTTATGAGTTGGCCCTGCGCTTTCTGACCGATTTTTTAGAGGGAGATGTATATTTTAAAACCCACCGGGAAGACCACAATGTAGACCGTGCTAAATCACAATTTACACTGATGAAGTCTATGCTAACATTTATGGAAGAAATGGAAGATATTATCCGTACTAAACGAGATCTTTTTTAATTTTCCCTAAGACGCGAAAATTCTTTGGGTAGTACCCACTGATCCCCATTCCATCTGATCCCATATTGACTTTCTAGGGAAATAAGCTGTGCTTTGCTGACGATCATATGGTGGTGGTCATAAGGGACTCTCTTTCCTTTAATATTTTCAAAAAACCACATTTTCTTACTTGAATTCCAACCAATTTTTAGCTCGCTTTCAGCCAGTGTAGATATGGCTAGACGGGGCAAGTTGTACCTAACTTCCGAATTCCTTATTTTTAAGTTTTCGCTTATGAAAGTATCGATTTCATCGGCATTAAAACGAAGTAGGTAGTTTAATGTGTAGGTCGAGATTCCAAGAGCAAGAATAACGAGAGAGAAAATTAGGAATGTTAACCATCTGACTGCTTTATCCCCACGGAGATCAAATGCTTTTAATTCTTTCCTGATCTTGTCTTGGGTTAATTCATCTAGCATCTCTTTCATATCAAATCATATTTATTTTAAAATAATCAGAAATTCATTTTGAAGATTGAATGGTCCATTTTCCTTCGTTCCATGAAAAACCCAAATCCATAATTTCGTCCCACGCTTTGATCGGGATAATGGTTTGATTGGATAATGGACGCACACCATTACTATGCTGGATCATCCAGTTTTTACTAAGATTATCCCAAAATATAGGGTGTGATCTTGGGCTTGATGAAAGCTTTATTTTTGCTTCCACTGGGAGGTAGATCTGGTTGTCAGCCTCGAGTTTTTCAATGCCTGCACTTACAAACTGATCCACATCCTCAGGCTTGAATTGTACGATATAATAGCAAAGGTAGCTAAGTATCCCAATGCCAATAACCAGTAGAGATATAATCACCAGAGCCTGATCTTTTGTTGCTCGCAAATTTGCTTCACGCAATGACCGGACTTCCACCAATATATTCATGATATCGGAATCCTGATTACTCGAATTTGGACACACAGCAGTGCTATGATCTAACTCAGGAGGATTGTGATCTGTGTATTGGTTATTGGCCATAGGCGGAGATAGTAAAGTAAAGGTACTTTCTCAACCTACCTTACAATTAAATAAAAAGCCATATTCGTGGTAATATTTGCTAAAACCAAAGTCGAATACTTGTACCTACTGTCCAACCACGAAACTGTGTTTCACCCTCAGACTTTAGTTCATCATGTTGGATACCACTAATGAGCTTAAGCTTTTCGCCGCATAAATAATAATTCAGTCCAAGGTAGAAAGCCTGCTGTTCATCACCCCGACCATCATTTAAATCAATGCTTGTATCTCTTCTGTCAGAAAGCGGAATGTAACGACTGTTTAATTTGAGCCCCTCCGGCTGATCGGATTGTTGATATAAATATCTTACCACTATTTTTAGTTTTTCATCTTTAATCCAATACATCGGCATAAGTACAACGCCACTAAAAGACCCTTCTCGCTCTAGTGTTGCCTGGTCCCCATTATCTCCCCATGCAATCGTACTATGTAGAGCCCACGGTCCATTTCCAATCCGATTCACCAAGGATAATGCCCATTCATTTCCGCCCGCCAGCCGGTCTTCAGTAATCGCCCCGTCTTGTTTGTAGTAGGAAAGCCAATACTCAAGAATTTCATAGGAGCTTCCCTTCGAGTAGTCTCCAAGCCAAGAGCCGTAATAAGTTGTACTGTCTTCCCAACCTCCAATGTAATCATCGTAAGTTCCAGAAAAAATAGCGGTGTCAAAGCTGTGCTTTCCAGCAGTCCATTTCACCCATGCTGCTAATGGATTTCCTTTTTCCCTGTCGTAAAGCCATAATTTATTTGAGAAGGATGAGCGTTCCAAGCAATTGATCATGGTCGAAGATCGTTGCCATTCGTCCGCCATCCGTCCCGTCCGTCGACCATAGCCAAAGCTCATCGAGTCAATGCCTTCCCATTCCCAAAACTGGTCGGCTTCAAAGGTGATATTGGCGGCCCGAAAAGTTTCATGTCCCCACTGTCTGTAATCATTAGGATAGGCATTGCGGTCATTGGAGATTTGGCTGACTACTTTAAACTTCCAATAGTTGGCAAATTTTCCTGTCAATCCGATCCAGACCCGCCTGAATTCTTCAAATGAATCATCAAAAGCGTTCCCTGTCTTATCCGTACCATCAATATGTCCAACTTGATGTTGATAGGAGAGGAAAAGCTTTGTGCTTTGAAGACCTGGGGACTCTGGGTTCTCATAAAATGTACCAAAGTCATTCAGTTTTTCACAAAATGTGTTGGTCGTTTGACCGAGAAGGGAAGGAAGGAAAATAAAAACGGAAATTAGAGGTGAGCAGATCCTCTTTAAAACTTTTGAGCGATTCATCTCTATTTCCTAATTGCCTTGGGGAAGCTGGTCAATCAGCATGATAAGATGTCAGTTATAGAATATTTCACCCATGGCTTATTTGGCCCACATTCGGGGAATAAGAAAACCTTACAAACTCAATTGCATTGGACTCTTCGGATAACCGCAGCTTTGTGCTTTATCGGCCACGGCACATGGGGACTGATCACCAAGTCTGGCTGGCTTCCTTTCTTTATGTCTCAGGGAATTGAGCCGGATATTGCCTGGAAGTTGCAGCCATTTATTGGGGCCTTTGATATTTTAATGGCAATTCTTTTATTGAAGGGCTCGAGTCGGGCGATTTTAATTTGGATGTTTCTTTGGGCGTTATGGACCGCCGCTTTGCGCCCACTTGCAGGGAACCTCGAGAAAGTGCAAGTGGATGGTGTATGGGTTGTGCAACTGGCAACAGACTCTATGCGTGTCGCAAAGATGCAAACTTGGGAATTTTGGGAGCGAGCTGGAAATTGGGGACCTCCTTTTATGTTGCTGATCATGGGAGGTACCTTTGCATTGACCCGAAAAGATTTACTTTCCGCTTACAATGAACCCGAGATAAAGGAATCCACAATTGATACCATTTTCTTTCTCTGTAAGTGTTGCCTTACATTACTGTTACTTGGCCATGCCGGTTTTGGCTTTGCTGTGGAAAAACAAATGCTTATCAATCACTGGCAGTCGATTGGGGTAGCTGCAGATGTGGAATTTATAACCAAGGTAGGATATGCAGAGTTTGCTTTGGGGGTATTGATTTTTGTGGCCCCGATCCGTTCTCTTATCTTTCTGGCTTTAGTCTGGAAAATTTTTACCGAATTTCTTTATGTCCCGGCCGATACCGTCTCAGGCATGGGCCTCGTCAATATTTTTGAATGGATCGAACGCTGGGGTGATTATGGCATACCAGTCGCTATGCTTTACATTGCTAGCTTTAAGAAAGGCTTAGCAAATCATTAAAGATCGTGAACTTTTTCTTTTTCGGCTTCGGCCTTGGCTTCAAGTTTGGCAACTTCTTGGGCTAATATTGACCGGGCTTCCTCCGCTTCATTTAAATCACTTTTAGCCAGTGCATCCTGTACGCTTTTTTCTAAAAATATTTTCCGTTCGGCAATCTTAGCTTTATACTTCGATTCAATTTCAGAAATCTTTTGCTTTTGTTCGTCGGTTAATGGGTTCTCATCTCCTCCCATTCTTTCCATTGCTAATTCATATGAACTTTTCATGCTTTATAGTGTAGTGAAGGAAAACGAGAATTGCTCAAGGTTTTTCTCGGGCTGCTCCTTCTTAAATATCTAAGGCTAAAGTATAAGACGCCCCAGGAATCTTGGAAATTTCCCATTGCATACCTTCAGCTTCTGAAAATTTAAAATGGGAAAGTGACACCCGTAGATAACTGGGTTTGTAGTCAACTGGGTTGGTTGGTGATAGTTGTTCGAGCACATTCTGTTTCCCTTCTCCTAGTGCTTTTAGAAATGAACCAAACCATTTCGACCGCGATCGAAAGGATTGAATGAGGTGATTGTAATTGGTAATTGCTTGGTTTTGTACCGCTGGTGGGGATCGTTGGAGAGCCTGGAATTCTTTGACTCCCAATACCTCCCGCAGGTTTGAAAAAACAGAATCAGAATGACCGTTTACCATCATCTGTAAAAATCGACCATAGAGAAATTGCGAGAATGGATGTTGGGTATGGTTTTCAAAGTTGAGCCCTTCAAACCACATTTGCCAATCAATACGGGGCATATGTGGACCCGTGAAACTTAAAGATTGGTTTTCATGACTAGGCTTCCATTTGAATTCATAAGTCTGCCAAGTTGTACCATCTCGGCTTGCTTCGATAATAATCTCGGGTCTTGTGGTAGTCATGACCCGAAAGAGACCATAAGAGTTAAAGCAGCGGAAGTGTCCCGCCTTCACTTGCAAGCTTTGTATCCACTTAGGTACAACAAGATGTTCTTTCAAAGCGGCTTGATTCCCCTTTATATCCTTTATGAGGTGACCAAAAGTCGTCGAGACCATGATGAAAGCGAGAATGCAGGCAATGCCCGTCCTCAAGAATGTGCGAAACCTAGCTCCCTGCTTTTTGTTTTGGCTTATTTTTTTGACCAGGAAGGAAGGGAGCAGTTGGTCATCGATTAAGGGAATGCATAAGCAAAGAGTAAGCAGATTAAAGAATCCATAATTTCCGGATAAAAGAATGGCGACTTGGAGGATAATTTGACCGATCACACCTATCCTTCTCCATTTACCCGGTAAAAAAAGCAAGAAAGGCAAAACCAGTTCGGTTGCGTAGATCAGGAAAAGTGAAAGCTGATCAAACCAGTCAGGTAAAGCATGTATCCAAGGGCTCAAGGTATGAGGAAGCGGTTGGGTCCAGTAATGAAAATCGAGGGCGGTTAATTCACGCCAAGTATTGAACCCATTCCTGTCAAAAAATGTAAATTTAACAACGCCAGATTCAAGCATTAGCTTGGCTAAAAGAGCGATAAGTAAAAAGCGTCCAATGATTGGGGGGTCATGTGCATCCGAAAGTTTATGAATCCGTGAAATCGGTAAAAAGGGAAGAGAGATGAGTAGGGTTTCAAGCAATAAAATATCCCACTGGAAGCTAAGGAAAGGCCCTCCGACAACCATAAGTGAAAGATAGGTGACATAGGCAATAATTGCACTAAGGGCAGGAATAAAACCAAGAATTAGAAACCCAGCCGAAAGGGTGCCTATGGCAAAAAGTAAATTATGGTTATCCAAGAGTGGAAGCCACAGAAGAGTAGGGCGAAGAAACCATTTATTTACTGTGTCTTCTTGAGCAGCAGAAAGAGTCTCTATGAATTCAAGATCTTTTTCCCACGCATTGATACCGGCGGGACCAATCAGTGCATCTGCCTGAATCCAATATGAAATAAAAGCAAAAAAACAGACTAACCCAAGTGCTCGCCCAAAAAACCAGTGAGCAAAGCCATAGGTGTACTTTTTATTTTGTTTACACTCCACGGAGGGATGCTTTGAGCTGGATAAGGAAACAAGGAATGAAAATATGCTTTTCGTACTTCGGCACATTCCGAAGAATCTAAAAATCTTAAATTGATGGCAAGGATCACTTGTTTTGTTTGCGGTGGAGGGCTTCAACCTCCTTCATTAAGTCAGCGTAGTAATCTGGATCAAGGGCAAAGGACTCAACGGCCACGGGCGGATGAATCTTATCTTCTTGGGGGCGGGCTAAAATGAAAGATTTTCTACTATGAGGAGTGGAATAGGTGACCCTTGCACCATCCAATAAATTTTCTGGTTCGTGAACTTGGACGAAATTACTCATTAAAACATTTATATCAATGGCTAGGCAAGTAGACAAAACAACCCACAAAAAAAGCCCTTACCGAAAAACGATAAGGGCTTATTTTAAAAAAAGTATCTAAACTTATTCGGAAGCGTTACCTTCGTGGTCGTGAGCACCTTCTTTGCAGCATTCGCCGTCTGCTCCGCAGCAATCTGCTTCCGCAGCACCGCCGCCACAAGAGGCGAATAATCCGATGGAAAGTAATCCGAGAATGAAAAGCAAGTTTTTCATGATAGTATCAATTTATTTTAAGTATTAATTATAGTTCAATAAGCCGCGTAAACGACTAACCCTAGGTTTTCATACCACGAGTTTAAGTCAAGTTGAAATTCGAGGGGGTAAAAAAGGGATAAATGCATCATTGTTTTCGTAAAAAGCTTTTGGAGGAAGGTAAGGCTATGACTTTCTCCCCGTTGGTAAGAAAAAGTTGTTCACCGCTTTCTGGTTTAATATTTTTTAGCCCGGTAAATGACCCAAAAGCGGGAAATATTATATGACCCATTCCTATTTGAAAGCAGGCGGTTCTTAGTTGAGCTCTTCCTTTACCTTTTAATATGTAGCCTGGGTGTAAGTGACCGGCAAAGTAGGGCACAGATAGATTTGAATTTGGATGATGTCGGCATTCCCATTTGAATATAGTCCATGGCTCATCGTGGCAGTGGATGTTAAGCTCAGACCATGGGTCTCCTGCGCCGAGGTCATGGTTCCCCCGAATCAAATGAAGGTCAATGGATGGGAATTCTTCCCTCCATAGAAAAAGTAGGTTTCTAAGAACTTGAGTTTTGGATTGCTTGGCATGTATGAAGTCACCGAGGAAAACAATTCTAAGTGAACCAGTCTCTTGGATGAGTCTGGATAACCTATAGATGTCATCTTCCGTGGTTTTTTCGGTAACGGGAATACCATGCTTTCGAAAAGCTGCAGATTTTCCAAAATGTGGATCTGCGATAAAAAGAGTTTTTTCTCTTTCCCAATAAATTGCTTTTTCCGGGAGCAAGTGAAATGTTTCATTTTGCCAAATAATCTCGACCGAATTGCTCATCGTTCGTGTAATTTTTCAAGTTCTTTGGCCATTTGACTGACTCGATCGCTCCATGATTCCGTGCTCACCTGGGTGCGTTGTGATTCCGCCCACAAGGGAAAGGCAAAAGGGGTAAGGCGCTTTGGGTAATTCAAAATGAATTTCTGCTTTTTAATTTCTTGAAGTTTTTCGGTGATCCTATTGACCTCCAATTGTCTTTCCAAAACCTCACGCCGAGATTGAGTGAGCAGGAGGTTTTCGGGGTCATATTTCGTAAAAACATCAAAAAACAACCCTCCTGAGGCCTGTACCTGGCGAGCTGACTTTTGTGCACCAGGATAACCTTGGAAGATTAAACCAGCCACCCGAGCCACTTCCCGAAATTGTCTTTTCGACATTTCGCTCAAGTTCATACAATCAAGAAGCTCATCCACCACCTGGTCGGGGCTGAAGAGCTCAGCCCATTGGTTTTGGTCAATGTCTATATCGGTATTGGAACAAAGATGAAAACCGTAATCATTGAATGACATGGAAAGAGTCATGGGAGTTATCTTTGATAGCCGAAAACTTACAAGGGCAGCCAATCCCTCGTTGGCTAATCTTCCGGCAAAAGGATAAAGAAACCAATTTCTACCCTCTCGTGTGTCAGTGCATTCAATCAGGAACTGGTCTGCAGAGGGAAGTGTGGATCCTGTTTCCTGTAACCTCAGAGTAGGAGCGATCGCTTTCATTTCTTTGTTCTGGTAGTGTCCATCCTTGGCTTTTTCTAGTTGGTGACGGACAGCTTTAGTAAGTTCAGAAGATAAGGGGGACTTTCCTCCACCCCATACAGGGAAGATCCCTTTGCCGGACTTTGCCTGGCTTACAATCGCGGTTAGGTCACGAATCCTTTCGAGTTTAAGAAGTCTTCCCGCAAAAAAAAAGTTTGATTTTGGTTTGATCCTTGAAATGAAAGATTCTTCTATAGTCCCCAAATTCTTACCTGTTTTAAACTTTACGGTGATCGCAGAATCACTGGTAATGGTGCCAATAGACATACGGTGAAAACGGCCAATAATTTTGGATTCAACATGATGAAGGCCCTTGGTAACAATCACTCTTTTAAATTGGTCATAAGCCCGGAGTGTTTTTCCTCCCCGAATTATAAAATCAAGAGTCCAGGACCACTCCTCATCAGTAAGATGTCGATAAGACCAAGCAGAACGAATTTCTTCTAGGGTTTCTTTTTCTTGAAATCCACCGGCCAGAGCGAGGGTAATAAGATGTTGTGCCAATAGGTCCAAGGGAGCCCGTAAAGGGATACGGTCTTCGATTTTTCTTTTCTCCATGGCATCCCTTGCGGCTGCGTATTCGACTAACTCCATGGCCTGAGTGGGTACGCAAATTACCTTGCTAACAGCTCCCGGTTGGTGTCCGCATCTTCCCGCTCTTTGTAGTAATCGAGCGACTCCCTTCGGTCCACCAATTTGAATGACTTGTTCAACCGGAGAAAAATCCACCCCTAAATCTAGGCTGCTCGTGCACACAACCGCTTTAATTGATCCAGTCCGCAATCGATTTTCCACTTCGGTGCGATCCTTTCGGTCGACAGAGCCATGGTGTATACCTATTTTTTCTTTCCACTTGGGCCGCACGGAGAGTAAAGCATGATACCAGTACTCAGTTTGAGAACGAACATTGGTAAAGACCAGAGTAGTCCCAGCTTGCTCAATTTGGCAGGCAACCTCTTCCACCAGCCGACCTCCTAAATGCCCGGACCAAGGAAATTTTTCCATATCCTTGGGGATAATTGTTTGGACCACAAATTTCTTTTTAAGATCGCCGTTGATAAGGAGTCCATTTTCATTTGTGCCTGTCAAGGTTGTCAGGGCAGTGTCCAGGTTTCCCAAGGTGGCAGACAGTCCCCAACTTTTAAGTTTCGGGTTCCACTTCCGTAAACGGGCCAGGCAAAGTTCAGTCTGAGTTCCTCGTTTACTGGATAAGAGTTCGTGCCATTCATCTACAACGATGGTTTTTAAATCACTGAAAGCTTCTTTGGTTTCGGGGTAGGACAGCAGGACGGAAAGGCTTTCCGGAGTGGTCACGAGGCAACTTGGAAACTTTTTTCGCTGGGTTGCCTTCATTGAACTCTTGGTATCACCCGTGCGTGATTGAATATGCCAAGGTAAATCAATGCCCTCTGCCAGTTCCTGTAGTGACCGGGTGGTATCTTCTACTAAAGCCCGCAACGGGGTAATCCAAAGAACCCGTAACTTCGGTGCTCTCTTCGGTATCCTGTTTCCTTGTTGTTCATTTATCCACTCAATTAAAGCAGGAGCCCATATCGCATATGTTTTACCTGTACCGGTAGGGGCATGTATTAGTCCACTTTTACCTTCACTGTATGCCTTCCATGTTTTTTTTTGAAAAGGAAAAGCTTTCCATTTCTGAGCCTTGAAAAACTCTTCTACTTGCTCTTGCCCATCGGTGGCTTTCATTATTTCGAGTGGCAACTGTCTAAAAAAGCATGGACTGCATGCCTTGCTCCGGTTCCAATAAACCAGGGCCATCATTACTCGTAGAATTCACTTTAGATCTCACCTGTACAAAGGTAATGGGAGGCTGTTCACAGCCGATGATTTTCAGAATTTCTCTTTCCGGTAAATCGGATCTTAACCAAAAATCCCAGAGCTCAGTGGGTAAAAGCAGAGGAGCACGATGATGAATAGGGAGGCGTTCGGGGGGAGCTGGCCGGGTGAGGATGGAAAAAGCAGAATCCTTACATTGCTGCTCTTTTCCTGGAGTCCATATACCAGCGAAGGCAAAGGGGGTATGGTCTGAAAGTCGGTGATAAAATGGATACTTTTCTGTTTCTATCAATTGCCACTCATACCAACCATCAGCCGGAACCAAGCATCTATGCTTTCGGACAGAACTGGAAAATATATTCTTTTCAATTACCGTTTCAGATCGGGCATTAATAGGGAAAAATGCTTTTTGTGGAGTATTTTTTACCCGGAAGCTTCCCCAGTTCATTGATGTCCAAGTATGCTGCCTGTTCCGATCGATAATAACGGGATGAGCTTGCCCAGGTGCCCGATTATATCTTGGCAAGTGTAAGCCATCAAAAGGGCCGTATTTTGTAACAAATTCCTTTGGTGTAGTATCTATGAGTGAATATCGACCGCACATATAAGTTACTAAATTATTGGCCTAAGATTCCTCAGGCAAATAGCTCAGACTTGCTTCTGGTTTACTCCTTTTATCTTCCTGGTCGGATTTAAAAATTTTGTGCAATTGGAAACCTGCTCGAAAAGGAAACCCATTTTCTTTCACCCATTCATTTATCGAGTTTAAAACCTTTGGGTTTTTACTCTGCGACCATTCGGGGTGTAGCCAAACAGGGGCGTCCACATCTCGGAGAGGAAGTGCTTCACACCACTTGGTAATACTTTCTTCATCTTCCACAATAATCTTCCACTCATCGACTCGCTCCAGGTTTTCTTCAATGGGAGGGGCTGCCCATTTCGGGCTAACCGTAATCCAGTCCATTTCTCCCATGATGGGATAGGCCCCGCATGTCTCGATGTGCACAGGCAAATTACGACTGCGTAATTGATAATCGAGACCAATTAAATCGTGGATTGCTGGCTCTCCGCCGGTGATAACTACAATTTCAGGGCATGCCAAAAAAGCCTCATCAGCCAGGTCATGTGCATGCAGGCGCTCAATGGAATCGGGCTTGTGGTCCGGGTGCCATGTACCGGCAGAGTCGCACCATGGGCAATGAACCGGGCACCCGTGCAAGCGTATAAAGAACGCAGACTTCCCCATGTGGTAGCCTTCGCCCTGCCAGGAATGGAAGCGCTCATAGACAGGTAGTTCACTCATGATTGAGGGGGAGAGTAGAGCGCAGAATTTTTACTGTCCTCTTCCAAGTGTAAAGATTTAATACGGGCTCGCCCTTGCGTTTTTTTATCTACCATCGGTTGAAATGTTTCAAAAAGAAACTGAGCAATTCCTTCACAGGAGGCAGATGAAACCCATGTGATGTGGAGCAACCCATCTGATGCGACTGCTTGTAGCCTTTCTTTTTCCGGATCATTGTGGCAAAGGACAATCCCATGATCTAAGTGTTCGTCAATCCAATCTTCAATAAAATGAAGGTCTCCAAAATCGATAACAAATCCGTTGGCGTCCAGGGAGTCAGACTCAAAAGTTAAGGTGATCGACCAACTGTGACCATGGATACGAGAACACCTTCCTGCATGAAGGGGTTGGCGGTGGGATAAAGGGATATCGCGATAGGTTTTACTGCAAGTAATCATCAAAAAAAATTAAGCCTCATATTTTGTGGGGTCAGGGACATTGGCGAGAGAAAAGGCTTCTTTTCTTTCCACACAGGTTCCACATTTTCCACAATGTAAGGCACGGCCTGCATAGCAAGACCAGGTCTCATGAAGTGGTGCTCCCATATCATCACCGAGTCGAACCAGGTCTTGCTTTGTCAAATCCACAAAGGGGCGGAGCAATCTCAACGGTTCCCAATCAGCGAGGTTAAGTACGGTTTCCATGGCATTTGTAAATTCCGGTCGGCAGTCAGGGTAGATGGTATGATCCCCGGCATGGGCAGCATATGCAATCGTATCAAACCCAATAGAAAGAGCATGCCCGCCAGCTAAGGAAAGCAGGATCATGTTGCGATTCGGGACAACTGTGGATTTCATCGATTCTTCTTCATAGTGTCCTTCCGGCAGGGGCACGGTGTCATCAGTTAGGGAGCTCCCGCTGAGGAGTTTACCCAAGTTTGAGAAATCTAGAATTTGGTGGGGTAGTCCAAGAAGTTGGGCGATGCGGGTACTGTGTTGTAATTCTTTATGGTGCCTTTGTCCGTAGTGGATTGAAAGAAGGTGGACAACGGCTTTTTGGTTTATCAATTGTTGTGCCAGTACGGTGGAATCCAAGCCACCTGAAAAAAGAACTACTGCTTTCATAAAAATTGTACTTGTCGTTGCATGGTTACAAAATGGATAACCATTCCTACCAAGAGGTCGAACCTCAATCTTACTTTTTATCAGGTCTGGGAAAAGTGACGCGGTGAATCTTGTAAATTCTCTCCAGTTCCTTTATCGGGTTTGGGTGGTCATCGACTCGAAGGTCACGGAAGCGGTCGTTGAGCCCGCCATATCCCCAGCCTTCTCGAACGACGAGGAGGGCAGCAGACTGTCTACCCCTTTTGTCACCCCCCGCATCTTGACCAGCATGCAGGGATACGATCATACGCTCTGCGAGAGTGCCCGTGGCTTCTTCAAAAGCAATAGCCATGGCATCGATTACCCCTTTGCCCGCTAAAAGGTTACCTTGAACCGCATAGTTGTTTCTAGTTTTTCCACCTGCCCAAGTTTGGCATTTGATACCGGTGTGGAGCGATGCATTTTCATCTTTTCCAATCATAGCAAGCTGCCTGTGATCTCTGTATGGATCCGCTTCGATCATGGCGAGCATAGCTTTTTCAGCATCCATACCCTGAGCTAAAAGTTCCAACCCCATAGGGCCAAATCTTGGATTTCCTAAAGCTTGCGATGCAATTGCTCCAATATTTGCTTGAGCAAAAGGAACGACGGCGCCAACTGCGACTAGCTTGGACTGAACAGCCACTCCAAATTCTCCTGTTAAGGTATTTCGTGCGACAATAGAAAAGGTGCCAATTGATGGAGATTTTGTGGCATGTAAACCAGTACAAAATGCTAAATAAAAACAGAAAATATTTAAATTCATTCTCGCTTAATCTAATGTGAAATCACTGCCTTTCAAACTTTACTTTTGTGCCGGGCTAGCTCAATGGGTAGAGCAGTTGACTCTTAGTGTAAGTACAGTTCGCCTGTTTACTGCGTGTTTGGAAATCACAGGAACATAGGAGAATGTAGGATAATAAGAATTGTCAATTTTTGATAACTCCTGAGCAAAAAAGTCAGTTTATTAAAATTGGTTTCCTAGTCCCACTCTTACTTTTGGGCGTACACCGAAAAGTAATCATTAACTTTCTTGTATGGTTTGGTTGTTGGATGTTCCATCAAAATGCACAAGAGAGCATGATAAATGCCACGCGATTCTGATCACGAGCGGAAAGTGCCAGAAAAAATGTGGACTATTGAAAACCGGGGTTGCCCCCTTCAGTCAGGGCGAGGCTAATGCAATAGTGATGACAATACATTGATTGCCAAATAAGAAAGTGGGAATGGTAGGGGCGGAGGGGCTCGAACCCTCGACAAACGGATTAAGAGTCCGCTACTCTACCAACTGAGTTACACCCCCGAAAGAAAGACGACTATAGAAGTCACACTTTTTGAATCAATGATAAAAAATTATTCCTTGAAGAAGTACCAGGCATATTTCAGTGAAGTTCTTTTTTTGTCGCGTCTGAGTAAGGCCCGGTAATGCTCCTCAATGACCGTCGTGGAATTCACCGCCCGCATTGCAAATTTCGGCTTGTTGGGGTATGATTCAAGCGGTAATGAAATTGCTGTATTAGGAAGTACTCCACAAGGAAAGAGCGTCGTTTTCCATCATAGAATACCTTCGTAACAACAGCATCAATATACTTGAAGTTTTCGCCGTACACTATGCCCAGACTTGGCCCCGATGTATAGTTGGTTCGGGGTTCGATTCACTGGATCGATACCAAGAATCCAAATAGTTTTTTTCATTTTAAAAATCTTATTTCTTTAGGATGGTGATCTGATCTTGCCTTGATCTTTCACTCGCTTGTAGCATCAAATTCTTACCCATACCCTTATCTTATGAAGTTGTTTCTCCTATCCCTATACATTCTCTTATTATCTTTTGGATTGTGCTCAGCCAATGTTTATCCGTGGACTGATTTGAGTGGCAGAACCTTGCAGGCAAAGTTTTTGCAAGTAGGAGGATCGGCGGTAACGATTGAAATAAACGGCCAGCCTTTTGATATTCCGCTCGATACTTTGAGTGCTGAATCAAAGGCATTGGCCACCATGTTACAGGCTCAGCAAAAAAAAACTTCGGTAAAACAGTACGATTGGACCGACACTTCAGGACGAACGATCCAAGCTGGTTTTGTTAAGTCTACAGCCCAGAGTTTGACCTTGGATGTGAATGGAAATCAAACAACTTTACCCCTTTCTATTTTTAATGATGCTTCCCAGGCTTTGGCTGAAAAATTAGGCGGACAGGCCATGAGTACTCAAGCACAGGTGCCGCAGCCTTCCTCCACCACCAACTCCTCACCAAAGATAGATCTCTCAAAGAAACTTGATCTTTCTATTGTCTATCCCTGGTCGAATCAAAAAGGGCAGGTAGTGGAGGGTACATTCATTGAACTATCTAAAGAAAGCCTAAAGATTGCCACAAGTGCAGGCCGGAGGGAAATCGCGATTCTTTTGGGTAGTTTATCCCAAGAATCCTTAGCACTGGCCAAAAAGCTAAAAGCATTATCCCTCGCAGAGGCCAAAAAGCTTCTTCTTCTCGCTAAGAAAAGAAAATCTATGAAGGTGCCGACTCTTCAGGAAACTGATCTTGAGGTCGAGCACAGCCTGACCAACACCAAAGGGCAAACTGTGAAAGCTAAATTTATCGAATCCAATGATAAGGAAGTCTCTCTCCTTTTGGGCGGCAGGACTAGTTCCGTTGAATTACCTTGGAGTACTTTTTCAGATAAATCCGTTGGTACCCTTGAGGCACTTCGTCGCCTAAAAGCTCAAGTTGATGCACGGAAGCCCAAATTTGTACCGGGAAAAAAGAACAGCCTTTCTTCCTATTCAAGTGGGAAATACAAGGGCTATCATGCCATCATCGAAGAAGAAGGATTTATTGTAGCGGTAAGAAAGTCTGGAAGTGGATTGGAAATCTTTAGAAATGTGGGTGAAAAAAGTACCAGTTCTTTAGGTTCTGCCCGGATCGCTGTTGGTTTTGGAACTTATTACAGGGATAAATCAGACCCTGATCCCAAACGCCACCGCACGCGATCCAGGGGTATTAAAAGTTTTAATACTTACCGGGATCCTTCTATGGAACCTCAATTACTTGAACTTTCGGGCACTTACACCAACGGTGGTACTTTTGAGTACAATATTGAGCTAAAAAAGACAGGGGTATCCTTATGGTCGAAAATGAAAGACCCTTCGGGTGAGAAATGGCCTTCCTATCATCGTATAAACATTGGAGTCCGAGGTGTTGTGGCTAATGCCATTAATATGACGATGCCCCAAATTAATGCAGCTGTGGGAAATGGCACCTTTGAATTTCAGGCTGTGGGAGGGAAAGCGACTAAGGTACCTATGAATATGAAATGGACGGATGTACGAAAGAAGATGAAGATCAATACAAGCAATCTTCAATCCTTTTCAGTTTATGGAAAACCCTACGATCCCTTTAAGGCAACCATTAAACCTGCCAGTATTAAAGGTATGCGTTTGGATATGGACAAGTCTTATTCCAAGACTTTTCCCTTACAGGGAGTAAGTTATGATTATAAATCACTCGAGGAAAGAAACCGAAAGCAAATCCCCAAAAGTAACGCCCTCAAGATTATTCTGTCCTCAAAATAGTTAGACGAATTTATTGTTCAAAACTACCCTTTAAATTTTCGAGGCTGATCCTTGCACAGTCTTGGGGAGTGGGGTAGTAGTCGAAGGGTTCAACGGATATCCATCCTTGGTATTGGATGTCTTCTAGGGCCCGGGCCACAGCCTTGAGGTCAGTAGGGCCCTGTCCGGGACCTCGGTGGTTTACATCATTGCCATGGAAGTGGGCCACCTCCCAACGGTGGTCATAGATGGTAGCAATGGTGCCAGCAGGCTCATGAGCCATGGCTTTCATATCCAGGTGCATTCGGCAGGCAGGGCGGTTAACTGCGGCAATAAAACGGCGGGCTTCCTGGCAGGAGGCAAGAAAACTTGTTTCCACGGGCGAAAGAGGTTCTATGGCAAGAGTGACTCCAAGTTCGCCAGCCAGGTCGCAAACTTCACGGATGATGGTTACGGCCCGGGCAAAGGCATCTTCATAGACCGTGCCCGGTTCCAGGTTTCTCTGCTGTGGGCTTCCCAAAACCATGATCCTTCCCCCCATTTGAGAGGTCAGCTTTGTGAGTTTTTGCAGGTACTCAGACGCTGCTTTTCGCATCTTTTCATCGGGGTGGGTCAAATGTAAGCCTTCGGTTTTTGCCATCAGCCAATGGAGCCCAACGATTTCAATGCCGGCAGATTGGGCGGCACGGACACAGCGATCCGCGTCATCGTCGTTTATCTCAAGTGGGTTTGCTTTGAGGGTAAAAGGGGCAATTTCCACGCCCTGGTAACCAATTTCAGCAATTTTGGCAAAGCTCTCTTCCAGGCTGAGATCTTGTAATACTTCATTACAGAGTGCGAATTTCATGATGTAAGAGTTGAGGGACTATTTGGAGTTTTTGGAGAGGTAGTCTTCGGGGTAACCCGGGTGGGGTGGCATCATCGAAGTGGGATGAGCTGGTGTCTTGGCATACTCGGTAAATCTTTCCTCAATTTTGGCATCCTCATGTTTGTCATATGAGTGGAAGATAATTTGATAACGGAACCCGAGAGACTGTCCTTTGGGAATAGTCCTTCCCCCATCTCCTTTGATTTTTTCCGGGGCAAAAGGGTTGGCGGAGATCAGACCATAGTCCCGGGCGTGCCACCATCCCTTTTGGTTTCCTTTCGATGGATTGGTGGGATGACTAAGAAAAGCAATGCCGGCGGGTTTGCCATCAACAGCACCAAAGTAATGCACCCAGTCTGCCCGCTTCCCCCAGACTGCTTTGGCATGGTTGCCCTCGCTATTGAGGGCCTGCCCAAATACTTCTTTTACTCCATCCTTTGGGCTTGGCTTAAGACGGAGGTCTGGATGGGTACGGATGGCAAATACTCCATCTTTATAGGGATCAATCTGCACCGGGCCATTGGTGGCATGAAGAATGAATTCCAAGTCAATGGTTCTGGATGTGGCATCTCCAAAAAAGGTGAGGGTGCGGGTGTCGGCCGCGAGGGTCGTTCCCTTCTTGTTTTTCCAGGCATTTAAAGTTTTGATCATCGCTCGGTCTTTGCCGGACCGTGTATCGATCAGTCTTCTTTGCTCGATCGACCCTGAATTTGGTCGGTCAATATGCCAGAAATTTGCTCCGCTTATTTTCTCATGAGCAAAGAAAATCCCCTGATGATGAATGTGATCATGAGCCTCACCCGGCGTGTCTTTTTTGAGCGGCCAGTCACGCAGCATGTTCTGGCCATTCGGTCCGATAACCTGCCAAATGATTGGTTTGTTGGAAGATGTGGTGTCATAGGTTGCAAAAGGTTTGCCTCCGAGGCTAACTTCCAGCCCCCTTTTGGTTTCTGATATACGGGCAGGAAAGTCGGTTTCCGGTCTTCTTAGTCTTTGGACAGTGTATTGCACAAAAGGGCTTATCATTTTCGAACCGCTGACAGACTTCACGGAAAATGATAATTCGTAAACTCTAGCAGGGGAAAGCTTTTCAATCGAAATCTCCCAGGTTGGGTTATCGGTATCATCCAGTTTTTGAACCCCAAGGATTTTATGGTTTTTCTTATCCAACTCTCTAGAACCGTACCTGTATCCATACTCAAAGCGATAGCTTCGTATTTTTATATTTTGAGCAAGATTCTGTGAATGAGCTAGAGGTTCGGTAAACTTTACCCTGAATCCATCGATACTTAGCGAGCAGGACTGTATGTGAAAAGGTGTCTTGTCACTGTATGTGATCCGCTGGATGCCTTCATCGGGTCGCTGCCAGCCCCGGGTGGTGGATCCGTAGTAAATCGATTTGCCATCGGGAGATGGAGCAATGCGTACGCCTCCAGCACGAAGATTTGCATTTTCATAGAAGAGAGCCGCAGCACCCTGCCAGGCACTGTCGACTTCTTCCGGCATTAAGCGTACAATGCGTCTTCCATTTTCATCAGGTACCAGCATCTGTCCGTAAAAAGGCCCGAACTCAGTGGAGGTAATCACCATGGGTTCTCCCGGAGAGTGCATCATATTGCGGGGCAGTTCCATGGCCGGTTTGTCATAAAGTTCGTCCAGTAGTTTGCGTGGATAAAATAAGGGCATACCAAAAGGGTCATAGCGTTCATCCCAGATAAGGCTGGATGGATGCCCATGGAACCCGTCTTTTTTTACCCGATAGATCGGGGATCCTCCACGCCAGTCTCCCTGGTTGTCTCCGCACCACAAATTTCCACTTTCATCTTGGGCAATCCCATTGTGCATTCGGAATCCATTGGCGTATGGCCTAAGGCTCCCATCTTTTTTACAATGCAGTACATACCCTTTGTATTTAACTGCCGAGAAGTTTCGGCCCCTTCTTCCATCATGATTATATTCACCGCGGGAGGTGTAAAAGGTGGGGCCATTGTGGGAAGCCGTACCCAGCGCAAGGTAATAACCGCCTTCTCCGTCCGGGCAAATGGCATTGGTTTCATGGTAGTTTCCACTTAATCCAAAATCGGAGCACAGGTTGAGGTATTGGTCAGCCACACCATCCCTGTCCAGGTCTTCAATAAGGGTGAGCTCCCCCATCTGGCTGACAACAACTTTGCCGGGAGCAATGACTTCCATGCCCATGCCGTTGTGCAAGCCTGTGGCAAACACTTTCCATTCAATCTTTGATAAATCCTTGCCGGGATGACTTACCAAAACATCCCCACGGCGCAGGCAGGCATAAAGCTTACCATCTTGATCAAAGGCAAGGTCACCAATCTCCGGAGGTAGATCCTTCGGGAAGGGGACATCCTCCAAGAGATAGCTTTTGGCCCAACCAAAGTTTGAAAAAAAGAGAAAGAGTAGAAGGAAGCGGGAAATCGATTTCATAAGGACGGTCTACTTGCAAGTTTTAATAAATAGAACCAGAGATTCATACTCCAGTGGTTGCAGTTGATAAGGTGGCATCATTCCTAAAAGATAGCCCTTTACGGTCTTAGCACTCGGGTTTTGAATCGATTCAATCAGGTAGGCATCGTCCGCCTTTTGTGCTTTTGCGGAAATGAATTCACGATGGCTACCAGCTAGTCCCTTAAAGGTGGGACCGTGGTTCAGTCCGCCATCAGTGGTATGGCAGGCCACACATCCCATGCTATTATAAAGTTCCTCTCCTTTGGCTAAAGATGCTTCTTTAATGGCAACCACTTTTCTATCCGAAGAGTAGCGGTCTCCCGCGTTGGGTCGAACCACCACCACAAGTTTACCAGGCTCCGAGCTCATTTCTTTGACCTGGGTTTTGGGTGAATTGAAAGTGATCATTTCCTTTCCTCCAGTTGATACAGTTAGCTTGAGGGTTTGTTTTCCGGGGCCACTGCGGGGGGTAAATTCAAGAGAGTGCTTGCCTGCCAAATATGAAAACACCGGCTGCTTGCTTTCATCGATTTCATATCCCAAATATTTTAGGGCACCCAGCTCGGCAATGGATTTTCCGTTGATATGAATGGGGTGTTTACCCTGTGCTTTATAGAAAAGAAACCCATAAAGTTCGGGAACATACCCAAACCCTTTGCGTCGACCGCCTGCCTGATTTCCCCAGTAATTTTTCATATCTAAGAATCCATCCGTCCAGGCATAGAGTAACCGGCATTCAGTTGTGTCCCAAACATAGGATAGCTTTTTACCCAGATTGACTGCAATGGCGGCAGGAATTCCGTTAATTGGGGAGATTGCTTTATCACTTTCCTTGCCGCTCCGGGCACTGTATCTGGCAACTTTCGTACCCCTGGAGTGGTTCCCCAGTACATGGTTCCGGTCTAGTTTTGGTTCCGGGCAGTAGGTGCGCAGGATAAGCGGTCGTTCTTCCGATCCCAGCGGTTTTGCGTTAAAGGTAAGGTAACCTTTTTTTGAATAGTCCTCACCAAGAGCGTTCCAGAGGGGAAGGATTGCCATCAGAGAAGAACAGATGAGAGGGAAAGGCTTTTTTAAACAGGTCATGAAATTGAAAGTGTGAAAGGTCAGTACCCAAAAGAATTCATAGTCTTACTCGTGTAAAGCAATAAAGTGTAGTCTTTGAAATAAAAAGACAGGCAAGTGTAAGGAAATTACTAAATGTTATCATTTGACTTCATCTTTAAAGCTGTGTCAGCTTGAAAGCATGATTGTTAAATCGCAAAGTGATAAAATCCTCTTTGTTGATGATGAAAGTTCAATTCTAAGTGCTTTCAAACTTACTCTTGGCAGGCAATTTAATTTGTGCTTTGCATCATCGGGAATGGAAGGCCTAGATATTTTCCAAAAAGAGGGTCCTTTTGCGGTGGTAGTGTTTGATTTTATGATGCCCCAAATGAATGGAGCAGAATTTCTGGCTGAAATTCGGAAATTGGATCAGGATGTTGTGGCCATGCTTTTAACGGGAGCGACTAATTTTGATTCGGCCGCCCAAGCTGTACGGAATGGAAACATTTTTCGTCTTTTAGCAAAACCTTGTAATGGGGATGAATTAAAAGATCATCTTCTCGAAGCCCTGAAACAATTTCGGACCTTACGGGCAGAGACAGATATGCTTACGGAAACGATGAATGGGGCGATTCGTGCTATGACCTCCTTACTTTCCGCTTCCAAACCTTTGTATTTTGGCCGAGCTCTACGGGTTAAAAGGCTTGCTTTTCAACTTGCCACTGAATTGGGAATCTCTAAATCCTGGCGCTTGGAACTGGCAGTCACATTTTATTACCTCGGTTACTTATCTTTGCCTGAGGAAGTGCAGGAAAAAGTATATAACAATCAGGAAGTGGCCCCAGGGTTGACTGATGTAATCGCTAGACTTCCCGGGCTTACCGAGTCTATGCTTGAAGGGATTCCCCGACTTGATGAAGTAATTAAGGTTGTAAAATATGTGGATCAAAACTTTGATTCTCATGCGAAGGAAGATCGGGATACAAGAATCTTAGCCTCGGTTATCCGTTTGTCTAAAAACTACGACGAAGTCGCAAGTATGGGCCATGCCAGGCCGATGATATTTGAATGGTTGCTTAAAAATCGTAGCATTTACTTACCCGGTGGTTTGGAGGCTCTTAGTAAAGTAAGACCTTATGCGGATGGCGGTCCCCAGGTTTGTTCGGTTGAGCTCAAAGAACTTTCCCCAGGAATGCGAATAAAGGATGATCTACGGATGTCCAATGGCTACCTCATTGCGCCTCGAGGAACGGTGGTTACCGACGAGTTTTTGGCAGTTCTCGAGAATTACAAACTTTGCTACGCCACCAACCCGTTTCCTTCGCACATTGAAGTGACCATGGGGACGAGCTATAACGATCTTACTGAAATAAAATAAGCTGTTAGCCTTCCCTTAGATTGCCAAAAGAGAGTTTATCTTTTTTAAAGGCTGAATGTTTCCATCCATTCATATCTCGTCTTTATTTCTGCTGTTCTTCCTGAGTTTCCTCTTTTTAAAAGGAAATAAAGAAGATTCCTTTGAAACCTTACCGGTTTCAGTGGGGGATGTCGTACCTTCAACTTACGCTGAAATGTGGGAAGGATTTGATCCGCGAAAAGAACCCTTGGATGTGGAAGTTCTTCACCAATGGGAAGAGGGCGAGGTTGTCCTGCAAGTTTTACGTTATCGAATTGGTGTATTCAAAGGTAAAAGAGCAATGATGGCGGGGATTTACGGATACCCCAAAGGAGCTAAAAAGATTCCAGGAATACTTCAAATACACGGTGGCGGGCAATACGCAGACCGTAATGCACCGTTGACCAATGCCAAGCGGGGTTATGCCACTTTATCGATTGCCTGGGCCGGGCGAATTTCAGCTCCCCAATACCGTGTGTCTCCTGCTGAAGTGAAACTGTTTTGGGAAGCAAAAACCAGCGACCCAAGGTATAAACTTACCACCGATTGGGGGGCATTGGATGCCTATCATGCACCGAGCCGGTATGGGAAAGATGCCTTTCCTTCCATACCGGTCGAGGAGTGGACTCTGGACCCAGTCAAATCTCCACGCAACAATGCCTGGTTTTTAGTTACACTGGCGGCGCGAAGAGGGCTGACTTTTTTAGAAAGGCAACCAGAAGTGGATGGGTCAAAGCTCGGGGTATACGGGCATTCCATGGGCGGAAAACTAACAGTTGCCACCGCAGGATCAGACTCCCGGGTAAAAGCCGCGGTCCCATCCTGTGGTGGGATGAGTGACCGTTATACAGATGACCCCTTACACCTAGCGACTGTGAGCGATCCATCCAACCTGAAAAACATTTCCTGTCCTATCATGTTTTTGAGCCCGGCCAATGATTTTCATGGGAGAATTAATGATCTGCCTACAGCAATTGAAGAAATTAAAACTGACAGATGGCGAGTGAGCTGCGCTCCTCATCACAATCATCAGGACACCGCACCTTACGAGGTGGGTACCCAAATTTGGTTTGATCAATACCTCAAGGGAGGCAGTCAAGTACCTGCGGGCCCCAAAATCGATGTTAAATTGGCGAAGGGGAAGTCTCCAGAGGTGACGATTGTTGTCGATGATTCCCGTAAAATTTCATCGATTGATGTCTTTTATACACAACAGGGGCAAGTGGACGGAAAAAAAGATAATTCCTCCAACACTAAAAACCGGTTCTGGCACCATTCTCCAGTTGGCCAAAACAAGGGAAAGTGGGTGGCGAAGTTACCAGTTCACTCCGTAGATCTACCTCTTTGGGTTTATGCAAATGTAAGCTATGAGCTTACCAATCCCATTCGGGGCGCGGGTTATTATTATGGAACCTATGACGCCAAGTCTTTTACTCTTTCCTCCCTGCCTGCCTTGATTAAACCTGACCAGTTAAGAAGTGCAAAGGTAAGCACAATTCTTGATTCAAGGCTTATGATCGAGGATTTTCAAGGAGAATGGCAGAAAGAATGGTTTACATACAAACCCGGGCAATGGGGGATCAAAACCCACAAGGTATACGACCCCGTATGGAAGGCGCCACAAGGTGCAAAGCTGTTTCTGGAAGTACAGGCAGACCAGCAAAATCAAATGATATTGGCACTGGACGGCTATGCCACAGAAGTTGAAATCAAGGGGGGAGGAACTTGGACCTCGATCCTTCTGCCGTGTCCTGTCTTTAAAAATGTGGAGGGCCAGACTTTAGATTCCTGGCATGGTCTTAAAGAATTGCAACTTGATGCCAAAATTTCTCTCAATCCCGGCAGAGGTTCCCAGGCAAAATCCTTGAAACTTGGAGCTGATTGGAAGGGCACAGCCCCAGCATTCCGTAACCTTCGCTGGGTGACGAAATGATTTAGCGAGCGTTGGCTTCTTTTTTAGCTTTCCATTCTCTGTCGCGTGCGGAAGCTCTTCTTCCCTGGTTGGGATCCCCAAGATCCCCACCTTTAGCAATCATCTCAGGGTAAGTTTTCTCCCACCAATGCTGATAGGAAGAGGATAGCCTGGCGATAAGTTCCGGTTTTTTAGCCGCTAAATCATCGCGACAACCCGGATCTTTTTTGACATTAAAGAGAACCCATTTATCCCGTGGGCTTACTCCCCAGTGGTACTGGGCAGTTCCCCTTGAATATACCTGGTTTTTACCTCCACGCTCCACGATGCGCAGGGCTTGGCACTGGCTCATATATTGCAGGCAATCCTCATTACCACAATGATAACTCCGAAGCATTAAGTGGTTTCCCTGCCTGACTCCAGCCATAGTGTATTTATGGATCTCGGCAAAGCCGCTTGGCCACCGGGCAACATGGTGATAAAGGATACGGTCTTGATTCCAGTTCTGAAGCGGTTTGTTACTTTTTAAGAGGGGGAGTAAACTAAATCCTTCAAGCTTTGATTTTATCTGTACCGGTATTGGGGCACCCGCTAATTCGCATAGGGTGGGTAATACATCCAGGTGGGAGGTGAGGTTTCCCAATACCTTGGGTTTCCACTGCCCAGGCCATCGCCAAAAAGAAAAGGCCCGGGTCCCTCCTTCCCAGGCTGTGCACTTCGGTCCACGCATATTGGCGTTATAAACATCGAGCCCTTCCGTAACCCCATTATCATTCACCATAATCACGATGGTGTTTTGGTCCCGTTTTGTATCTTGCAGGAACTTCATCAGCCTGCCCAGGTTGTAGTCAATGTTTTCAATCATTGCTAAATAAGTGGCGTGGGTATCATTGAGTCCTGCATCCCGAAAGGGTTGAATGAATGAATCGGGGGCATCCAGTGGAGTGTGTGGAGAATAGGTTGCAAGGTAGCAAAAAAACGGTTGTTCCTTGGCTTCTTGAATGAAAGTCATGGCCTCATCGAAAAACGCATCCTCCCGGTAGCCCTGGGTTTGAATACGTTTTCGGTTTCTCACCATGGTAGTATCAAAATGTTTCAACGGACCTCCTTGATTGGTGGAACACCAGGTAAACCCTCTTTTTTCCGGACCAGGATTACTGCCAAGGTGCCACTTTCCAATAAAGGCAGATATGTACCCGGCGGAATTTAAAAGTTCAGGAAGAATGGTTGCTTCTGCATGAAGTTGCTGGCGGGGAATGATGGTGTGAGTTACGCCGTTGCGAAATTCGTGCATGCCTGTGAGCAAGGCGGCCCGGGTCGGGGAGCAGGATGGGCTGACATAAAAATTGTCAAAGCTTACACTTTCAGAACGCAAGCGGTTTATGTGAGGAGTCTTTAAATAAGGATGACCATGGGCATTGACATCCCCATAGCCCTGATCATCGGTGAGGATGAAAATTATATTCGGCTTTTGGGCACCAAGTAGAGGAAGGAGACAGAAAGGGAAAAGGAGGAGAGAGATATATTTTTTCATAAAACAATATTTCTTTTCATCGTTGAAGAAATGCTTGGCAATTGAAAAAAGACTTTTGGTGAACAGTTTTGAGATTGCAGGGATGTGGAGTCGTGGAGATGATTTGGCTTTTTAAATCGTAAGCATCTCATCCGTTTTACATGAACAAGTTTCTATTATTTTTTTTATTATTTTTGATTCCCTTTATTACTCTTCTATCTAAAGAGCGACCTCTGAAGCCAAATATTGTTTTAATCCTGGCTGACGACTTAGGTTGGCAGGATGTGGGCTGTTATGACATTGATGCGCCCACACCCATGGAGACTCCTCATATTGATACCTTAGCCACAAAAGGAGTGAAGTTTTGGCAGGGATATTCTCCGGCTCCCACCTGTGCACCCACCCGTTGTGCCATGATGAGCGGGCGGCACCCAGCCGTCCTGCAAAAGACGCATGTGGTGGGCGGAAATCCTCCCACACCTTACAGCAAAACCGCCCATCCAGTCATGGACCCTTGGTATAGTGGCCGACTGGAATTGGATGAAGTAACCATAGCTGAAGCTTTAAACGCCAATGGCTACAGATCAGGGCATACCGGTAAGTGGCATATGGCCATTGACCACCATGCTTTTCCTAAGCCTTCGGACCAGGGGTTTGATTTTACCCGAAGTCACCTTGGAGCAAGTGCCGCGATGCGCCCTCATCGGTTGACTGGCTTTGCAACTCAGTCAAAAAAAGATCCTTACAAGCTCGATCAAGATGGATTCCCTAAGGATCAAACCACTTTGGACGCCATCGGATTTATGGATGAAAACAAAAAGAATCCATTTTTTCTCTATTATGCCGCCTGGTTGGTGCATACACCGATTCATACACGGAGTCAGGAATTACTGATTAAATATTGTAAAAAACTGGGTGTAGAATATCCCAAAGATCCAAGTAGCTGGACTCTGGAGGGGCAAAGGAATCCATATTACTGTGCCATGGTTGAAATGCTTGATCATTATGTGGGGCAGCTGATCCATTATTTAGAGGCAACCCCGGATCCCCGCTGGCCCGGGCATAAACTCATCGAAAACACCTATGTTATCCTTACTTCTGACAATGGAGGAATGGAAAAGGTGCCCAATGAAATTATCACCGATAACTTCCCTCTGGATCGGGGTAAAATCAATGCCCGGGAGGGTGGGGTGCGGGTGCCATTAATGATTACTGGCCCAGATGTTAATAGAGGCAAGGAAAGTAATGTGATGATCAACGGGCTTGATTTTTATCCCACGATCCTTAGTTGGACAGGTACCCAACAGCCACAATCTGTAAAATTAGACGGATGTGACATTAGTACTTTGCTTCGTGAAAACCCGAACAACGGGGCTTTGGTCAGAGAAAAGAATGGAGAAGTTAGAAATTCCATGGTTTGGCATTTCCCTCATGGTGTCGCACAACAGTCCACACTTCGTCGTGGAGGGTGGAAATTGATCTACAATTATATGCCGGGGCGTCCCGAGGTTGAACTTTTTAAGCTCTACGAAAAATACCCAAATCCATCCAAACGGGTGGACATCGAGGAAGCTGAAAACTTGGCGAAACAGTTTCCCAAACGGGCCAAGTCGATGAGGAAGGAGTTATTTGATCGATTGGATGCAATGAATGCCTCCTATCCTTATTTAAATCCAGCGTACAAGGGTGCGTTGAAAGGGAAAGCTGAAATATGCAAGGTTATAGAAGCTGGAAAAAAAGAAAATAATGTGTGGGTTCGGTTTAAAGAAAATGGAAATAAAATAACCAGCGGTCAGATTGTTTACACCCTGAATGGAGGAGAGAAAAGCGAGGAGTGGTATACTTCTTCCGCTTCGGTTACAGGAGATCGCTTACATGGAACTTTACCCAAGGGATCCACCCATTATTTCTTTAATTTGGTGGATGATAAAAACTTTTTAGTCTCGCACCCTGTACCGATGGATATGTTAGCCGCGGGAAAAACCCGGCCTAAGGGAATGTACTCGCTTGATGCCTTGCCTGCGTCGCTTCATTAAATTTAATGCAAAAAAAACGCCTCATTACTGAGGCGTCTTTTGGGGCTTTTAAAAACAAACTAAACTGAAACAAACAATTGTTACTATTAATATAGACGGGAGAAGTTCTGAAATCGTTCAAAAAAATTAAAATCTTTTCGAACTTTTCTTCTAACTCCAGTCTAACATTCGTCGAATGGGTGCTTTGGACTGAGTAATCAAGTCACTATCCATGGTGATTTCGGGAGCACCGGATTGAAGACAGTCGAGAAGCTTGGGCAAAGTATTCATTTTCATGAAACGGCAATCATTACAGGCACAATTCCCAGTGGGGCCTGCTACGAAAGATTTTTCAGGAAGTTCACGGGTGAGACGGTGCATCATGCCAGTCTCGGTCAAAATGATAAAAGTATCGGCTGGATTGTTTTGGCAAAAAGAGACCATTTTCTCAGTGCTGCAGACTTCATCAGCCATTTCTCGAACAGAGTCAATGCATTCAGGGTGGGCCACGACGGGAGCATGGGGATATTCCAAGCGGCATCGTTCGATAGATTCTTTTGTGAATAATACATGGGCGTAACAACTGCCGGGCCAGAGTTGCATCTTTCGTCCAGTCTGTCCAATCACCCATTGGCCAAGGTTTTGATCGGGTACGAAAAGAATTTCTCGGTCCTGTGGTACTTGTTCCACAATTTTGACCGCATTCCCACTGGTACAGATGACATCGCTGAGGGCTTTAACGGCAGCGGAACAATTAACATAGGCCACAATGTAAAGGTCCGGGTTTTTCTGTTTGTAAGCAGCGAGTTGTTCGGCAGGGCAGGAATCGGAAAGGGAGCAGCCTGCAGCCAAGTCGGGAAGGAGCACGGTCTTGCTGGGATTTAAAATCTTGGCAGTTTCAGCCATGAAGTGTACCCCGCAGAATATGATTATTTCCGCATCAGTTTCGGCGGCTTTTCGGGCTAAACCTAGGGAGTCACCAACATAGTCCGCAACTTGCTGAATCGGATCAATTTGGTAATTATGGCAGAGGATAATTGCATTCTTTTCTTCTTTAAGCCGAATGATTTCTTCTTGTTGTTTGGTTAAGGATAGTGAGCTTTGGTGGCGGAAAACCTGAAGGGAAAGGGGGGCAGCGAGAGTGTCTGGCATCGGATAGATTAGTTGATAGAGCGCGAGCAATTACCTTGTTTTCGAAATTGGGGGCATTCAGCATGGACTTGAAGCCGTTGATCTTTTACATCGAGTCCTAGCTTGGCGGATACATTTTTTCCGTACCACTCCATAAAAGGAGCATCGATGTCAAAAATCTTATCACAATCTATGCAAACAACCTGAGCTTTAAAGGTTTCTGAACTTCCATTGAGGGCATAATATTTGTTGTCCTGTCCCACATCAATTTTTCGGATCACTCCACTTTCCACCAAAAGAGGAAGGCAACGATAAACTGTAGCTCTTGATACTGTGTCGTCCAAGCTTTGTGCATCTTGGAGAAGTTGTTCAGCGGTGAAGTGACCAGGTTGTTTAAAGAGAGCTTCAAATACTCCTTTTCTTTGACCGGTCATTCGTAAGCCCTTGCTTACTAGAAAGTCAGAAAAGCTTTCTAAATTCTCGTTGCACATAGAAACCATTTTGAAATTTCTAACCATTCAGAAATCTTCGGTCAATCTTATTGAGACTCTGTTGAGATTAAATGGTTTGTTTACAAGAATTGAGAATCCATTAAAATATTTAAGCTATGGCAATTAAGGTAAATGATCATGTAATTCCGGATTGGGCAATTGAAGGGCAAGCCCAATCCTTATATCAAAGTGTAGCCGAGAAAATGGCTGGTAAACCACAGGAGGTTATCCAAATGGCCGCAATTGATATGGCCAAAGATCGCTTGATCGATCAGACCTTAATGTCTCAGGAAAGCCAACGAAGAAAATATAAGGTGGATTCCGGAGAAGTTAACCAGCAAATGAAGCAGTGGATTCGGCAAAATGGGGGGAAGAAAGCATTTGAGTCTGGAAAACATCCAGTAATCAAGGACAAGGAGAGCTTACGTAAAGAGGTAAGCAACCAGATACAATTCAACTTGCTATTGGAAGAGGAATCAAAATGTGATCCTGCCTCTGTAGAGGATGCCAAAAAATATTATGATTCACGCCCGGACCTGTTTACATCGGAGGAGACGGTAACCGCTTCTCATCTTCTCAAAAAAGCATCAAGCGAAGAAGAGTTTACCCGTGCAGAAGAAGCAATTTTTGCAATCCGAGAAAAGATAGAAGCGGGTGCTGATTTTACTGAACTTGTCAGACAGGAATCAGATGATGGAGGCAATGATGGCGATTTAGGGGCATTTGCCAGGGGGCGTATGGTTCCAGAATTTGAAAAAGCAGCTTTTTCCATGAAAGCAGGCGAACTTAGCAAGCCCGTCCGTACACAATTCGGCTGGCATTTAATCTTGGTAAGAGAGAGGAGTAATGGAACGCTTACCTCCTACGAAAGTTTAAAGGAAAAAATAGTGGAATACCTAACGGAGCGGAAAAAAGATGCTACTTTTGATGCTTTTCTCGACAAATTAAAAGCCCAGTCAACTATTGAAGAAGTGACTGGAATCTAGTTTCTTTTTCGATCCAAGCCATCTAGGATTCGCAGCGTGCTTTGAGATTTGTTCAAGGCGTACAGGTGAAAGCCTGGACTGCCACCTTCGAGTAACTCTTTCACTTGGCCAAGTGCCCAATCGGCGCCAACTGTGGCCTGTCCGCATTCTTCAGATTGATTGAGGGCTTGCTCCAACTCAGCAGGAAAAGCGGCGTCACACATCGCGCAAAACCTTTGCACCTGACCAAGAGATAATACAGGGAGCAGGCCGGGGAGAACTGGAACAGAAATGCCCACATGCAGACAGTCTTTTACGAACTTAAAAAAGGCCTGGTTATCAAAAAATAATTGGGTGGTGATAAAGTCTGCACCCGCATCCACTTTAGTTTTTAAGTTTTGCAAATCAGCGGCGTAGTCTGACGCTTCTGGGTGTTTTTCCGGATAACCACCTACTCCAATCCCAAACGCAGGAAAATTTTTGCGAATTAAAGCCACCAAGTCGGATGCGTAGGAAAATCCACCCTCCATTGCATGGAATCTTGTTTCTCCTTTGGGTGGATCCCCACGGAGAGCCATAACATTACAAAATCCAGCGTTGGCAAAATCTTCAAGTATAGAGAGAAGCTCATCTTGGGTATGCCCCACGCAGGTCAAGTGGGGCATAACCTCGAAACCATGCTCTTCCTTGAGCAACTTGGCATAGTGCATAGTTGTTTGCCGGGTGCCTCCACCAGCACCATAAGTGATTGATACAAAGTCGGGGTTGTAGGGCTGGATTTCGGCAGCAGTTGCGAGCATCCTTTTTCCTGCTGCATCGTCTTTGGGGGGGAAGAACTCTACAGAAAATAGTTTCTTTTTGCCTTCTAAAATCTTTTTTATTGATATCCCTTTTTTCATAAACATATCATCATATCATGATGCGTTGATGCGTTCAAGGAAAATGCCCCTTTCCCTAAAAGCGTATGCGAGAGCTGATCAAGAGATTGTTGATCGAAGCGAGGTATTTCTCCACCCTTTTTTGAGGTTCATGGGCTTGTGCTTCTTCGAGTAACTGAATGGCTTTTTCATATTTGTGATTAGATACCAGCATTCTGGCATGTTCAATCAAGGCCGGTGTTTTATACTCTGGATCTTGAGCTGCCCTATCGAAACGAATACCCGCTTCGATGTATTCCTGTTGGTTCAATGCAAGTTGGCCAAGAATGAGGTGTGCTTTACCTTCGAGAGGGTGTTGCGTGACTAAATTTGTTAGGATTTTGCGAGCATTTTCATCTTTTCCAGTCGCTCGCATTACTTCAGCCTGAAGAAGACGGATTTCTTTTTCATCCTCACCAGAATATCCCTTACCAAAAATTTTTTCGATCTGTTCCAAATAAGAAAATCCGTCTTGATATGAACCCCTGCTTATCAGGATACGGGCGACTCGAACATAACTTCGCAGGGGCAGTCTGTCTTTTTTATCGATCGCATCCTCATAAATTCGAAGGGATTGATCATAGAGATCAAGGTTATGGTAGAGGTCTCCAAGTATCATGTGATCGGCTACTTTTAACTTACCCATCCGCTTCAAGGTTTCGAGGGCAACAACTGCTTCCTTTTCTTTTTTAAGTGCTTGTAAAACCTCAGCACGGGCACGGTGATAAAAAGTATCTTGAGGGTTTTGTTCAAGCAGTTCATCAAGCAAAGCCAAAGCTTCAGGGAAGCGTTCAGTGTAAAGGAAGCAGTTTACGAGTCCATTGCGTGCATCTTTACTTTCAGGAAGCAAGAGCATCCCCATTCTGTATGCATTTTCTGCAGATAAATATCGCTCAAGGCTCAAGTGGCAATAACCCAGGGCAATATAGGTAATACCATCACCGTCTCCCAAGCTAATGGCCTTGGTTAAACTCTTCGATGCCTGGTCTAAGCTTCCTAGGTTCAGCAGTACCAGTCCCAGGTTCTTATGAGCTCGTAAAAAAGTGGGAAATTTCTCAATCGCCTTGTTATAAGAGCCTTGGGCGGCACTAAGCCGACTGATTTGGTAATACATTGTGCCCAGTGCATAATCAAGGGCTGGGCTGCTTTTCTCATCTATTTTCTTTTCTAAGTAAGTGATGGCTTCTTCGAGCTGGTTTTCTGCTTTGGCAATCACTTCACCTAGGACATTTTGCTCGGAATTACTAACCCTGGGCTCAATTTCACTCCGAAATCCATAGTCTCCCATAAAGCTTCGCACAAAGGATGGGTTATTCCAAAAATCTTGGGTAAGTTCTGGATTTGGGGCCCGCCCATGTAAGGAAACGAATGCCGAGAAAAAGAAAAAAGTATAAAATTTCATTATTTTAAAAGTGAGAAACGAACGGGGAGGAAAAACTGAACTTTTACCGCCTCTCCATTTCTTTTCGGTGGTTCATAAATTGAATTTTCTGCAGCTTTGCGGGAAGGTTTTACAAAGTCTGGGTGAGTACTGGAAACCACTTCGAGCACTTTGACTTTTCCGACTTCATTAATTTGGATGAGTAATTTAACTTCACCTTCCAGTCCTTTTCTTTTGAGGTTGGATGGGTAACGCAATGTTCCTCGCTTTAATACTGAAGGGTTTCTATCAAGATCATGAATGTCGAAAATAAGTTCCTGTCCAAATTCGCTGGGTGCAGGATTGAAACTAGTGAGAGAAAACGCGGCTTTGAAATCTCCCGGACCGACCGCAAGGCTTACTGCCATCGGTCTTGTATCAAGCTTAACCACAGACTTGGAAAGAACAGGCTCTTGGTTTTTTTTCTGAGCCTGTTTTTCTACCCTTTGTTCCATCTCGGTTTTGGGTGGAGAAGGTGGAGTAAACTTGGGGGCATCCACTTGGCGAACTAGCCATTGTTCAGTACGGATAAATTCGGAAAGGGGAAGCAAGCCAAAAAGAAGTAAAGAGGTAAGAATGGACAGAATAATACTTAACCTAGAGGAGCCCTCAATTTTTTCCGATTCCACACCCGGTACGCCCTCAAATATTTCATCCTTTTTCATCACTTGGCTAGAGGGCTCATTTTGATGGCTTTGGCTCCACCACGCATTGCCTGATCCATAACTTCTGTGGCGAGACCAGCTTTGGAACCGGGAGATACCCGGACAATGATTGATGCCTTTGAATCATCGTGGGCATTGCGGACAAGGGGGGCAACTTCTTCGAGACCAATAGCCGACCCATTTTGTAAAATTTGACCGGCAGGAGAGAGCTCAAATGTTAACGGAGACCTTTTCTGGTCTGTGGGATTTGCACTATCTTTGTATTTTGAGGTAATGCCCACTTCGTTTACGAAAGATGTCGCTACAATAAAGAAAATAAGCAGGATAAAAACCATGTCGATCAAAGGAGACACATTTATCTCCGATTGGTCTGCATAGAGGGAATGAGCTCTTCTTCTCATCTTGGCTTGCGAGTGGCGATGGAGACGGAGGGTGCTTTTTTTCGGGCTTGGGCGATTACTTTTGCCAGAAGTGCGGCGTCAGCCCACTGGTCAGTTTGAATGACCACAGGCTTATTCCTGTCTTTACTCGCTGCATCAATGAGACTAGGAACTTCAGCTAGTTGGATTTCGGTACCACCATGAAAGATTTGATTTTCGCCGGAGACAGCGAACAGAATAGAATTTTTCTGCAAAGAACTAGCAGTTTGGGCGTTGGGCCGTGAGATTTCTACCCCAGGAAGACTGACAAAAGTGGCGGAAACAATAAAAAAAATCAGGAGGATAAAGACCACATCAATCAAGGGAGAAACATTAATGGACCCATCTTCCTGATCTTCTAGCGATCTTGATCTACCGTAGAGTCTCATCCTTACACAGTAGAGTTACGTACCTGCCTAATGGAAAGGCTTTCTAACCGGTTAATACAATGAAGCCAGTCTTTTTTTTGCCTTTGGAGAATGTGTATAATTGCAAGTGAAGGGATGGCTACAAGTAGCCCAGCTTGGGTTGTGATCAATGCTTGCGAGATACCGCTGGCGACTAAATCCATTTTGTAACTATCCTGCATACTTAGTCCGCTAAAGGTTTGAAGCATACCAATCACCGTGCCCAATAACCCAACCAGAGGAGAGGCACTGGTTAACACCAACAAAAACTTAATTCTTCGGCTCAAGTACGAGGAATCCGCATCTCTGACTTGCTCAAAGCGTCGACGGGTTTCCTTGCGGTCATTATGATCCCCTATACAGTATCTGATAATACGGTCCACTTTTCCTCCCCCTTGAAAAGCACCCCATCGCTCTCGAGGAAATGCTTTTAAGTCCTTAGGGATAACAGTCCGTAACCTCCACCAGAGGTCGAAGGCTACATAATAGGTATAGAGGGAGAGAACTCCAATGACTGGCATGAGAGAGCCACCTTTTTTCCAGACATTATTTGCGTCCGTGAAAAATTCAACCAGTGGGTTCATTTATAGAGCTTTCATTTTCAGCGTGGTTGGATTCCTCTCTTTTAAGGTGAACCAGGCGAGCGGCGAAGCCTTCAAGTTTGGATACAACACCCTGAAGTCTCCGGGAAAGAAGTGCATGAGCAATGAGGGAGGGAATTGCGGTGATTAAACCAAATTTAGTTGTGACCAAAGCTTCTGAAATCCCCCGGGCTAATTCACTGTTTTCTGGATTTGCAAAATTGGTGATTTGACGGAAGACATCAATCATCCCAGTCACGGTACCAAGAAGTCCAAGCAGAGGAGCGGTGGCTGCGGTTACGGCAATTAAAGGTAGAGCTTTTTCCAAGCGTACTTGGAAGTCGATTATACCCTCATATAAAATTTCTTCGAGGATCTCAGGCTTATTTCCTTGGTAGCTCTTGGCTGTTTTACGCAATAATTCGAATGGACCCCGATAAGATCCATCCAAGGAGGCAAGTTTTTTGGGGGTGGGAACACCCAAGATCTGAAAAGCTTTGAAGACTGCAATGAGCAAGGAAATGGCCGCAAAGAAAAGAATGGGGAATATCCAAATGCCACCTTTTTGTAATTCCTCAACCACAGAAAGCTCTCCGCCTTCCATGACAAATGCTTTCCCTAAGCTTGGATCAAGCGGGATGGTAGAAAGTGTGCGTGGAGTAGCGGACAATGCTTGTGATATAGATATGGATGAGCCCTCGGATGCCTGTAAAAGTCGGGAGGGCTCAATGCGCTTTACTGATTCCGCAGACAAATCAATTGATGAAAATTTATCCGAATGAAAGGAATTTTCGATAAAACCAGCACTCCCGTCAGAGCCGGAGAAAAAGGAAACCGGACCCATCGCCCAAAAAATTCCCTCTTCCCGCATGCCTTCAGGCGGAACGATCGCATCCCCAGTAAAAGAAAGTCCGCCAGCTTGTTCTTTGGTGGCGTGAATAGAAAGTTGAAGAATATCTAGGTATGCTTGAATCGATTGATCAATGGGTCCCTGATCTTTTAACAGAGATTCTCCCAGTTTTTCGCTCCACAGGGCTTGCTCAGCAGGGGGAGTTCCCTGTCTCCAACTTCTTGCATAGTCCTTGAGCAGCCGAAGTGATGATTTAAGTTCTCGTTCATTCTTTTGAACTTCTTCTTTGAGTTGTAATAGGTTTGCATCGCGGTTGTCACGTAGGCGAAGCCTGCGGTCTAATTCTTTTCTTTTTTCAGTGGCTTCTCTTTCCTGCCTTGCCACTTTTTGAGCGAGAGGAATTTTTTGTTTTTCTATATCCTCACGCAGAACCGAAAGTCTTTGAGTGGCATTTTGCAAATCTGTTCTCGCATCTGCCCGGACCTGTTGAATACCCTGAGAATGTAAGATCCAGGGGGAGATGAGCAAAAAGAAGGGGAGAACTTTGAGGATAGTATTCATTGGGATAACCCTCCGGGGGCAGGCATCGGAAGATCAAGGAATCGAGGCATGGCTCGGTTATTTACCATTTGAACTCCGGTAGTGACCTCACGGGCAATGTCATCTTTTCGCACCCATTTCCATCCAGAAGGAGAAGGTAGACCATACCCTGAAACCGTAGCTGACTCATTCACGAAATAGGCAACTCCAAGCCCGAAATATAAAACCATAAATTCTCTGGATTGATCGTCGTTTAAGGTGAATTCCTGTCTCTCGAGGGTAACATTCCGGTGGAAGAGGTGAACCGCTTGCATTAAAGAAATCAGAGTCTCCACTCTTTGCCGCAAGGTAAGGCGGGCTTTCTTCGGACCTGCGTCTAACTTTTCGCGAAAAGGAGAAAGGCGCTCAGATAAGGGAGTTGGAAGTAGTGCAAAAACTTCGTCCACTTTCTTTTCCACTTTTTGAAGTCCTCGAAAAAGAGCCTCTGTTGCATCCTTGGCTTTTTCTTGTCGTTCCATTAGATCACTGCGTTGCTGATCTGCTCCTGAGGCTTCTTCTTCTGAGCGTTTAAGTTTGTCTATCAGGGTTGATAACTCACCTGATAAGACAGATTGAAGATCCAATAGAGCCGCTTTTTCCGATTGCCAATGGGAAGACTCTTTTGAAATCAAATGTTCTGTGTCAATCCACTCTTCAATAATTTGTTGCGTTTCCTTAATCTCAGAAAAAATCAAGCCCGGGAAATATAAGAGCCCGATTAAGAGGTAGGGGATGGAGTGAAATACTGACATAAAAGATATAAAACGGATCTTACAGGGTTTTGGAATAAAGGAAAGGTTATTTGAGACTGAATCTCAATAGGGTTTTACAGAAAAAATCATAGGTAGTTTTTATAGGACGATATTAGGATGAAAGTAGGCGTCGAAGAGTTTCGTCTACAAGCTTTGGGTTGGCCTGTCCGCGGGTTGCTTTCATGACCGCGCCTTTCAGCGCGTTGATTGCTCCTTCCTTCCCGCCGCGGAATTTATCAGCAGCATCAGGATCCTTTGAGATCGCCCCGGCACAGAGACCTTCTATTTCATCCCCATCAGATTTCATTTCCAAGCCTTTGATCTTAACCAATTCTTTGGCTGACTTTCCGGAAGAAAACATTTCAGGGAAAAGTTCTTTGGCGACATTATTTGAAATGGTACCTTCCTCAATCAAAGATATGAGTTCAGCAAGGGCTTGAGGGGAAATTTTACAATTATCTAGAGTAACTGTTTCTGCTTTGGAATCAGTCTGGTCGTTATTTTGTGCCAGTTCACGGAGTAGATCATTGACCACCCAGTTTGCCACTTTGGCAGGTACATTTGTATGAGCAGCAGCTTGCTCAAAATATTCACACAATGGACGGTCTCCACAAAGAGCAGATGTGGAAGAGTAGGGCAGACTCATCTCGGATTGATACCTTCTTTGTTTATCAAATGGTTTTTCCGGTAGTTCTTTTTGGATCCGGTCAATCCATTGTTGTTCAATTTTGACAGGCATCAAATCTGGGTCAGGGAAATAGCGATAATCATGGGCCATTTCTTTGGTCCGCATAGGAGTGGTATATCTTTGATCGGGGTTCCACCTTCGGGTTTCCTGTACAATTTTTTCACCCTCTAACATGGCCTGGGTCTGTCGCTTGATTTCATATTCCACCCCGTTGCGAACTCCGGAAATTGTGTTAAGGTTTTTGATTTCAACTTTTGTACCCAAGGCTTTGGTTCCTACGGGACGGACACTTATATTAGCATCACATCGGAGCTGTCCCTTTTCCATGTCACAGTCTGAAATACCTGCGGATACAAGAGAATTCCTGAGGGAGGTCAAATAGGCAAAAACTTCGTCAGGTGAAAATAAGTCGGGTTCGCTGACAATCTCAAGCAAAGGACAGCCTGCTCGGTTATAATCCACCAAACTGTCTGTCTCGTAGTGGGTTAGTTTCCCAACATCCTCTTCCAGGTGGATTCTTGTAAGTTCTACTTTTCGGTGAGATCCCATGACCGCAGGAGATTCGCCGGGCATTTCAATTTCAACTTCTCCTCCTTCGCAGATCGGTTGATCAAATTGCGAGATTTGATAGTTCTTGGGCATGTCCGGGTAGAAGTAATTTTTGCGGTCCCACTTACAGATGGGTGCAATTTTGCACCCGAGTAATAAACCCACCTTGACCGATTTTTCAATCGCTTCCAAGTTCATAACAGGAAGGGCACCAGGAAGACCAAGGACCACAGGATTGGTAAGGGTATTGGGAGGCTTCCCAAAGCCAGTGCCAACCCGGGTGAACATCTTGGACTTGGTGTCCAGTTGGACATGCACTTCTAAACCAATGACCGCTTCGTATTTCATCTTTTGAATATCCTGTCTAGGTCAGAGGCTTGGAGCTTTCCGCCCATATTTATGTTCTTGGTCGTAGACATGGGCAATCGATAATAATTTACTTTCGTTTAACGCCTGACCGATGAGTTGCATACCAATAGGCAGACCAGATTGTGAAAATCCACACGGTACAGATATACCCGGTAATCCTGCCAAGTTTGTAGAGATGGTGTAAATATCACTTAGGTACATGGAAATTGGATCTTCGCTCTTATCTCCGAATTTAAAGGCAGGGGTTGGGGAGGTTGGTGTAAGGATGGCATCAACCTGCTTAAATGCTTGATCAAAATCCTTGCGAATAAGCGTACGAGTCTTTTGGGCACGGAGGTAATAGGCATCGTAGTAGCCACTGCTGAGAGCGTAGGCACCAAGGATACACCTTCTCTTCACTTCCTCCCCGAATCCTTCACCACGGCTTTTAGCATAGACATCGATAGCGTTGGTAGCTCTTTCGCTTCTGGATGTGTACCGGATTCCATCGTATCTTGCGAGGTTGGATGATGCTTCGGCGGTTGCGATCACATAGTAAACTGGAATTGATAAATCTGTAGTGGGCAAAGAAAGTTCGATCATCTCAAAACCTTTTGATTTGTAAAATTCAATAACCAAATCAATGGATTTGCGAACCTCCTCATCCATACCTTCTCCGAAAAATTCTTGGGGGAGTCCAAGTTTGCAGGGTTCAAGCGGAACCTTTAACTCATTGGAATACGAGGGTACATTAGAAGGGTAACTTGTTGAATCTAAAGGGTCATGACCTGAAATTATTTCCAGTAAAAGTGCTGCATCTTCGACCGTTTGGGCAAAAGGACCAATTTGGTCAAGGGATGAGGCAAAGGCTGCCAATCCATACCGTGATACCATTCCGTAGGTAGGTTTCATGCCAACCACACCACAAAGAGACGCCGGTTGCCTAATGGACCCGCCGGTATCAGATCCAAGGCTGAGGGGGATTTCACGGGCTGCCACTGCAGCTGAACTGCCTCCACTGCTTCCACCAGGAACACAATCTAAATTCCAAGGATTTCGGGTTGGTCCGTAGGCAGAGTTTTCAGTGGATGACCCCATGGCAAACTCATCGAGGTTGAGTCTGCCCCCAATTACCGCTCCAGCTTCCTTAAGCTTCCGTGTTACCGTGGCATCGTAAGGGGAAATATAGTTTTCTAAAATTTTACTGGCAGCGGTGAGAGGTTGACCCTCAGCACTAATAACATCTTTCAATCCTACGGGGATTCCATCCAATTGCCCAAAGGATTTACCTTGGGCTCTCCTCTGATCTGAGCTTTTTGCTTGGTTGATCATATCTTCCTCGTCGAGATGTAAAAAAGCATGGACTTTTTGGTCAACCGCTTGAATCCGCTGGATAAAAGCTTGGGTGATTTCAACGGAGGATACGGAACCACCTTTAAGTAAATTAATCAGTTCTGCAGCTGTGGCAGAGGTAAGTAGTGAGGATTCCATGGTACCTTGCTTATTCTTCGACCACTTTGGGGACAACAACTTGCTGACTGCGTTGCTTGGGCGCATTTTGTAGTGCTTGTTCGGCACTTAGTCCGGGTTGAACCTCATCTTGGTCCCAAACATTGAAACGAGGAAAGGCATGGGCTGTAGGTTCTACCCCTTCGACATCTACTTTTTGTAGTTTTTCAAAATATTTTAACACTTCCCCTAATTGAGATTGAAATTTATTTCTTTCCTGTGAGGAGAGTTCTATTCTTGCCAGGTTGGAAACATAATCAATATCAACACATTTTTCTTCACTCATCTTACTTCCTTAATTCGTAGGGTGTATCTTGGTCAATTTTTTTAAGGATGGTATCAAAGGCTTGGTTCACTTCTTTTTCACTCAGCGTTCGATCTGGTGCCCGAAAGCGCATCGAGCAGGCAACACTTTTTGTGCCTTCATCCATTCCTTGACCTTGGAAAAGGTCAAAAATCGTCACGGGGTCTACCTCAAATTGATTACCCCCAACCGAAATAGCGATCTTTTCCAAGTCTGACCGTACAGACTCGGCTGGCGTATCTCTTTTAACCACCAATGCGAGATCTTTTATAGCTGGCGGGAAAGAAGAAAAACGAGTGAAGGAAACTGCTTTCTTTCTTTTGGATAAGAGGATGGGGTCGATTAAAATCTCAGCTGCAAAAATCGGTCCCTTCGCTTCTTTTTTCTTGGTCAACTGTAGGTCTAAAATACCGACAGATGCTTCCAGTTTGTTACGGTGGCAGTCTCCTATTTTGGCCGAATAATCGTTTTGCCAAGGTGCAAGTCCGGTAAGGTTTTCCCAATTCCCCTTCGGCAGAGCAAGGCCCATGGCATGCAATACCGATAGAAATTGATTTTTGATTCCGAAGAAATCAAGTTTCGAGTGGTTTTTCCATTGGCGAGAATTTGGCTCGGCAAAAGAGGCAAATGCAATACTTACCCACTCAACATTACCCCGGGGACCTGAACGGAAAATACGACCAGTTTCAAAAATACGGGTTAAATCGTTTAGATTTTTTTGGTTGTGGGCGAGGTTGTCAACTAAGCCAGGAAGTAAGGAAGCCCTGACATGGGTATGATCCGATGTCAGTGGATTAAGAAGTGCTAGGTTGATTGCTTCGAAAGATGGGTGCCATGAATTTAATTCTTCAGCTGATCGAAGACTGTAATTGCAGGCTTCTTGAAATCCTTGACCAACCAAGTTATCTGTCGCTTTTTGGCATACTTCATAGGTTCCGTCATTCTCGCGGGAGGTGGATGGGCACACCACTGGATTGTTTTGCAGTTCTTTCGTTCCATGAATACGGAGAAACTCTTCCACCAGATCAATTGGACGTTCCACTTCCGAGCGAAAAGAAGGTATTATGACTTGCCACGGATTATTCCCGGTAACAGAGAACCCTAACCGTTTCCAGGCACTACTTAATTGATCTGGTTGGATATCAAAGCCACAAATTTTTTCTGCATAAGCTTGAGTGATTTCAATCTTACGCTCTTCTCTGGGAGCATTGCCTATACAAACATATTTTGGTAAGCACTGTCCTCCGGCGATTTCTAGGATTAAGTCAATGGCCCGTTGGGCAGCATATTCTAGCCCTTGAGGATCTACATCCCTGGAAAATCTCTGGGAACTGTCGGTGTGAAGCCCAAGTTTGCGAGCGGTATGCCGAATACTTCCTGGTCTGAACCATGCAGATTCAAGTACAAGATTGGTGGTGGATGTATCTACTTCCGCATCCACACTTCCCATGATTCCTGCAATGACAAGGGGTTTGTCAGCATCTGCGATTACCATCATACTTGGATCTAATTTTCTTTTCACATCGTCGAGTGTCGTGATGGACTCATTTTCCTTCGCTTGACGAATCTGGATAGTTTCTCCCTTTATTTTAGCAGCATCAAAAGCATGAAGCGGTTGACCGGTCTCGAGAAGAACAAAGTTTGTGATATCGACCACATTATTGATTGGGCGCAGTCCCACTGATTCCAGTCTTGATTTAAGCCAATCCGGACTTGGGGCGATGGTTACTCCCTGGATAGACCAAACTCCATAGCGAGAACAGTCTTGACCCTCAATACTTACAGATTTCAGGAAATATCCATCCGGGCACTCTTGATGTTGCTCACCAAGATCGGAGATCTTCGGGGTGCTAAACTCTTTCTGGTAGTATGCCGATATCTCCCTGGCCACCCCGAGGTAGGAGAGGCAATCTCCTCGATTGGCAGTAATTTCTAGTTCCAAGACTTTATCCTCAGAATAAAACTGTTCAATTGGAGTTCCAACCTTAGGATTATCGGGAAGGATGCAGAGTCCTTGGTCATCGGTCCCAATTTCTAATTCTTTGGCACTGCACATCATTCCCTCGGACGGGACGCCGCGGAGTTTTGATTTCTTAATTTTAAAACCACCCGGTAGTTTCGCACCTGGTAATGCTACCGGTACACGATCACCAGGTTTAAAATTGGTGGCACCACACACAATATTGACTGGTTCTTCCTTGCCGACTTCAACAGAGCAAACACTCAGGCGGTCGGCTTCAGGGTGGGGCTCCTTACTTAAAATTTCACCTACGACTACATGATCAAGGTTGCGGGACGATTGCTCCTCACTTTCTTCCACCTCAATACCAAGCATAGGTAATACATCAATTAATTCATCCGGATTATCCGGTAGTTCAATATAGTCGCGCAACCAATCTAGGCTTATTTTCATGTAGCGTTTGAAAATTGGCTGAGGAACCGCTGATCGTTTTGGTAGAAATGCCGGATATCATCAATGCCATGGAGAATCATAGCCACCCGTTCAATCCCTAAACCAAATGCGAATCCAGTCCATTCTTCTGGGTCAAGGTTCACAAGTTTTAGTACTTCGGGATCGACCATTCCGCAACCCATAATTTCAATCCATTTATTACTGAGTTTACCCAAGTTCGGAGCCTTGAGGTCAACTTCAAAGCTTGGCTCGGTAAAAGGAAAAAAACTGGGCCGTAATCGGGTTTCAAGCTTGTCACCAAATAACTCTTTTAGAAAGTAATCTAAGACTGCTTTTAGATCTTTAACAGTGACATTTTTGTCAACATAAAGACCTTCAGTCTGATGAAAGTTTGCAGAATGAGTGGCATCCACAGTATCCCTTCTAAAGCATCTTCCGGGGGCAATAACCCGGAGAGGAGGCTTTTCTTTAAAAAGTGTACGAATTTGGACTGAGGAAGTATGTGTCCGAAGGACGTGTGCTTCTTTCGCTTTTTGGGCAATATTTGCCCATTTTGAATTCTTTGGGAAAAATAGGGTATCCTGCTCGTCTCGTGCCGGGTGATCTTCTGGAGTATTTAAAGCGTCGAAGCAAAACCACTCGGTTTCGACTTCGGTTGCCTCGGCTACAGTGAATCCAATCTTGCGGAAAATCGAAACAACCTTGCGGCGGACATTGGTGAGCGGGTGGGTGCCACCAAGATGACTTGGGACTGGGGGGAGGGACGGGTCCGCTTTTTCTCCCAAAGAAGCCAAGTCTGCTTGTACCTCAATAGATTCGAGTGAAGCCTGAAATAAGCTCTCAACACTTTTTTTTGCACGATTGAGTGCTTGACCAAAAGCAGGGCGATCTTCTTTGGCTAACTTCCCAATACTTTTAGCTACCTGAGTGAGGTTACCATTAGGACCCAAAATAGTGGCTTTTGCCTGCTCCCAATCGGCTCGGGAAGAAACCGAAGTTAGGATTGCCGCCGTTTGGGTGACAATGGCTTGGAGATCGTTCTCCACGCCGAAAAGATAGACAGGCCCTTAGGCCTCGAGTGCAGCCTTCGCCTTCACAACCAATTCTTTGAAAGAGTCGGGTTCGTGAATAGCGAGTTCTGAGATAACTTTGCGGTTAAGTTCGATCTCGGCCTTGGCCAAACCGTGCATGAATTCTCCGTAACGGATACCCTCAGCCCGGCAAGCAGCATTAATGCGAACAATCCAAAGCTGGCGGAATTCAGTTTTCCGTTTACGACGGTGAGAGTAGGCATAAGCCTCAGCCCGATCAACAGCATCTTTAGCGTAGCGAAAAAGGCGGGACTTATTTCCAAAGTATCCTTTAGCTTTCTTTAATACCTTTTTACGGCGTTTGCGGGTGGCGGGTACATTGCGTGCGCGTGGCATATCAAAAATCTCCTAAGTTAGTGAAATAATCTGGATCGAAAGTTTTAAACAGAAAGAGCACGAATGACGCGACGAGCCATTCCAACAGCGAGAACTTGATCTTGGCGACCAGCACGGACTTGCTTGACGGAGCGTTTTCTACGCAAGTGCCTTTGACCAGGCTTGCGAAACTTCACTTTGCCTGTGCCAGTTAACTTAAATCTTTTAGCTATTCCTTTGTGCGTCTTCTTCATGATGTTACGAGAAAAGCAATGACCATAGCTTTTTCCACGCCGTCGATCAAGTTAAATGACTCTAACTATCATAAATTAAAAGACCGAGGTAGCTTTCATAAGTAAACCAAGCTGCTAAAATCATAAAAATGATCCAATAAATACTTCTTAATATTTTCCTGCGAAGCCAATTAGAGTTGAAGGAATTTAGCCCATCCCCGCCAAAATCATGAAAATAATGGATAAGGTCCCTGTCTTTAGAACGATTATCGATCTTCTTATAGGATTGACCATAAGATGACCGGTTTCGGTGATACCACCATTGGAAAATCTTGTGAAGCATACTAGTGGTTTTGGCCAGGTACTACGGCTGCAGGTATGATTTTCCACCCATTTGCGAAAAATCGAGTCTTGAAACTGAAGGAAGGCCTTCCTTGTGGGCCCAAAGATCGGAACCAATTTCAGGATCTGCATCTTCTATCCATTTGGTCTTATACGATAATTGATGGTAGTTTTTCCCCTTTTCTTTTTCAAAAATACTTCCAAGCTTTAGGTTTCCTGCGAAGCTAATCAGAGGTTCAATTTCCCCGTCATATTTTACCGGAAAGTTCAGATTATGGACAGTCAGGCCGTCATGTTGATGCATTTCAATAACAAGTTGTGCATAGTTTGCTGTGGCCTTGGCCGCATTCGTCAATGATTTTCGAGTGGATGCATCTAGTTTTTGGCCGATAGATGATCGAATACCCTCAAATTTTTCACTTGATAATGCAAGGCTTGAGGCAATGGAAGGGATGCCCAAAAGGCTGCCTTCCAACGCAGCACCAACTGTACCGGAGGACAAAATCATGGGGAATGTGATATTATACCCTAAGTTGATTCCGCTGACTACAAGATCTGGGGCACGGGGTAAAAGATTGCCATAAGCAAGGTTTACACAATCAGCTGGTGTACCATTGAGTGCATAAGCTTCAACAGGATAATCTTTTACTTTCTTCGCCACTAATTTTTGATCACGAGAAATTGCATGGCCTATCCAGCTTCTTTCTCCATCTGGGGCACAAACAATGACCTCACCAACCTTGATAAGTTCCTTCACGAGTATTCGTAAGAAACCAGACTGAATACCATCATCGTTGGTTGCTAGGATTAGTGGTTTATCTGAACTCATGGACCCAATAAAAAAGGGAGGATTGCCCTAAGGCAATCCTCCCTTTCAAATAATTAAGATTATACGGAAAGCAAAGAGTTCTTAAGATTCGGTAGAATCCGTTGCTTTTTCGCTGGTATCCTCTTTGGGTTGCTCGGAAGAATCATCATTTTCAGACTTCTCTTCTTCCATCGCAGCACGACGGCTGAGTTTTACCCGTCCTTTATCATCAATACCGATACACTTCACGATGATTTCATCCCCAAGTTTGCAAATATCTTCAGTTTTGTTTACCCGGAAGTCAGCAAGTTCAGAGATGTGGCAAAGCCCTTCTTTTCCTGGTAAGCATTCCACAAAAGCACCGAATTCTTTTACCCCACGGACAATACCGCGGTAAATTTTTCCAACTTCGATTTCACCGGTGACCAAGTCAATTTCTTGGAGAGCACGGTTCATAGCTTCTGTATCCGTAGCATAGATGCGAATTTTACCGCTGTTGTCTTCATCAATATCGATGTTTGCCCCGGTAACCTCTGTAATTCTACGTATATTTTTTCCGCCAGGTCCAATTAAAGCACCTATCTTCTCAGGATCAATTTGAACTGTTTCAATACGGGGAGCATGGTCGCGTAATTCTTTACGATGGGATGGCAAGGCTTCATCCATTTTATCGAGAATTTTGAAACGAGCTTCAGTCACTTGCTTGATTGCTTCCTTGGCGATATCAAAAGGAAGACCTTGAATTTTGAGATCTAGCTGGAAACCTGTAACTCCGTCACGGGTTCCGCATACTTTGAAGTCCATGTCACCAAAGTGATCTTCTGCTCCAATGATATCGGTCAAGACAACATGCTTAGCGATTTCACCCGATTCGTTCATTTCGGTGACTAGGCCGGTTGAAATTCCAGCAACGTGCTGGCTGATCGGTACCCCAGCGTCCATAAGTGCAAGGGACCCGCCACAAACACTGGCCATAGAGGTTGATCCATTGGACGCCATAATTTCAGAAACAATTCTTATTGCGTATGGAAACTCATCTTCTGGAGGAAGGATTGGTAAAACAGATCTTTCAGCCAATGCACCATGTCCAATTTCGCGACGACCAGTAAAGCCAAAACGACCAGCTTCTCCAACGGAGAAAGGGGGGAAATTATAGTGAAGGATGAAGGATTTCGCAGTTGGCCCTCCGGTCAGGCCGTCGAGGTCTTGAACATCACGGCTTGTACCCAATGTACTTAAGACCAGTGACTGAGTTTCACCACGGGAAAAGATGGCTGAACCGTGCACTCTAGGAAGAACACCGGTTTCACAGGATATTTCTCGAAGGTCAGCAGGTCCGCGCCCATCGGCTCTTTTGCCGCGGACTAGAATATTTTCGCGATATACTTCTTCTTGAATTACTTCAAAGGCCATGCTCACATGATCTGGGTCAAAGTCATCCCCAAACTTTTCTTCACAAGCTTTTGTGGCATCCACTTTTACTTGATCCACTGCGACTTGACGATCTTGCTTGGATGCAGCGAAAATTGCTTCTTCCATACGATTACCGGTAATTTCGCGGCATAGAGCAAGTACCTCATCGGGTGCTTTGACCAAGTCAAATTCCTTTTTGGCTTTTCCGCAAAGTTTAGCAAGTTCACGCTGGGCAGCGATGATTTCCTGAATTGATTCGTGAGCGAATTCAAGGGCCTCAATAAAGCGGGCTTCTGGAATTTGGTCAGCAGATCCTTCGATCATCATCATTTCTTTGTCATTCCCTACGTAGATGAGGTCCAGGCTGGAATCATACATCTCCTCATTGTTGGGATTGACCACAAATTTGCCATTGATTTCACCCAAGCGAACACAACCAATCGGTCCGTTCCATGGAATGTCTGAAATCATAAGAGCAGCAGATGCTCCATTGACCATCAGGACGTCAGCCTCATTAATTTGGTCGGTCGAAAGCAAGTAACCTATAATTTGAACCTCGTTTAAAAAGCCCTTTGGAAAGAGTGGACGCAATGGACGGTCGCAAAGGCGGGAGGTTAAGATTTCTTTTTCAGATGGTTTGCCTTCACGCTTGAAGTAGCCCCCAGGAAATCGACCGGCAGCGGTAAATTTTTCGCGATAGTCAACGGTCAGGGGAAAGAAATCCTGACCTGGACGAAGGGTAGTCGCTGCAGTGGCAGAAACAAAAACGGTTGTTTCTCCCATGGCGACGGTGACTGCTCCACTGGCCAAGCCCGCAAGGGTGCCTGAGGAAAGTTGAATGCCGAGTTTTTCGGCGGTTACATTATGCTTTTGGTTCATTATTCGTACTTACTGTTGTTTGATTTATTCATCCCTTCGATGAGACCGGATTGTCGGGTCGAAGTCCCTCAAATTTGTTATTATACACCGCACAATAGCGTACGGTATATGTTTTAAACTGAGGAGAAATTACTCGTGGAACACGAGAGTGAAAAGGGGTAAAAAGTCAGGCAATTATCGACGCAATTCAAGCTTTTCAATGATAGCTTGGTAGCGTTTAAGATCTGTTCTTTTAAGGTAATCAAGAAGCTTTCTTCTTTTGGCCGCCATCAATAAAAGACCACGACGTGAATGGAAGTCTTTCCGATGAGATTTTAAGTGTTCCGTAAGGTGAGCGATGCGGGCACTGAGGAGAGCGATTTGCACTTCGCTGGACCCAGTATCTTTATCGTGGGAACGGTTATCTTCGATTATATTTTGTTTATTTACTTGTTCTGACATGATTTTATTAAGTTTCTTAGTTCGAAGGATTTACGAGAGTAAATCCGCAACCCAGCCGAAGCTGAGTCGCCGTTTCGTCCAATGTCTTTTAGGTAAAGAGTATGGTAAAACCAAGGGAGCATGCAAATGAGCAGGCTCCTAACGATGTGAAAAGATACTGACCACATTTAGAGATTTTACAAGCACGAATCCTATCCCCTTGCCAGTGAATCAAATGAAGGCTAGCAACAGATGATTCATGGAACATTATTTTGCATATGGTTCAAATATGAATTTTTCGCAAATGGAGCGTCGCTGCCCAAATGCTCGAATTCTCTGCAAAGCTTTCCTGCCAGATTGGAAGTATTTTATAAACAGTAGTGGGTATGCGGGGATCGAGCAGTCTCAGGGGGCTTTGGTTTACGGTGGGCTTTGGGCGTTACAGTCCCAGCACTGGAAAAAGTTAGACTTGTATGAAGCCGTAGAACAAGGATTCTATAAAAAAATAAGAATTCAAGTGTTTACGGAGATAGAGAGCAGAGCAAAAGGGTCTACTGCTTGGGTTTATCTATCTAATGATTACCAGTATGGAACTCCCAGTGAAGAATACCAAGCAATGGTGATCCAGGGAGCTCAAGATCTGGACCTTCTGCCTGGATATATGCAAATATTGGCTAAATGGGCTGATTCCAGCTTAGAAGAATGAGTGATGAAATTTGAGATTTTATGTTGATGCTAGTCGAACCTTGACTGTTTTTTTAGCCGGTTTCGAAAAGGAGATTTTTCTCATCGTGAAGATTCTTTCCTCCAGCCTTGATTTGTCTCAGGGTTTTATCGAAGGCTAGGTTCTAGTATTACCAGGAGATTGGCTTTACATTTCAAAACACAGCCGTTGAGAGTGGGAGACGAATCTCTCATTGCCAGAGACAATTGCTACCGCTGTATATTTTTTTTACAACTTGGGTTTTGCGGGCAGATACTATGAGAATGAACTCAATCTTGTTATGAATTTAATTCATGTAATAAAGAGGAAATTCCTACAGATGTATACATTTTAGCCATTTCTTTCCTTTACTGATAAATTGTTGAAATTGGCACACTCCATGAAAGGGGATTAGCAGTATTTAAACATGGGGGAAAATTAATGGAAGACTTTGATATTTTAGAAAACAGTAAAACAAAAGATTTTATTCGATTTATATTAGCACTGTCTGCGGGTGTGGTTATTGCCCTGTTTACGGTGATTTTCTTAGGGGTTATTAGTTTATAGTCTGAGAGACCGATCCAGTATCGTTTCCCTAAAAGCGGATTGATAGAGATGATACCGTGTCCTTTTATGAGGAATTGAGTCGTAATGAAAACTTACCACCGAAATGTTCTTTTCACTTTTTTACTGAGGCACAGTGAAATACGCATGTAGAGCTGGCACATGAAATTTATATTCGGGTGGAAACTAGATTAAACTTTTATACATTCCAAGTGCAGTGTTAGTCAAAGCTCCAGCTGAATTAGGAAAGACGGGAAATTTCGGACAATCGCATCGGGAGCGATGTTAAGAAAAGAAACATATGGGAGTGGTGATTCGCTTAATATGAAGAATTATAAAATTTAAGTTATCACTGATCCACAGGGACCTCTATCGGGCTAAAGATAGTAGAAAGTAGGTGCTTGTGGTTTAGACTCTCTTATTCTTTTTACGGTCAGCATGGGGATATGAGTCCGGCCCAAGTGAAAAGTATGGATACATTGGACTTCGAGTCTGTCTGTCCGAGTCATAGCAAGAAGAGGTGGGCTAGTGGTGGAAACTAGTCACCGTTTGCCATGTGCATAAGAGCGTAGGCTTTTATTTTCTCACGAACCCCGGTAAGCCCGTTCCGGCGGTTGGGTGACAAGTGTTGGGTAATACCCACATCTCCCAGAAAATCAGGCTCCATTTTTATAATCTCTTCTGGGCTTTCCCCACTGTATAAATCACAAAGCAGGCTTGCGGTGCCCTTGGTGATGGATGCATCGGAATCTGCCTGATAAAAACACTTGCCCTCCCTGAAAGACGGAAAGACCCAGAGCTGGGAGACGCAGCCTTTGATTAAAAAAGTATCAATCTTGTAATCGTCTTTCAACCCGGGAAGATCTTTGGCCCGATCAATTACATAAGTGAGCCGTTCGAGGTGATCTTCAAAAGGGATGAGTTCCTCAACGATTTGATCGCGTTTATCTTCGATACTCATAAAATTAATTTTTTGAATTCAGCGAAAGCTCAAATGATATGTTGTTGTAGACTTGCTCTTTGATGGCAAGCTTTGCGATTTTTGCTGAGAAGGGCTTAAAATTTGTGATTACCCGAGTTGAGGAAAAAAGAGAGCTGTTTCCCACCGTTTCCCCAGTACCCGGATCTTCTACGGCCTGGCAAATGATCTTCGTTGTGGAATGGTTACGGTCAAGGATTTCAACCACAATCGATTCTTCGGCAATACGCACAAAATTTTCTGCGTGGGCATCGAGTATAAAAATTCTAAGAATACCTTCAGGTTCGAGAACGAGCTCAAGATTAAATCCACTTCCATGGGGACCGACTTCAACTAATTTCCCTCCATGGGGAGCGGTATGTTGGTGGAGTCCATCATGAGCACTTTGGTTTTGATTGTGTTGGTTTTCTCCACACCCCAAGAATCCAATGGCAAGAAGTAGGAGAAGGATACGATCTAAATTCATAAGGTATCCTTCTATCCCTAAAATGAACGAGGATCAAGCGTAAGGGGTAATATAAAGTTTAACGAAAATATAATTTATGGATGGTCAAGAGGTTCAGCAGTGTACTAAGTTTGATTTTCATTTTAATTAAATGAATCTATAAGAATTCTCCCTTAATCAAATCACATGAATATTAAAAATAATCTTTTCTTCATTTCTTTATTTGGTCTAGCCATCATTTTTTCGGGCTGCACTCCTTCTGGTACTGAGGTAACTTCCAATGAGCAGGAGGAGATTGAAGCGATGTCATTGGTAGAAAAAGAAAAGGACAATGAGAATGAAAAAAGTCTACCTAATATTGTTTTTGTTATCACAGATGATCAAGGATATGGGGATTTGGGCTGCACGGGTAACCCAAGAATCAAGACACCGCACACGGATAAGCTTGCCAATGAATCAATTTGGCTGACCGATTACCATGTCGCTCCCACTTGTTCACCTACTCGTGCTGCGTTAATGTCGGGTCACTGGACCAATCGAACCGGAGTATGGCATACAATCATGGGGCGTTCTATGCTTCGGGCCAATGAGGGAACGCTTGGACAATTCTTTAAAGAAAATGGGTATGAGACTGGTATGTTTGGTAAATGGCACCTCGGGGATAATTATCCCTATCGCCCAGAGGACCGAGGTTTTACCGAGGTTTACCGTCATGGGGGGGGAGGCGTTGGTCAAACTCCTGATGTTTGGGATAATGCGTATTTTGATGGTGGTTATTTTCACAATGGAAAAATTGTGAAAGCGAAAGGGTTTTGTACCGATGTATTTTTTAAAGAAGGAAACCGGTTTATACGAGAGAGCGTGAAACAGAAGAAACCTTTCTTTGCTTATATTTCCACCAATGCACCACATGGTCCCCTGCATGCTCCGCAAAAATATCTTGAAATGTATGAGAGTGAAAGTAACCGGGTAGCTGCTTTTTATGGTATGATTACAAATATCGATGACAATGTGGGCAAAACCCGGGCTTTATTGAAAGAATTAGGTGTGCATGATAACACAATTTTTATTTTTACCACGGATAATGGAACGGCAGGAGGGAGGCAGATTTTTAATGCTAGCATGCGTGGTCAAAAGGGAAGTGAGTATGATGGAGGTCACCGGGTTCCATTTTTTATGCACTGGCCAAATGGCGGAATGGATAAGCTAAAAAAGATAGATACAATTTGCCATGCTATCGATGTGGCCCCAACGCTGCTTGATTTAACCGGGGGGGGAATGCCAAAAGATTACCAATTTGATGGAATCTCCATTCGCAAGCTTTTGGACACAAAGGGTAGGGTTGATTGGCCTGACCGTATGCTGGTTACCGATTCTCAGAGGGTACGAGACCCCATAAAGTGGAAACAATCATCGGTCATGAGCCAAGGCTGGAGATTGGTAAATGGTAAGGAGTTATATAACATTGATAAGGATCCGGGGCAGACCAAAAATGTGGCTGGGGATCATCCCGCCCGCCTCGCAGAAATGATCGCCTTTTATGATACCTGGTGGGCTGAATTGGAACCTACTTTCGCTGAAACAACTGAGTTACATGTGGGGCATGATGACCATCCGGTTGTTCGCTTGACGAGTCATGACTGGATTCAAGAAGATTTGACTCCGTGGAATCAGGGGCATACACGAAGTAAATATCCTTTGCGCCCCGGTAAACAAGCAAAGCATGAGGGCCATTGGGCACTTAAGGTTCTGAAAACTGGTATATATCAAGTCGATGTTCTTCGCTGGCCTACTGAGTCAGGTAAGGCAATCAATGAAGCATTACCTGCGGGCTCTCAGGTTCCAGGTGCGAGCAAAGCATTTCGTGCCCAAGTCGGGAAGGCAATCGGTGCGAAGTCGGCAACCCTCCGCCTCAACGGTAAGGATTTAATAACCAAGCCTGTAACAACGGGAGCAAAAAGGGTGGTTTTTGAGACTATGCTTACAAAGGGAAAGCATAAGCTTTCACCTTTTTTTAGTGTGCCCGAAGGAGAGCTTGGCTGTTATTATGCCATCATTACAGAAAAGTAAACCGAGGAGAAATTGAAACTTGTTGGTTTTTGTTTTTGCCTCCTTTGCAGACATGAACTTCGGAAGGTGAGTCATAATGAAGCTTTCGTTCTTACTGATGATCAAGGTCGGGGCGATCTTAAGTATTACCGGGAGTCAGAACCTTCCCACTCCTTATATTGATTCGCTCGCTCATGACGGTGCTTCGTTTGAGAAGCTTTATGTCTATCAAGTTTTTCCCCAGTTCGGGCAGGGTCTCTGACCGGGTGATATCATCCGATAGAAGTAGAGGTTTTTGGACATCATCATGGGGGATGTACAAAAGAATAATGATGAGACCACGATAGCGGACCTGTTTCCAGGTGTTGGGTGAGTTAATTGGTATGTTTTGTAAGTGGCACAATAGGGATGCTATTCTCTATTTATCCTCTTGGGGGTGGACTTGATTACTTTTATGGTCAGGCCCGTAAAAAAATAAAAAGCCTTATCTTGCTTGAATACCTGTAGGTACCGATTCAAGCCCCATAAAAAGTACTGGGGTGACGGTGGAAAACAGTTTAGGGATGTAAGAAATCTGAATGAGTTGACTCGGTATCGAAATTCAAACAGAAAAGAAGGATTACCGCATCTTTTATTTGAAGATCGAATAGGAGCGATCGAAGAAAAGGGCAGGAGAACCCCGTTCACGATTCAGTGGCCTTCTGGAATCAAGCCGCCTCTTTAAAATCTTCGATAGCAAGCTGACGCTTGAGTTCGCGAAACCCAATCATCTTACTATTATCTTCGTCCCAAAGACGGAATGTGATTGATTTTAAACTAGTGAAAAGATTGAGCTCAGGGGCAACCTGAAAGAAAGGATCAGACTTGTGACAGCGTTCCAAGTTATAATTCGGAATCATCGCGTTCAAGTGATGAATATGATGAAAACCAATATTCCCGGAAAACCACTGCATAACTTTGGGTAGTTTGTAGTAGCTACTTCCTTCCATGGCAGCCGCCGTAAAGTCCCAGTCTTCTCCCTGGGCCCAATAAGTATCTTCAAATTGGTGTTGGACATAGAAGAGCCAAATTCCACAGGTTCCTGCCACTGCCATCATGATAACCTGAATGACAAGGAAGGGAAGAAATCCAAAAATTGATCCCATGACCAAACACCAAACTAGTAGGGCAAGGTTCATAACATGTACGGAACGCCTTTCTCTGGGCTTGCACTTAGAAGACGGAAAACGTTCCAAAACCATAAATAGGAAAAGCGGGGCGAAAACGAAAAGTATGAAGGGATTGCGGACAAACCTGTAATTAATGCGGGTTAGTCGTGAAGAGCTTAGGTATTCTTTAACTGTAAGGGTCCAAATATCTCCAATGCCCCTTCGGTCTAAGTCCCCATTAGTAGCATGATGCATTGCATGCTCCCATCTCCAATGGTGGTAGGGAGTGAAGGTTAACATGCCTGAAATAAAACCAAGTACATGATTGGCTTTTTTAGATTTAAAAAAAGAGCCATGTCCACAATCGTGAAATATTATAAAGGCTCGGACCAGGAAAAGACCCGCAAGTAAGGAGAGGCCGATTGTGAGCCACCATGAAATGGATAAAGTCAGATAAAGTAATACCCAAATTAAAAATACAGTACCCAGTGTATTAACAATTTGCCAAATCGCTCGGCCAAGGTGCGGTTGTTGGTATTCTGAGACCAACTCTTTCCATTCGGCCACTGACTTTAGCTTGTTGTTTTTCGAATTTGTTATTTCCATCCTACTACTTATTCAACAGGATAATTTAAATTAGGCAAGTTTTGATATTATTTTGGTAGCGAGCTTACTACCTTTTGTTCGATTTTAGCTTCTGGCTAGTGTTATTTATTTGAGTCGCCTTTGCAGAAAACCCATATTTAGCCTGCCTATCGCGGTTATGTTTTGTGCGTGAAGGCTCTGTAAATGTTCCTGGGCGGGCAGGTTGGTGAGATTTTAAAGCAAATTCTACCATTTTGGAAAGAATAGCAGGCTGTTCTTTGGCCAGATCTTTGGTTTCGCTAAGATCCGTTTCTAAATCGTAAAGGACCCACTTGGCTTTTTTTCCTTTTCCCGTTTTGATTGCTTTCCATTGGTTATAGCGAACAGCCACTTGTGACGAATATTCCCAATAGAGCATTTTGTGAAGTTTTTGAGAATGTCCTGCCATTTCAGCTCCAATGAGAGTTGGAGCAATAGAAAGCCCATCTGTATCAGATGGAATCCGGGCACCGCATAGATTAGAAATGGTGGGTAATACATCGGGCTGATAAAAGACTAAATCACTGGCCTTTGCAGAACTCACATGACCGGGCCAGCGAACAATAAACGGAATTCTCAGTCCACCTTCGTAAAGATCTCCTTTTTCTCCCCGGAATTCCATACCTGTATTAGGGCAGACATTGGGCCCAAAGTACCCACGGGGATACTCCTGGCTTTTAAATCGATCTTGGCCCCCGTTGTCACCAGTGAAGAAAATAGCGGTAAGTTCTTCAAGGCCAAGTTTCTTAAGTAAATCAATGATTTCACCAAGCTGACGATCGACCATCGATATCATAACCGCATAATTTTTAGCATCTTGAGAAACATTCGGATCTTTCATCCAGGCTTCTTTCTCATAAAGCTTCCACGCAGGTTCTTCCATGGGAATGTCAAACATGCCATGAGGAGGTGTAAAAGGGAGGTAACAAAAAAATGGTTTCTTTTTATTGTTTTTAATAAAAGTAATGGCTTCTTCAAAAATGCGGTAATGGGAGTAGGTTTTCCCAGAACGGCCTCCATCATTTCCAACCAGTGGCACTTCTTTGCTGTTTCGAATTAAGTAAGGGGGGTAAAATGTATGGGCATGTACCTGGTCGTAGTATCCAAAGAATTCATCGAACCCATGTTTTTCAGGTACTCCAGTTGACCCTCTTCCACCACAGCCCCATTTCCCAAAGCCACCGGTTGCATATCCTCTTTCTTTAAGAAGGGTAGCAATGGTGACTTCATCTGCCCGAAGTGGGGTTCCTCCATCATTTACCCGAACAGAGGAGTGACCGGCATGCTTTCCTGTCAGTAGGTTACATCGAAGTGGCCCGCAAACCGGAGATGCGGCAAGTGCATTTGTGAAGCGCAAACCTTCTCTCGCAAAACGATCGATGTTTGGGGTTTTGATCTTCATGTTTCCCATGTGAGAGAGCTCGTAATACGCAAGTTCGTCGCACATCAAATATATGATATTTGGCTTGTCAGGCTTGGCCCAAAGGGTGCTGAAAAAAAAGATGATGGCAAAATTCGTAAGGATTTTTTTCATAATTATGCTTGGGTAACAGATGGTAATTATAGAGTGTTAAATCTCAGGCTTCTACCAAAGCTTAAACAACGCCTCTGGAAATGGTGAAATTCATATATGAGTCAACCTACGAACTACTCGAATTTTAGAATTTAGAGAAACTTGGCAGGCACTTCATCTTTTAAACCAAGACAAACCGCAATGTTTAGAAAGGTAACTTCTCCCATCGTCTTACATTGATCAAAGCGAGGGTCTTGGTGTTTGCGGGAAAGTTCACCCCGAAGAGCCAGGAGTTTATCATCGCTTGAAATCGTATCTCCACACATACACTCTCTTAATTTTGAAATTCGAGTGGGGGCTACATTGAACCGGCGTTTGATCAGGGTGCGCTCTTCTCGTTGGTATTGGTGGCTTGTTTCCAAGTTAATTAATCGACTGCACAAGTTGACCACGGGTAAGTTATTTTTAAAAAACTGAGGCAGGTAGAACGACTTGCGACCTTCATAACACTGCTGATCAAAATCGATGGCACGGACACGATATTGATTATGCTCAAAGTCAGGGGTCATTTCTACCACATAGTTATAGGCTCTCATATCACCAAGCAGGCGAACGAAGCAGCGCTCATTAAATTTTATAAACTCTTTTGCCAGTCTTACTTCATTGAGATCATCACGCTCGAGATAATTATCAATGAAGTCATCTCCGGGAACTCCGATAATATGTTCTTCCACCAGGCTATCACGATCGACATGAAAATTAATCTCGTTTGGTGACAGCAGTTGTTCCAATTCCAGCCCGTATACCCGAGACGCATCGGCTTTTTTTACATAAAAGTAATCATGGTTATCATTGTATTGATTAACAATGCGAATACGAAACGGCTTTGTATTCCCAAAAGTGCAATAATCCACCCGGTCGATGTATAAATTTGGTAAAATCTTTTTATCTCCTCCAGAATGTAACAAAACATAGATTTGTTTAAGCCCCTCAAAAATATCTCTACCATAGTGCTGGTCATAAACCATGGTTTGCCAAAGAGTGTCTTCATTTTTGTCATTGATCAGCGGATAGGAATCCACGCTTTGGAGGAGGTTTTCGTATTTGACTGGTAATTGGATTTCACGCTTGTAGAAACCTAGGTATTCTCGAAGACCTGAACTGATTTGAAAAAATTGCTTTTTCTTTTGGAGGTTTTCTTTTGGCATCTAAAAGCGAATAGTGATGGAAATATTTAAATTGCCAAGGTAATTGGAAATATTGACATCACTAGTTTTATCTTTCTCCAAGTAAGGTAACTGGGCTTTCTCTTAATACTTTCCTCGTGGCAAATTCTGTGACGACCAAGGATAAAAAAGTAACCCCAGCAACAATAGATATTGGAAGTCCGAAGTGAAAACTCCAAACTCGGTCAAAAATTTTCTCAGCTAGCAGGTAACTAGTTGCTAAGCTGAGTACGACGCCGAGAGTGGACGCGGACAAAGCAAGTAATCCAAATTCAAGCCTAACAAGCTGTCTTAGGTCTTGGAAAGAAGCCCCAAGTATTTTCAGGAGATTAATTTCCCATCGCTGCTGTCGGACTTTCTCTTGGGCGAGGGAATAGAGTACTATAATGCCTGCAAATATGGACAGACCAGCCATTACCTGTAATGCCCAAGTCATCTGGGCGACAATTTCAAGAATTTTTTTACCCGTTCTCTCGACATCTAATATGGAAATGGTGGGGAATTCACGCACAAGAAAGTCCTGGGTTTTTTCTTTTTCTTCCGCGTCTAGGCTGCCAAGCGTAGCAATGTAAGTTTTGGGTGCATTCTCAAGTACTCCCGGTTGCATTTGTACGAAAAAATTGGGTTGGAAACTCGTCCACCTAACCCTTCGGATATTGACAATTTCTGTGGTGATGGGAACACCACTGATTTCAATTTCAATTTGGTCTCCAAGGTCGAGATTGAGAGATTCAGCATATTTGGATGCGACCGAAATTTCAGCCGGCTTTGCAGATGATCTATTATAATCTAACCGCACCATACGCCCCTTAATGATTTGTTCGCTGTCTAAGAGATGATCACGATAACTGAGGTTGAAGCTCCGATTTCTAAAATTATTCCTTCTTTCTTCTTCCGGATCTCGGAGCTCTTGTTCATCGAGGGCGATTTTTTCATACATTTCTCCCTTAATTTTCAGCAATTTTCCTCGAACCCAAGGCGTTACATTCTGTAAAGGTGTTCCTCTCGATTGTAACATTTGCTCGAGCGGATAAAGGTGTTCGTCCTGAATATCAAACAGGAATAATTTGGGGAGTTTTGCAACTTGGTCCGTAGCTCCGATTTCATTTTCTAAAATATATTGGAACTGGGGTATTAGGTTTAGTAAAAGCACTCCCACTCCTAAAGCTAAAAACCCAGTTATAGTGCTGGCCCGGTTTCGGGTTAAGGATCGGGTTGCAAGCCTTAAAGATAAAGACGATTTTCGAAAAAGATGATCGAGCAACCATAAGCAAATTCGAACAATTATATAGAGGATACAAACGCTGCCCAGAAGAGAAATAAAAAAGAGGTTGGCAAGCTTTGTCGAATCAGACTGGAAAAGGCACAAAGCCCAAAAAGAAAATATTCCAGGCAAGGTAAAGAGTATGGATAATTTACTTCCGTGAAAATTCCTAGAGTGGGTGGACTCGCGAAATAATTCTGCAGGTTGAAGCTGTCGGATTTTCCATAAGGTCGGGAGGGCAAGAAGCCATCCGCCTAGAATCGCGACGAGTAAGGCAAGACCAACGCTCGAGAGACTTATTTGAGCATCAACTTCAATCGGAACAAAGGCACCTAGTGCTCCGGAAAGCAAGGGGATTACCAACATGCATAGAAGGACTGCAGGAATAACCGAGGCAACTCCGAGGATAAATAATTGAGCAAAGTAAAGTTGAGTCGCGGCCTTTTTTGTTGCTCCCATACAAACCAATATCGCTATATCTTTGACCCGCTGGTTGAGAAACCCCTGATATAAATATCCACTTCCTAGGCAGGCGAGAAAAAGGGCAACCATTGAGACAATGGAAAGGAAGTCAGAGAGATAGCGGAGTAGGCGACCCGCTCGATGGCCCACTTTTTGGTGAGAAAAGACACGAATTTCAGGATTTGGGAGGGCATTCTCAAGCTCCTTAATGCACTCGTTTAGGTTGGAATGATGGGGTAGTTTAAAGAGGTAATTATAGAAGGCTGTATTGCCCTGGGAAAGAAGCTTGGTTTGTTTCAGGAATTTGGTGCTTATAAATGCTTTAGGGGCAAGTTCTGCTGGTTGGAAACTCAGTCCTGCTTCATCAAGTATAAAATCAGTCACTCGGAAATTCGCTTCCCCAATTTGTAATTCGTCGCCTAAGTCTAAGTTAAGTTGACTCCGGAGTTCAGGGTAGATCCAAACAACCGGATGTTCGTGAAGAATATTTTCATCTTGCCCTGTGATTTTTCCTGATAGTTTTGTCTTGAAACTTCCATAGTAGGGGTAACCTGGGTCAATTGCTACTATCTTGATTAAACGACTTCTTCCCGTTGGACCCGCAGCCATTGAAAAGAAATCAATCGCTTTTATTTCCTTTGTTTCAGGAGGAAGACTCCCGCGGGCACTGGATAATTCTTCTGGAGAAAAGACGCGCCGTGCTCGGATGGCAAGATCCGCCCCCAATAATTCCTTGGACTCAGACTCAACTCGTAGGTCAAGAGATGCTTTGAAGGAATTTACTCCAATAAAGCCGACCAGTCCAAGAGCTAAATTAAAAGTGTAAAAAAGGCAGAAAGATCGATTATTTCTAATTTCTCTCCATGCATTGCGAAGTGAAAAAAACATTTTATGAAGCCGAGTGAAGCTGCCCTTTTTGTAAAATCATCATACGATCGCAGGTTGATGCCAATTCCTGGTTGTGGGTGACAAGAATAAGAGTCTGCTTTCTTTCCTGGCAAAGCTGGAAGAGTAAATTCATGACTTCCTTTCCGGTTTGATCATCTAAATTTCCTGAAGGTTCATCTGCCAATATAATTTTAGGCTTCCCGACAATGGCCCGTGCAATGGCCACTCTTTGACATTCTCCGCCTGAAAGTTCTGATGGGAAATGAGAAAGTCGATGGGACAAGCCAACCAATTTCAGCGCATCCATGGCGGCTTGGTTGTAATCAGGATCTTTACGAAGTTCCAGTGGAAGACCTACATTTTCTAGAGCGGTCAGGTTGCTCATTAAATGATACTGCTGGAAAACAATCCCCATGGTTTTCGCTCGAAATTCGCTTAGCTGATCTTGTGTAAGCTTGTTGATTACTAACCCATCCATGGTAATGCTGCCAAAATCAGGCATGTCTAGTCCTGACATTAAAGACAGCAGAGTTGATTTGCCACTTCCACTTTGTCCGAGGATAGCCAATGTTTCCCCTTCTTGTACCTTCAGGCTAAGTTGGTATAAAATTTCTAATCTTTGTGTGCCTTGGAAATAGGTTTTCGAAATTTTTTTTATGTCAATCATGGTGAAGGGGAGAGAGAGAACTCAGTTCTTGAGACAAGTAAGTGAAGACAAGGTCACCTATTATTTTGTGACCTGCTGGGTTTGGATGAATCCGGTCAGGGAGATTGAACTCTGGATTCCCCCCCACTCCTTCTAGAAGAAAAGGGATAAGCGGAATCTGTAGAGATTGAGCAAGACTGGGGAAAATGTTGGCAAATTCATTTGTGTATTTGAGACCATAATTCGGGGGCATTTTCATCCCAGTCAAAATGGCAGGAATATCATGGCTTTGAGCGGTTTGTATGATAGTCAAAAGGTTTTGTTTTGTTTCTTTAACTGGGATCCCTCGAAGTCCATCATTTCCCCCAAGGGCAAGAACCAAAAAATCGGGCTTGGCTTGAAGGAACCAATTTATTCGGGAAACACCGCCACTGGATGTCGATCCAGTAATCCCTCCATTTATCACATGATATACCATTCCAGTTTTGGGAGAAACTTCGAGATTGAGCCGGTGTTGAACAAGGGTTGGGTATGCTTCGTTTTCCATGACCCCATAGCCTTCTGTTAACGAGTCTCCAAGAATAAGTATTTTGAACGCCTTTTCCACGGTGCGAGAAGTTGAAGGATTTGAATCGATGGATGAATTGGACGGGTCTTGGCAGCCAGAAGTTCCAAGTAAGATCATCACAAAGGTGAGATAAGCGTTAAAGGTGAAATTTGTCATCATAGGTATGATGTGATTGAATGTAGTCATTTATTTAAAAAAACCAACGGTACATTGAGAAATAATGATATTTTTTGAAACTATTCACGAGCATGCACTATCCATAGACTTTGCCATGTTTGTGGTTATATGGGTTGTGCAAATAATTATATATCCTGCATTTCGCTTCATTTCAGAGGATGATTTCCAGCAGTGGCATACCAAGTATTGCAATCAAATCTCAATTTTTGTTTTGCCTTTAATGGTCACGCAAATTTTGGAATGCGTAACTTCTTGCTTCTTTGTCGGAGACACTGCTTCGTGGGTGCGTTTGGTTGGAGTTTCTCTTGCGTGGTGTGTTACTTTTTTTCATTCAGCACGCAAACACCAGAACCTTTCCACTCAAGGAAAGAGAATGATGGTGATTGAATCTCTACTTGCGGGCAATTGGATTCGTACAGTTTTATGGTCATTGGTTTTTTTTACTTCGGTTCTTACCTATTGATTGGAACATGAAAAAGAAGGAGTCTAAGATCTGCCCTGTATGTAATCGTTCATTTGAGAACCGAAAAAAATGGGAGGCTCGGGGCCAATGGTCAAGTGTGGTCTACTGCTCCGTAAAATGCCGCGGACTGTCCAAGAAAAAACTTAAGAAATGAAAGCTTTGTGGTGGATTAAAAGAGATTTTCGGCTCAGTGATAATGAATCCCTCTATACAGCGGTCGAAAATTGCTCAGAGGTTTTGCCATTTTTTTGCTGGGAACCATGCTTAATCAGCCTTGCTGATACCTCTGCTTTTCACCTCCAGGCTCAGTGGCAGGCACTAAACGGTTTGAGGCAAAGTCTCAACCTCCGAAATAGTGCAGTGTGGGAAGATTACCGTGACATTGAGGATGCCTTGAACAAGGTCTATGCAATCTATCCTTTTCAAATGCTTTATTCCCATCAAGAAACCGGGAATCTGGCGACTTTCAAACGTGATAAAAGAGTGGCCCAATGGTGCAGGGAAAAGGGGGTGCACTGGAATGAAGCTGTTGGGAGCTCGGTTTTACGCGGAGGCAATGCTGATTTGAGGCGCGTGAAATTAAGGCAGGTCGATTATCGGAAGCAACCTGTTCTGCCCATTCCTGCTACCTTCAAGTTTCCATGTATCCTTTCAGTACGACTTCCTTTGCTTTCGTGGAATGATTTGGCCACGAAAATCACAATCTTGAAAAACCGAAAGATCTCTCCTGATCTTCAAAAAATCAATGAACGTAATGCATGGAAAACACTAGACACTTTTTTATCTGAAAGGGGGCAGGGGTATTCGGGGGGGATATCGTCGCCCAACCTAGCCTTTACCCATGGTTCTCGATTATCTCCCCATTTAGCCTGGGGTACAATCAGTTTGCGTACTGTATTTTCAGAATTACAAAAACGCATAAAAGAACTGCAGGAAAATAGTGTCCGAAATGGTTGGCTTCGAAGCTTGCGGGCCTTCCAATCCCGTTTGTATTGGCGAGACCATTTTATTCAACGTCTGGAAGCATTTCCTGCCATGGAGGAAAAACCGCTGAATTCCGCGTATGAAAACTTAGAATATGAAAATTCAAATGTGATGCTTGAACATTGGACAAATGGAAATACTGGTTTCCCTATGATTGATGCCTGTATGCGTTGCCTTGCGACAACTGGCTTTTTGAATTTCAGAATGCGGGCTATGGTGGTCAGCTTTGCCTGTTATGGGCTCCACTTATCTTGGAAAACAATTCATCCACCGTTGGCTCAATTATTTTTGGATTATGAACCGGGAATCCACATGGCACAAATCCAAATGCAAGCAGGTGTGATTGGTTTCAATACTATACGAGTCTACAGTCCTGCTAAACAATTTTTAGATCAAGATCCAGCAGCAGTCTTTGTAAAAAAATGGATTCCTGAACTAAGAGACTGTACTGCGGTTGAAATTGCAAATATTGAAAAAAGTATGATCAAAACTTACCCCAAAGCCATTGTCGATCTCGGTTCGAAAACCAAGGAAATGAAAGATCGGATTTTTGCAGTGCGGCGTAGCCAAGTGGGAAAGCATGAAACCATTAAAGTCCTTGCTAAACACGGATCACGAAAAAAAACAACAATGGACAGGAAAAAGGAAAAAACTGGTCAGCTTTCTCTTTTTGAAAGCTGATTGCTTTCAAGCAATTGGGCATCACATCGGAGTCGATTCATCATTTTCAGGTTTTTGAGCCAACTTTGAGAAACTTCATTGTGGATACCCAAGATAGATCCGACGACTACGCCGCGGTGACAGTTATCCCCTCCAACCATAGCATTTCCTAAAACCCCTTTTGAGAAATCATCATGATATTTCCAACAGAAAAAGAGTGAGGCTAAAAATGATTCAGGCAGGTAGCAAGCGGTACTGATTTTGCCGCCAATGATGTCTCTGTCTCGATGCTTTTCCCATTTTTTAAGTTGTCGTACAGAAATGCCGGCGAGGGGAAGTGACTCAATGGTATCTCGAACTGAATGATTTTGATTGAGTTGAATTAAAATGCGGGTCAGATCTGCTGCTGCTTGTAGCGCTTTACTATTATCGTGAGTGGAGCGAACTAAAGTGAGTACAGATTCCATGAGCAGTGCAGGATCTGTTTGGCCGATGGCTTCAAGCCCTGCAAGTAAGCCAGGTATGAGGCTAAGGGCACCGATGTGATAATCACTAACTCCGCAAGCAAGAAGCGGTTTCCCTTTGGCATAGTTTTCAAAAAACGCTCGATGATATTCCTCTGCGTAGGTATCATTGTGCCAACCCGGGGTTAGCATGACATGCACATATCTCTGGAGCCAATGTTCGATACTAAACTCGCCATGTAAAATGATAAAACGATAGAGTTCAGCTGATAATTGTTGGTTAAGTGTATTTTCACCAGCTTTCAAATGCTGGTGGTAGTGAACACCTCTTTTTCCCCAGTACTTATTTTGCCCATGGAGAATATCAGACTTGGGTGATTTAGGCTCAAAATGCGACCGCCATAGAATACTGTCAGGGTGTGGGTTTTTAGGGCTCATGAAATCGGTTATTTCACCATAGTCTTTGTCTAAGTCCTGAACATTGTAGTACCAATGAACAGGCATAGAAACAGAATCTGCAACCAGAGAACCTAAGAATGCGTTTTGTAAACTCACAAACATATGTATAGGAGTTATTTTTCATATCCCAAATATATCATCTTCTATTGTGACAGACCCTATATTTAACCTGTATTATGATGAAATTTATTCATCAGGCCTTGATCCAAGTGCCCGGTTTCCAGTCAGCCGGTACCAAAAATTACACCACAAGTTGAAACAAGTTGATCATGGCAATTCAATACATTGGGCGAGTCCAGATCTAGCTAAGGTAGATGACATACTGCTTGTCCATGACGAGCAGTATGTGGAGCGTTTCCTAGACGGACAGCTCACTGAAAAAGAAAGGAGGAGAATTGGACTTAGGCCTTGGCGTGATTCGATTGTTGAAAGGACCCTCCGTCTTACTGGTGGTGCGCTCGCCGCCTTACATGATATTTTTCAAGGCCAATCTATTGCAGGAAATATGGCAGGTGGTACGCACCATGCATTTCGAGATCAGGGTGCGGGGTATTGTATTTTTAATGATTTGGCAATTTGTGCTGAAAAGGCTCTGCAGGAGAAAGATGTCAATCGTGTGCTTATCCTTGATTTAGATGTACATCAAGGAGATGGCACAGCTGAAATTTTTAAGCAAGATGATCGGGTGTTTACCGTTTCTTTGCATGGACTTAATAATTTCCCTTTTCGAAAAAAAGTGAGTAACTGGGATGTAGGTTTTGAAAATGAAACTGGAGATGAAGAATATTTAGAATCTCTTTCCAAAGTACTCGATCACTTACGAAGTATGAATTTTGACCTTCTGTTTTATCAAGCAGGAGTGGACGGACTTGCGACAGATGCCCTTGGTTTACTTGCTTTGTCTCGGCGAGGTCTTGCGAAAAGAAATCAATTGGTTATGGACTGGTGTGAGGAAATGAATATGCCGATGGTCGTCTTTATGGGGGGCGGGTATGCCAAACCTATTGAGGATACGGTCGATGCTTTTACAGATCTTTTCATGGAAGCCGCAAAGCGGGTAAAGAAAGATGTAACAGCTACGGACTCATTCCCAAAGATCTCCCTGGATGAAGTGAAATATAAAGGGACGGAGCCCACTTGGTGAAGCTCACTCTATCCATTCTTAGAGTATTCAGTCTGGGTGATTAATATTTTCTGGCATCACTTTCTTTCGAGTGGGTAATACTTTTTTCTTTGCTTTTGATAAAAAAGCGGAAAAAAAGAGTAGAAGATGAAAGCAAGTTGGGAGAGCAGCGGAAACTCCCATGATGAGCCCAAAATATATATTCTTAGCATTTTCTCTACCGGTTGGGTCTTGTATCGCTTGAACAGCCCGGTTGGTATATTTTATACTACGTTCAGAAATTTGCTCAGGAACTTGTTCCCACAAACTGATGAGCCACCCCCCAAAAGTGAATACGAAAAGCACCCAAAGTGTTGCGATCAACGCAATGGCGAGGTCCAAAGAGAGATGAAATATATATTCTGAAGTTTTGGTGGAATCCAAGGCTCTCCTTATTATCCAGATTGTAACAAAGAAAGAAAGGCTATCAAATAAGGCACCGAATAATCCTACTGGAAATTGAAGCTTCAAATAATGAGAAGCCTCATGGGTTTCCATATAAAAGGGAAAAGCCGTGTAAATAGCCCACCAGTAACAGGCAATATTTAGAAAAATAAAAAAGAGAAAGAGAAGCGGAAAAAAAATAATTAGTCTTCCTCTCTTTCTCTCATAAATGTCCAAAACTCGGTGCAAAGAATCTCGCCATATAGTTATAATTTCTTGCACTTTTTTACTTTCTCTTTTTTGGGATTTTCGTACCGAAATCGGGCTTAGATGATTTTGAGCTTTGCAGACTGCTAGAATCTCCGCATCGTAAAGTGCTTATCTTTAAATTATGGCAAAATCGAGAAGAAAGAAAAAAATTGCATTAGCTTGGGTAGTCGGAATATTTTCTGCTCTTGGACTAACCTATATTTTTCTCGATGATATTACCGAATCTACGATTAAAGATATTGCGCAAAAAAATGACATAGAAATAAGTTCCCTTCACCTTGAGCATTTAAATACTGAATGGATTTCTGCTGAAAAAATTGCCTTAGATTGGATGGCTTTTGACCTGTTGAATGTTGGGGTAAAAGTGGGAAAGGTAATGAAGCCCCAATGGTGGAAATATTTTATTCCTAATAATCTACTCAGGGCAACTGTTGAGGATTTGAAAATTGAGAGTGATGCGGGTCAAGTTGATATCAAGAAGTTACAGTTTGTTTACTTTTGGAAAAAGTTAAATCTTTTCCTGAATGCTACGAGTATTGATGGTCTATCCATTCGTGTTGATTTGCCAAAATTGTATAAATTAATGGGCGAGACATCAGGAAATGGAACAGATGACAACCAAACTAAACCTTCAGGGCTAGCGATTGCTGAGTACCTGAAGTATCCCCCGCTCGCGCACATGAGGCTTCGGGATTCAACAATTGAAGTTTCTGGGCAGGATGGGGTATTGGGGCTAGAATTCAATTCAACCTCCCTGTTCACTGAAGGTTTTCTAAACTTTCAAATAGACGCGTCTTTACTAGGTATGCCGATGAAAAGTGACCTCACCTTTTCGCTGGAAGATGACATTTTACACATGACCTCAAAGCTTCAGGCATTAGATTTAGAAAATGCTGACTTTTCATCCGAGCAGATGAAGAATTTGGGTATCCTTACATCTCCGAGTTTTAGCATACAGGGGGGAGATTTAGTTTTCCGGAAGAATGCCACTCTTGATATCAATGATTCCAACATAAACCAGCAAATACTAGAATCGCTCTTTGTTGAAGTAAACGCAAGCGACCTAGAATTTAATGTTGGAAACGAGAAACTTCAAATTTCTAAGTTCATGGCATTTGTCACGGATTTTTCCCAAGGTGTTCCTTCCACAATAAATGCCTATGCTAATCTCACTTGGAATAATCAAATTGAAGCGGTTGGAGCAAGAATGCAAAAAAGACGCTTGGGTTCCGATGGAACCCGGGCGGATAAGGACGCTATCAGTGCAGAGATCTGGGAATTAAATGGAAGTAAACAATTCCCTGTTAAGGTTCGAAATTTATCGATTCCTTTTTTTGAGGTCGATGTAAATTCTAGCTTTGAAGAAATGTTTACTGAGACGCGCGAGGTAAGGTTTGATCACTTGTCTTGGGACTCTGGTACTGTGAACTTGGAGGAGGGGCGTATTTTATTTAAAGGACATGAGAATTTGAAACTTTGGGATCTTGAAATGCCACCATTGACATTTCATATGCCTGGCAGTCAGTTGACTTTTACAGATTTTTCTTACCGAGGCACAGTTGATTTCAGCCTGTTGCCTGAAGTTCCTGATTTTCAAGAAATACGGATTCCGAAAGTACAGGTAGGCGATGACTTTATGATGAATGATATCTTTCTTGAATTCCGGGTTTTATCTGCCCGGCAACTCGAACTGAAAACCTTGAAGTTTTCTATGGGAGATATCATTTTTAAAATGGATCCAGCCAACATCATCATACAGACCGAGCAAGATCCTTTGGCAGATGCTAATTATAGCATTTCGTTTAATCGAAGTCATTTTGTATTATCAAATAAGGAATATGAAGTTGAACTTGTTGATTTGGATGGATCTGTGAAAATCAAGTCATTGAATCCCTTTACCACTGCCAACGAACAATTATTATCCTTCAATCAAGTCAATGTTGGAGATTTCGAGTTTATTGATGGTAATCTTAGCGTAAGTGTTGAAAAGGGTGAAGTTTGCCAAATCCATCATCTTTCGATGAGCGGGTTTGATGGTAGGCTTGGACTGGGAGAAAGTATTATTTCTTTGAACCAGAAAGAGAGCCGTATTGTTTTAGATTTTGATCAAGTTTGTGGACAGAGACTTGTGGACTTATTTAAAGATTTGGATCTTCAAATTGATGGCAATTTTTCCGGTCAAATACCAATAGCCCCTGATAGTGCCAATGTATGGGATTTTATCGGGGGGTTTCTAAAGTTCGTGGATGAAGGGAAAGGTTATTACAGTTGGAATGCCAAGGGGTTGCTCTCCAATACCCTTGATGAATCTGATTTGTTGTATAAGCAGACTGTATTGGCCGAGGCAGCACTCCAAAATCTTTCAATGGATGCGATGAGATTAGATTTTAAGGTCGTCGATGGAACTCGAGAGATTCGTGGACTCATCCAAGGCACAGCAGAAGTAGAGGGAAAAAAAATTGATCTCGACTATAAGCCTAAAATTACGGGTGACCTAAAGGAAATAATAGAAGCGATAGATTTGATAAAATTTCAAGTTAATCGATGAATGCAAAACTTGATTGCTAATATTTTATCTTTGTTTTCAGATGAGCCTATGAATTTTATTAAAAATACGCTGATGTTATGCCTGTGCATAAGTTTTACCAGTTGCTTTACTTTAAAAACAGAACACCACATCACTCTCGATCACAACATAACGATCAAAGTTGAAAAAGAAGTAAATGACTTTGTGGATGATCTTTACTCAGATTAGCAGATTAACCCGGATATATCCCTTGATTATGAAAAAACTATCTATTCTATTCCTTACAGCCATAAGCTTTTTAGTCGTACAAACTTCTTTGCAAGCAGATTTTAAAGATAGGATGAAGGAGCGATTGCCCTCCATTCTAAAAGCAAAGGATGCAGGCAGCGTAGGTGAGGGCATTGACGGCTTTCTTCATCTGCGGGATCTGGCAAGTGAAGCCGCTAAGAAACTTGTTACTGATGAGAATTCAGACCGAAAAAAGTATTTTGTTACGGCTGCTAAAAAACACGGAAGTACGATTCAAGAAGTTGCGCAAATGTTTTCTAATGCGATGAAATCTCGTGACAAAAACGGACATTGGCAAAAAGGTTCTTCTGGCTCTTGGTCAGAAAAGTGAAGGCATATTTTGCTGCTTTTACGAGACTTTCAATTTTCTCCTATCTTATTTTTTTATCTGCATGTCAGTCCAAGACTGGAAAAAATAATGCAGGTAAGAATCAAACGGTTAATGAGACTTCCCCGTTATCGCATGACTTTGAGCGGAAAAGAAAAATTCTCGAAAGAAAAAAGCTAAGCCTGACTTTGGAAAAAAAATGGCTGGTTATGAGAACAAAGCTTGTCATCGCCGAAAAGGAGCTGAATGTAGCTGAGCTTGCCAAACTTTCAATCGAAGCTGGAATTGCAAGATTTGAAGGGTTAAATCGACAATTCCCTTCAGATGAAGGTTTTATTGTGGATCGGGAAAAAATAGCCTGGCAGGCACGCCTTCAATCGAGGGAAGAAGATGTGGTAAATGCACGTGCTCAATTGAATTTATACAATCGTGAACTAAGGGAATTAAGATTTGAGATTTCACAGCTAGGTTTTTCGGCAGCAACTGGTCCGATTGTGAAATAGAAAGGTTACCTTGAAAAACTGATCCTTTTTCGTTGTCCCGATCCCAAGCTTACACAATATAGGATCTTTTTTATGGAAGAGATCTTAGAGAGAATTTTAAGCCACCCTTTGCTAACCGTTACACTTAGCTTGTTTTGCTTACTGCTCATTTTTGCAATTTTGAAGAGGCTCCTGAAAATGGCTCTTATTTCTCTTGTATTCATTGCCCTTTACTTCGGGTATGTTCATTACTTTCAAGCAGACTATCCTCTGCCTGAGGTAGATATGACAGGAATTGAGGAGATTAGGGATGGGATACAGAATTGGATCACAGAAGACTTGAATGTCACCAATTTATTAGAAGTGAACGGTAGCCGTATCCCTGAGTAGAGTTATTCATGGTATTCATTTGCTAGAGAACAGAGGTTTTTTTAAGAAATGAAAATACCATGGCCGCTATATCTTGCCTGGAAACAATTGTTCCCTTCTCAAAAAAAAGTATCGTTTTTTTCGATGCTCGCTGTTGTCGGAGTTGCGCTAGGTGTCAATGTAATGATTGTGGTGATTACATTTATGCAGGGCTTTCAAGAAAAGTTTAGGTCAGATATTATTGATGCCCAAGGTCATGCTCGGGTTCTGCCCCTTAATCCAAGCAGTCGGACAAAAGATTTAAAGCCAATACTTAGTGCCCATCCTGAAGTAGTTGGGTGCTCTCCGTACATTCAAGGGCAACTCCTTCTTCAAAATCGTGAATATACTTCGATTCCTCATTCCATTGGGTTAGATCCTGTCACCAGTGCTGAAGTCTTACCTTTCAATACATTCCTCGAGAAAGGTCATTCAGTTATTGATTCCTACGGGGCTGAAGATATCACTCCAGTTCCGACCATGGATTCGTTGGAAGATGAAGTCGTTTTCATCAGTCTAGAAGTTGCCAACCGGTTAGGAGTTAGACCCGCAGCGGTTCTTCGAATAGTAGATCATAACAAAACGAATTCGGAAGGTAGACAGACCGGAACCGTTCGCGTTCAAAGATTAGACCCCTTTGTGGCATCCGCGGAGTGGGATATTGAATTCTTAGGTCAGAGCCAGGTTTTGATAAAGGAAAAGCTTTCTCGTTTTAAACGAATTTATGATCTTACGGGTGGAATTATTGATCTTGGCTTTGGCAGGCCGATCTTCGAGTTTATTGAGGGTGATCGTTCTTTTGCCAAAGGAGATACCTTCCATTTTCAATGTTTCCGGGCTTCGACATTGGAGGTCTATTCACCATCCATGATCGAGAAAGCCAAGTCAGATGAAATGTCTCCGCCTCATGAGGTTAAAGTGGGAGGAATTATTGATGTACCTTGGCAGGGGTTTCATACAGAGGTTCTTTTTGGGAGTCTTCGCTTTATGGAAGATATTAAGAATCAACCTACTGTGAGGGATGGCTATTATCTAAAGTTTTCTGAGAGTATTGCAGGTAATGATGAACGACTTGGTAATCTCTGCAAAGAGTTGGAAGAAAAGGGGGGAGACGATTGGGCGATTATTCCTTGGTTTGTTGAAAATGCGTGGTTTTTTGAACTTTTAAAATTTGAAGAGTATTTAATGGTTTTGATTATGATACCGATTGGACTGGTTGCGGCTTTTGCCATTGCTATCGCCCTGATGACATCGGTCTTGAGGAAGATAAAAGAAATTGGTCTTTTGATCGCTATCGGTGGTAATCAATTTTCAGTCGGGCTTATTTTCTGCCTGCAAGGCTTTATCATCGGTAGTCTGGGTTCCATTCTCGGTTGCGGTCTAGCGATTTTGTTTATTCGTTACCGCGATGGGCTCATGAGTTTTATTGTGGAGAAGATCGCAGGTAAAGAGGGCCAAGCAGGAGTAGCACAGTTTTATGATTTTTACAGTTTGGAAGTCTTTTACCCATGGGAGTCAACTGCAAGTATGATGACTTTTTTCTCCTTTGCCGCTTTCGCCATTTTGGTTTCCACAATCGCAGGTTTACTTCCTGCCTGGAGGGCTGCACGGTTAAACCCAGCGGATGCATTGCGGAGTGAATAATACAACTGAACATTTTAGTCTTCAGGCAAAATCTTTAAAAAAGTCTTTTGTTTTTGGCGATTCAAGACTCGAAGTTCTGCGTTCGGTAAACCTTTCTCTTAGAAAAGCAGAATCCTTAAGTATTCAAGGAGATTCTGGATGTGGAAAATCAACCCTTTTAAATTTACTCGCTCGCTTGGAGCAAGGTGATGGGGGAGAAATTTTTTGGGGCAATAAAATGATGGAGGCATCTCAGAAACAGGATGCCAAACAGATTGCGCAAAGAGGAACATACCTTGGAGTTATTTATCAGGCTTATTACTTAATTCCAGAATTAACAGTTTTTCAGAATGTAATTTTACCTGCCCGTTTAAACGGAAGTTTGAATCAAAAAAAACAGGAACGAGTCATTCATTTACTGCAAAAAATGGGAGTAGAAAAAAAGGCGAATCAAATACCACCAAAATTATCAGGTGGTGAAAGGCAAAGGGTCGCAATTGCTCGTGCATTAATCAATTCGCCCGAAGTAATTCTAGCTGATGAGCCCACAGGAAATCTCGATGAAAAGACAGGAGGGGAAGTAATGGATTTATTATTGCAAACTTGTGAGGAGGAAAAAGCGTCGCTTTTATTAGTCACTCATAATCCCAAGTTTGCCAAGGCAACTGACCGAGCTGCTGTACTTAGCGATGGTGAATTAAATCTGATCGTATGAAAGCAAATTATGAATGAGACAGAAAATATAAAGTGTGGAGTTGCTGGGGTCGGTTATCTCGGGCAACACCATGCTCGAATTTACAGCGAACTTGAAGACTGTGATCTTGTCGGAGTATTCGAACCTGATGATGAGGCAGCAAATAAGGTGTGCAAGCTTCATGGTTGTACACGTTTTCAAACTTTAGCGGAATTGGGCAACGCCTGTGATGCTGTAAGTGTAGTATCTCCCACAGATAAACATGCTGAAGTTGCTGTCCCCTTGATCCATCATAACTGTCACCTTTTAATTGAAAAACCAATTTGTATATCGAGTGAAGAGGCAGAGCTTATCCTCAAAAATGCCCAAAAAGCGAAAACCATTGTACAAGTTGGTCATATTGAGCATTACAACCCGGTCATGACTTTTTTGGAAGATGCGGTCGATAACCCAAAGTATTTAACGGTTGAGCGCTTAGCCCCTTTCCAACCACGAGGAACGGAGGTAGGGGTGGTTTTAGATCTAATGATCCATGATATTGGCATTGCCTTGGCACTTGTGGGAACGCCTCTGGTAAAAGTAGATTCGATCGGTGTACGTGTACTTTCAGCGACAGAGGATATTGCAAATGCTCGCCTAGTTTTTGAAAACGGATGTGTAGCGAATTTGAGTGCCAGCCGAGTGAGTGAAAAAAAAGCCCGAGAAATCCGTGTCTTTCAAGATAGTGGATATCTGTCTCTCGATTTTATGAACCAATGTGGGCATCTGATTCAAAAAAATGAGCAGGCATTGAAGAAAAGCGAAGTCCCTGTAGAAAAAGGAGAGCCACTGGCTTTGGAACTGCAATCTTTTCTGGGTTGCGTGAGAGATACCAGGACACCGAAAACGGATGGCTCGTTTGGTAAATCTGCCCTTGAAGTAGCTTTAGAGATAAGTAATCAGATTCAGGCAAATTGGTAGAGTGAAAGCACGGCTTTCATTTTCTCTGTTACCTAGCACATCCGTTGATCTTCTTGTTGTTGCGGGTGAAGCATCGGGTGACGAGCACGCAGCCGCCTTGATTAGAGGTTTAAAAAAGCAAAATCCAGGATTGAAGGTTGCCGCTCTAGGAGGTCCTCGGGCAAAAGAAGCAGGAGCTGATCTTCTATTCAATTTGGTAGACCATGCTGTTGTTGGTATCTACGAAGTCTTTAAGAATTATAGTTTCTTTAAAGGGCTCTTCGATTTGACTTGTCGGTGGATTGACCAGCATAAGCCAAAAACTATTCTACTCGTGGACTACCCAGGTTTTAATTTAAGATTAGCTGAAGCCCTACAAAAAAAAGGTTTATCTCAAAAGGGGGGAGGGCACATTAAGGTTTTACAGTATGTAAGTCCGCAACTGTGGGCATGGAAACCAAAGAGAAGGTTTACTATGGAAAAGGTGCTTGATGGTTTGGGAGTAATTTTTCCTTTCGAAGTGGAGTGCTACAAAGATGTAAAACTTCCGGTTTCTTTTGTCGGTCATCCTTTCATGAATGATCCACTATCTAACCATTTAATAAAATATGAAGAGGAAGGTCCACTTCTGTTGCTTCCAGGAAGTCGCGTGCAAGCGGTTGAAAGAATTCTTCCTGTGCTCTTGGATACATTTGCTATTTTACAGGGCTCTTTCCCAGATCTTATTGCTTGTATTCCCGCTGCTAACCCAAAAATTTCCTGTGTCATTCAAAAAATAATTAAGAGCAAAAAAAAGTATTCTAAAAGTATTTCAGTTACTGAAGATAACCATAATTTGTGTGCAAGGCTTGCTTTAATGAGTTCGGGGACCATGTCTTTGCGCTGTGCGCTATCCGGCATTCCAGGTGCGATTGTATACAAAACCCACCCTTTGACTTTCCTAATAGGAAAACTATTCGTAAAAGTACCCCACTTGGGTATGGCAAACTTGTTACTCCCTCATTCGCCCCCATACCCCGAATTTATCCAGGGTATGGCACGTGCTGACTTGATTGCACAAGGTGTTTATCCCTTCTTTTCTGACCTAAGTAAAAGCAGAGCGACATTTAAGCATTCAGCCAACTACCTGCGGGAAAATTTATGTGTCCCTCAGGCAAATGGAGTCGTGGATTGGTTGATGGATACCGGTGGGCTTCGATAAGCTTTCATTTGATCCCATAATCGGATTGCTCTTTTTGATAAAGCACTACGGCACTGATCTACCTCTTTCATTCTAGACTTTAAGTTTTCATTAGCAATGGTTGAGACATCATCCATGTTGTACAAAAAAACATTATCCAATTTTGAAACATTTTCGTCAATATTTCGGGGCACAGAAGAATCAATCAAAAAGAGAGGTCTAGAAGGCCTGAGTTTCATGCATTTCTGAACCTGTTCATAGTTGATTAGAGCTCTACCGCTACTTGTTGAGGTAAGGATAACATCAAATAAATGGAGAGAATTTTTAAATTCAGGGTAGGCTAGTGCAAAACCGCCAAACTTCTTTGCCAACTCATCTGGCTTTCTTCGACTAAGTGGACACCAGTCGAAAGTTCTTCCTGAGACAGTGATAGGTTGAGAGCCTCTGGATTTAAAAGCTTCCATTGCACTTTCCGCAACATCACCTGCACCTATCACAAGAAATCTACAGTGTTTCATATCTCCAAATATTCTTCTCGCAAGTTCACAAAGTACATTGCCCAAATTTACTTGTCCCTTTGAAATCCCCGTATTGGTCCTTGCCCATTTCGCAGCTTGAAAACCTTTTTGGAAGAGACGATTTAAAATCTTTCCAGAAACTTTCCGTTTGCATGCATCGTCGTAGGCCTTTTTTACCTGTCCTAGAATTTCAGTTTCCCCAACCATTTGTGAATCAATTCCGGAGGTAACTTCAAAAAGATGCTGGACAACTTTTTCTCCCGAATGCTGGTAGGTATGGTGCTTGATGAAGTCAGGTTCTAGTTTGCTAAATTTACAGAAATATTGTGAGAGCGAATGGGGTGAGAAGTTTTCACTTTCAGAGGCACCGTAAATTTCTGTGCGATTACATGTATTGAGAAGCAAACACTCATTCAGTCCTGGCAACTTAGTTAAGCCAGAGTAGAAATCATCAATATGTCCTGGAGTAAGGCTGATTTTCTCCCTAGCTTCTAGGTCCGCAGTATGATGAGAAATGCCGAGGAGGTGCAGTGCATTTGTCGCAGGGCTAATCATCAATAGGTTCCGCAGGCACAGGGTGGGGAGAAAGAGTATTGTTAGTGTCAGCACCAACTTTGGAGTTAACAAAGCTCAGGCTTAAGATAGCAATGAAGAATAAAGCAATGCATGATTTTGCAAACCTTGAGCCAAACAGTTTGTTTCCCATCCGAAGAAGAAATAAAAGAATATAACCAAGCCAAAGAGCGATGGTGATCACAAGCTTGGAAGTGGTTACAAATTCAGGTTGTTTTGACCAGTGCATACCTCCGACAATCATAGAAAGTGTCAGAAAGAAAACACCAACAGAAAGAAGCCGATAGCTTGCATGTTCCAAATCATTTATGGGAGGTAAAAAAGAGCCTAGTTTGTTTGACTTTCTTGAAAGCAGAGCCTGCCTCTGAATAACATACATGAAGCATACAACAGCAAGGAGCGAAAAAATACCGTAGCTGAAAATTGCGATGGAAGCGTGCAACTCAATCCAAGGGTCAGAAAATAGGCGCGTGTAATCGTTTGCCAACCAATAGGGGTTATCAGCAGATGTAATACTCAGCGTGAGCCATCCTGCACACATTGATAAGCCTGCACAAAAAGTACCTAACAGATTAAGTTTCCAAAGAATTCTTAGGATCAAGTATGTAAGAATTAAAGACCAAAGTATAAATTGAACCCTTTCAAGGGTATTTCCTAGTGGACATCCGTGCACATCCATTCCGCGAAGATAAAGTGCCCGAGTATGGAAGATAAACCCGCATATGACCGAAATCAATGGAGTTTCACGAAGCGGATGGGACTCAGTATTAAAGGACTTTAAAAATCCAACTAGAAATGTAAGCCCGTAAAACCCACCCGCTAACCAAAGCAGGTCTCTGGCTTCGTTGATATTCACCTTACAACTTAAAATATAAATTCAAAAAAGGCAGTTCGCTACAGACCTTCTTACGACTGCCTGATGGGCTTTGATCCAAAATACTCTCTCATCGATGCACAGTCTGAGCCTTCGCAGTTCAGGCAACAGGGGCGAATGGATGAATTGAACCCACTATCCATATGTTCGACTACAAGTTGAGCACATAAATCAATAAACTTTTCTTCCATGTTGAAACAATCTACCCTGGCAAAGTAATCAACCACTTTGTCAGCGTAGCCCCGAAATTCGATATCGATCTCGTCAAGTGTTTCTATGTGGTCAGTGGTGAAAGCAATGGGGACCATAAGAATAGCTTTTTGTTTCGTTTCAGCTATTACCTGAGGAGTGGAGGGGGTGAGCCATTTTGTTCTTTGTGGACCGACTTTACTCTGCCATGCCAAGGAACCTTCGTGTTTCAAACCGTTTTCATGCAGAACTTTTTCGATCCTGTTCACCGAACCTTGAATTTCTTCGTTATATTTATCTCCTTTTTCAAGGCAATAGGATTCAGGTAAACTGTGCGCAGAATAGATGATTCGAATATCTCCGTCTTTTAAGTCGTGCTTTTCTTTCATTTCCTCAAACTTTTTTCTGATGAGCATGGCCCATAGTTTGGTATAATCCGCACGGTCCCACCATTGATCAATTACAGAAATTTTGTGTTGGTAGCCTGCATTTTGTTTTTTATCCAACCAGCGATACGCGTCACAGAAGGAAGAGCCACTAGTACAGCAACTATGCTGAGGATATTGTGAAAAAAGAATAATTTTTTCAGCTTGTTGATACTTTTTTATCATTTCTCCCGGTCTCGGGGAGATGTAACGAAAGCCAGAAACACAAACATGGGGCGCTGATTCTGGGTGAACTTGATCGAGTTTTTTTGCAATCTCAACGCTTTGGCTTTCCATGATAGCCTTTGTTGGTGAATATTGTCCGATTTCTTCGTAACGTTCCTGTATTTTCGGAGTTCTACGCCAGGCAATAAGTCGCCCAAGAATTTTTTGAAAAGGTAACTTTAAAAGCTCTCGATCTTGAAAAAGTTCTTTTAGATAGGGGTGTATCTCTTCTTTATTTTGGGGCCCCCCCATGTTTAGAAGAATGATAAGTGTTTTCACAGGGTTGTCTGTTTTCGTAAGATTCATGGTGGCGTATGAAATTAAAGAATAATTTCTATGTAGCAGTTTGTATTGACTGAGGCAATCTTTCCGAAGGAAATGATTAAGAAAAAAGAATTAAGCAATATCAGCTTCTATACAGTTGGGCAGGGAAACGCCCGAGAGTGCAGAACCAGAAAAATACAGACCATTGTTTAGGAAAGAAAGCTCTTTTGAGGCTTTTATTCGGAGGTTCATTTTTTTGTCTGGTAATGGAATACTCTGCTTCCATCTTTTAATGTGTTTAAAAGAAGGCTCCTTTTTCATTCCAATCAATTTCGATAAATCTTTTTCTACTGCCTTGTAAATCTGCTCATCCTGAGCAAGTGCAAGTTTGGGCATTCTTTCCCCTCCCACAAAGGTCGTAAGAAGTACTTTCCCATGGGGGGCACGATTTTCAAATAGTGTGCTAGAGAACAGGGTGCCCAAAATAGAAAGTTTTTCTTTTTCGGGTACCAAAAAGCCAAACCCATCCAGATTATGACTGATCTCTTCTCTTCCGATTCCAAAGAAAACCATACTAAGCGGAAAGTGGGTGACTTCCATTAAGTTGCTCAGGTGTTCCTGTCCTTTAAGGTTATCCCAAATAATATTCGAAATTTGATCAACAGGGATCGTAGAAATGACCTCATCACATAGAAATTCAGAGATATTTCCTGCTTGGTTATGACTTTTGACCTTCCAACCTTGACCAAAGTTTGTCACAGAAGTGACTGATTCATTGGTATAGAGTTGGTCTTGAGGGAGATTTTTTTGGATGTGGTAAGCCAATTGATTCATTCCTTCTGGGAATGATAAAAGGCGAGTCTTGGGTGGCTTCTTTTTCGAACTTTTTTCTTTAAACATGCCAACCAAAAGAGAACGATATTGTTTCTCCATTCTGGAAAGGGCAGGAAATGCATTAGCAAGGTTTAGGGTTTCTGGATCAGAGGCATAAATACCTGAAATAAATGGGTTACCACAGTAGTCCAAAGCTTCTTTCCCGAGCCTTCTGGAGATAAAAGAAGCAACTGTTTCCATTCCATCGTGATTCCCTCTTTGAATAAAGGGTTCAAGAAGTAAGCGTAATTTCCCAAGGGGACTAAGGAAAGAGCTTGATAAAAAAGATGAGAAATTGAGCGGTAAGGAAACAAGCTTTTGATTTCGAACAATAAAACGTTTATTTGCATTTGGGTTTGCATCTAATGCATATTTTAGTACCCCCATATCTTCTAGGATATCACTCGTTTCTTGATTTCGAAGACTTAGGGTGTTAGCTCCATAATCAAGAAGATATCCATTTCTTTGTTCAGATTGCAGTACCCCCCCAAGTCGTGGACTGGATTCGATGAGGGTTATTTCGTGCCCTTGACGCATTTTCTTCCATGCAGTAGACAAACCACTAAGACCTCCTCCAAGAATACAAATCTTTTTATTTTTCATCGATTATGATTTGGGCTTGTCGCATTAGGAAAGGTTGAGAGAATGGGAGTATATGATGGATGAATTAAAAAGCAGTTTATATCTGATTACAAATCCGAAGGAAGCAAAACCGGGTGAGTTAGTTGCTGCCTTACAAATTTTGGATAATTATGTTAATACTTCGAATGCTGAAGTGCACCCGCGCTTATTACATTTTCTTCAAAAAAGAAGTTATCAAAAAGCTTGGACATGGCTACATGGAGGGAAACCAGAAAAAGGTATTTGCGGGAAATGAGTAAGAAAGATCGTAAGAATAAGAAAATTTTACTTGAAACGGAAAAGGACTTTGGCTCTAGCCCTTTTTCTTCTATCCAAGTTGATGGGTTATCTACTTTTGTACCCCTAGAAAAATCTATTGATACTGAAAAAATTAGGACTTCGGAAAGCAAGGTGAAAAATAGTGAAAAAATTGGCCAAGGGGAACGGCTAGAGATCCGCAGGGAAAAAAGTGGGCGAGGCGGGAAAACAGTTACAACGATCAAACCATTCCCAAGCTACATTGGCCAAACCCAAAAAGGGAAACTTTTAAAAAAACTGAAAAGTACCTTAGGTACCGGCGGCACATGGAATCAACAAACAATGGAATTGCAGGGAGACAAAAGGGAGGAAGTATTTGCTTGGATGGAAAGTGCTGGATTTAAGCCTGTGCTGGCTGGAGGATAATCACCCATCGACTACATAAACTTAGGAAGTCTGCTTTTCTTTCTCTTTGCTTTCTGATTCGGTGGGTACTGAGTCTTTGACGGCAGTACCGTCTTTTTTGAAATCATGATCCTCTAAGGGTTCTTGGTTCATGACTTCGTTTATGTCTTGTTCCCACTCGCTTTTGGCATTTTTGAACTCTTTAACTCCTTTTCCCAAAGATCGGAAAAGTTCAGGTACTTTCTTGGCACCAAAAAGTAACAGCACAATTAGGAAAATAAGGATGATTTCTCCGCCACCAAAGTTTCCAATGAAAGCAAGGTACGATGTAGGTAAATTCATAGTTTTATAAAAATAAGGTCATCAGCACTTTGAGGCAACTTATTTTACGATGATTAATCCAAGAAAAATATTTTATCTTTTATAATCCAAGTTGTCGTAGAGCTTCTGGTTTAGGCTTATTGACAGAACTTTGGTCAGCCTCAAAGAAACCATGGAGTTGTCGAATACGTGTGGGGTGTCTCATCTTCCTGAGTGCTTTTGCTTCAATTTGGCGAATTCGTTCTCGAGTTACTTTGAATTGTCGCCCGACTTCTTCTAAGGTTCTGCTGTACCCGTCCTTCAGACCAAACCGTAAGGAGAGCACATTTCGTTCTCTTTCTGTAAGAGAGTCGAGGACATCCAAAATCTTTTCCCTTAAAAGCGAGTAAGCCGTCATATCGTAGGGATTTTCAGCTCCTTTGTCTTCAATAAAATCTCCAAAGTTCGTATCATCGCTATCCCCAACTGGACTCTGTAAAGAGATGGGTTGTTGTGCCATTTTCATGATACTTTGAACTTTATCAAGGGGTAGCCCCATTTCTGTGGCAACTTCGTCAGGGGTAGGCTCGTGACCAAGCTCTTGCAGTAATTGCTTTTGTACCTGCATGACCTTGTTAAGGGTTTCAATCATGTGAACAGGAATCCGGATTGTACGGGCTTGATCAGCTATCGATCGGGTAATTGCCTGCCTGATCCACCATGTGGCATAGGTGGAAAATTTATACCCTCTACGGTACTCAAATTTTTCAACCGCTTTCATGAGTCCCATATTTCCTTCCTGGATTAAATCTAAAAAGGATAATCCACGGTTTGTATATTTTTTCGCAATCGAAATTACTAAGCGTAAATTAGCTTCCACCATTTCGGTTTTAGCTTTGTGGGCAAGCCGCATGTAACGGCGTAGGTCACGAATTAATTGAGCTAAATCGGTTGGGTCCATTCTAAACTTCGATTTTGCTTCCTCTAACTCAGCATGGACGCGTTCCATTTTAACCCCTTTTCGTTTGACCTTAACCGTGTCTTTTTTGGCCAACTCTAGGTTATTTACATTTCTCGTGATTGCTTTTAATTCTGGACCAACAAGTTGTAGGAAATCTTCAAAAATCTTAAGCTTGAGGCAACATTTTTTAAATATGGGAGCCAGCTCGCTTACAAATTTATTGAAGCGCGTTGTCGAGCGTTTCTTTTGGGTGTCGTTTGTTGCGGCTTCAACACTCTTCCACGACTTATCAATTTTCTTGTAGAGGTCTTCAAGAGCAACCAATTGTTTAGCAAGATTTTTAAAGTATGTTTCTCTACTATCAATTTTTTTGTCGAGAACTACTCGGTCAAATCTTTCCTCTCTGGATAAAAGTTTGCGACAAATATCCATTTGAAATTCGGTTGTAAGGGAAACCGAATAAATAATTTTGAGGGCGGAGCTTTCTGCAGATTCAATTCTCTTGGAAATATCAACCTCTTCTTCTCTAGAAAGGAGAGGGACTTGTCCCATTTGTTTAAGGTACATGCGAACCGGGTCATCGAGCATGTCACTCTGATTGGAACGAGCGGTTTCTTCTTCATTTTCCTCTTTTTTCTTCTTGAATTTTTCAACTTCAGCAGAGTCTAGAAGTTTTATTTCGAGGTTATTGAAAATCGAGATTACATTCTGCAACTCCTCAGGTTGGGTTGCAATCTCTGGAAGGGCAGTGTCAACATCTTTGTAAGTTAAAAAACCTTGTTCTCTGGATAAGTGGATGAGTTCCCGCACTTTTTCATTCATCTCATCATTCAGCGCATGTGGCTCGGCATTCTTTTTTAATGTCTTTGCTACTTCTTTAGCCGATGACTTAAGGGTTTTGTCGGTTGCCGGTGTTGCTAGTTTCGGTGCAGTTTTACCTTTTTTGTTAGGTTTTTTGGCTTCGGCTTTACCTTTGATAGCAGCAGTTTTTTTGGCTGCGGGTTTATCTTTTGAATTGTCAGATTTTTTGGCTGTTTTTTTAGATGCTACAGGTTTAACCTCAGCTGACTTTTTTTTACTCGATGATTTTCGGGGCTTTGATGTTGGCATGGAAAGTATTAATTCGTGGATGTTGAAAAGGATAGGGTAGGAGGTGAGTTACGTTGTTTTCTAATTTCCTTTAATTGATTTCTCAAGTCTATGAGCGTCGAGGACTCAATGGTGGAAATTTGGAGGCGAGAGCGGATTGAAAGTTCTCTTTCCTTGGAACTTCGCAAGAAAAGGACCGCCAAGCACTCGTTGGCAAGTTGCAGAGAAGATTCATTTTCATTAGTATCGGCATCGCTGAAAAGGCAACGGTGGAAGGAATTACGTTCTTCATCATCTTCGAGGAGATCTTCCATGTGACTGATCTGCATGGGACCATCTGCTTTGATTTCAGCAAGAATCTTGGCCAAAATACGACCAGAAACAATGTTGAAATTAAGCCATGTAGGCTCGATAAGGTAGGCAAGTGGCCCGGCGATCCGATCGTCATGCAAAAGAATATATAATAAATCATCTTCGACATTTGTCAATCGTACAGGTCCTTTAATTTCTGGTTTTTGGTTTGAGGGCTGGGCTTTCTGAAATTGATATTTTGGCTTTTGGTTTCGCTTAAATAGCTGGTAATCTTTTTTTATAGCTTCGTTAGATACACCTAGATGGTCACCCAGCTCTTTTAAATGAGTTTCCTCCACCACAAATGATTCTAATTTCGACAAAGAACGAAACATAAAATCACAAATATTTTTTCTAATGTTTGGGTTAGTACGGTCTTCTTGACTGGCAAGGTTTTCCACAACATATTGTACCATGGAGATAGATGCAGAAAGGATTTCTGAAAGTTTAGCTTTACCAAAGTCAAGGAGGATTTGATCAGGGTCACTTCCTTGGGGGAGGGTGGCAAAGCGAGCATTTAATCCACTCTCCATGAAAATAGACACATACTTAAGACCCGCTTTCCTTCCCGCTTCATCTCCATCGAGCAGACAGATAATATTTCTTGGGTTTGATTTTTTTAACAAACCCGCCTGTGTCTCAGTGAATGCTGTACCTTGCGGTGCAATTACAGTTTCAAAACCTTCGATATAACATCGAATCGCATCGAGTTGGCCTTCAACAAGTAAAAAATCTTGATCTTGTTTGAGAGCTTTATTGGCAAGATGTAGATTAAAAAGTATCTGACTTTTCTGGAAAATAGTTGTTTCTGGGGAATTTATATATTTTGGGGCTTTTTTGTCTCCCCATTCAGGTGTTACGGATAATTTACGGGCCGTGAAACCACAAATTCGTCCTAATTTTTCGAAAATGGGAATCATCAGTCTGCCTTGAAAATTAGAAACTAATTTGCCTTGCCTTTGTTTTTCCCGAAAAAGTCCTGCTTTGGAAAGAATTTCCTTGGAGAAATTTTTGCACATTAAGTGATCCCCAAGGGAAAATTCATTGGTTGGAGCATACCCAATCCCAAACGCCTCCGCTGTTTTTTCGTCAAATTTTCTTTCTTGAATCCAATATTCCCAAGCAACCATGCTTTCAGAAGACTTTGTTTTGAGTTGTTGCATGTACCACTTCATTGCTTCTTCATGAACGGCATGCAATTCTGCTCGAATTGACTTAACGAAAGGCTTGGAGTGATCGCCTTTTTCATATCGAAGGGGAATCCCGAATCGTTGTGATAAAAATTCGAGTGATTCTTGGAAATCAAGATTTTCTAATTTTTGGACAAAGGAAATTGCATCTCCGGTTTCACCCGAGCTAAAGCATTTAAAAAATCCCTTTTGTGGATGCACATAAAAAGAAGGAGTTTTTTCCTGCTGAAAGGGGCTTAGTCCTACCCAGCTAGAACCGCTTTTTTTGAGTTCGACATAGGAGCTAATGAGGTCGAATAGATCAATCCTTTCTTTGAGCTCATTAATAAATCCATCAGCTAGTCTTGGCATAATTATTTGGCGAGATATTTAAATTACATTGATTGCAGTTTGAATAGTTCCATTTTTGCTTGTTGATGTAATCCGGAACTTTCCGAAACCAATTTCATGACCTCTTTATACAATATGCTTGCGGTTACCGGCATTTTTTCGACCAAGTGGTAGCGCCGTGCCAATTCCCAAAGAATTTCGGTAGATTTTGGAAATAATTCTTTTGATTTTTCTAGCTCTGCAAGGTATCTAGCGGACGGCAGAGTTTCCCTAGCTATTCGTAGGTAGTCTAGTCGAGTAACTAAGTCAAAAGGGTTATGCCTGATTGCTTCTAGTATGGTCATTTCTGCTTCCCTTTCTTCACCCAGTTGAAAATGAGCCTGGGAGCAAAGTCTCCATGCTTCTGCATCTGATGCATTTGCTTTGAGGGCTTCGCGAGCAAAATACAGAGCTTGTGTGTAACTCGAATTCAAGTAAGCGGTTCGACTATTTTCGAGCGAGGATTGCTCATTCTCCACTTCGGCAGGTTTGGCAAATGCATCGGCCAAATTAAAAGAAGGGAGGGGAGTAGGCATAGGCTGTGGTGTGTCGGGCTTGATTTCGTTTAGGCTTTCAGGTGCATTGGAAAGAGGGGGAATCTTTGAACCAGATGAAACCACCCTTTCTTTTTCAGGACTGGTTTCCAGTAGTAGGGCTTTAGCCATAACCGAAAATTTTTTTTCATCGGTTGAGATACCTGCATCAAGAAGGTCGGCAAGTCTTCTGCGTCTTAAAAGATCGACCGCATCAAGGCTCAAATCACTGGAATCGATACTGCCCGGATAAGTTTTCTCAATAGCGAGGCAGAGAGACTCAGCTTGATCTTCATCTTGTTCAATAAGGCTGATGCGCAATAAGCCCAGAAGAGGCTTAGGGCTGATTCCGTCTTCTCTTTTAGCTGATTCACGGAACCAACGGGCAGATTGTGCCCACAACTTTTTATCATAAAAAAGAGTGGCTAATGTTAAAGCATCTTTATGAGTACAAAGGTCAGGAACTCTAGAAAAAGCATTGATCGCTTCCGTTTTTTTATCGGCTTCTGCTAACAGCCTGGCAAATGTTAGCCACACATTTTTTTCTTCAGGGAAATGGCTTAGGAATTTGTTGAAATTAAGCTGGGCGTTGAATTTGTCGCCTGCAAGCAGGTGAGTTTCTGCGGTTTCTCGATGTATTTCTTTGGAAGCACCACAGGATACTGCTTGTTCGAAACGAAAAGCCGCTAATGGGTATTTTTTTACATCCGCCAAGGATCGTCCTAATTGGATAAGAATTTCTTGGGAATTAGGGAATTGTTCGTTCAGATTCCTTAGCAACCGGATAGCACCCTCAGCATCGCCTTCAATTCGCTTCGAAATCGCCTGTGAAAGGTCCGGTTTTTTTTCCTCTTCAGATTGAGTCTGGGGAACAGGTGGGATTTTGTCTTCTAAAGGCTCACCACAACCAAAAAGCACAAGCATGATTGACCCGTACAATATGATTGATATGCATGATTTAGCTTTGAGCATGAATTGTTTTTTTCAGAGGATTTTTAAACGGCAAGCAGTGGTGTTATTTTCAATATTTGGAATGATAACTTGTTTGTTTGCTGAGATGCAAAACATTACACAAAAAAAACTCTTATCAAAAGAGCAATTTGATCACAACACATCCTTTGTTTTTATAGGCAAAAGTTCCCTAGGAACTCTTGGACTCTATGAATCCATGGTTCCTCTGCTGCATTCCATGGAAGGTGTTAGGGGAATTAAAATCATGCCAGAAAACTTTCCGAAAATCATTATTAAATTAGATACTTCTGCTGCTCCGGGCTTGCATCCATCTAGCAACCTTGTAGACGCCACCCTTGAATTCTTGGGGCAACGAGGATATTCAAAAGACAGGGTTGACCTTTTGTGCTTCAATTTCGATGAACTGGTTCGGTCCAAGGCATATGGACTGCAAAGTAAAAATCGAAAATACAAAGGGCATAAAATTCAAACTCCTTTAGATGTAGGGTTTTTTACAAGTGAATGGTTTCATGATAGTTCCATGCCCCCACAAGTCCATGATCGAGCCAAATTCTTCCTTCAATTTCCGTATGATCTCAGTAAAAGAATAGAGGAAGAAAGAAAAAGCTACATCCCTGCAGCCTTGCTTGATGCCCAGACCTATTGGATTAATCTCGCGGTCGTAATGGATGATACAAAACTTGGGATTACTGGTGCCGCGTCGAACATGTCTCTTGATCTTGTCAGTAATTCCAAGCGATTTCGCCAAGATTCGACTTTGGGTGCAGCTGCCATCACCGAAATTCTTGCTATTCCCGAAATCTGGGGGAAGAGGTTATTTTCAATGGTAGATTTACATAGATATCAATTTGCAGGAGGAAGTGACTTTAATGCTGAATTTATTGATTCTTCTCCCATTTTACTCGTTAGTCAGAATCCATTTTCGGTTGATTCTATCGCGTGGAAATATATTGCAAAATCGAGAGAAATGAGAAAGTTATCCTCTCGAAGTAAAGAAGAAGCTTTGATTTTTAAGTACGCGGAAAGTTTAAACCTTGGTCGGGTCGTTGAGCCCAAAGTGATAAAATCTTTCTTGGCTAACCAATAGTGAAGGGGACATATTATTCTTTCATTTTGTCCATTATTTTTACCCTGCCTTGGTCATATGCTTCATCTTGGTCAAATTGGTTAGGTCCTAATCATACCGGTTCTATTGATGATGTGCACATTGAGGTACCGGCCGCGGATAAAGAATATCCCCTGTTATGGACAGTGAAAGTAGGCACTGGTTGGTCTTCACCTGTCGTTGTGCAAGAAAAAGTTATTTTACATGACAGGGTGGGTAAAGTAGAGAGAGTACATTGTTTCGACGCTGTAACCGGACAGAAATTATGGGAACATTCTTTTCAGTCAGACTATCGGGATAATTTTGGGATGTCAGACGGTCCGCGGTCTACTCCAGGCATAAAGAATGGCATCATTGTAACTCACAGCCCAAATGGGTTACTTAAAGGTATTAGCTTGGATAGTGGTACCGCTTTATGGAAAAGAGATCTAAAAGCAGAATATCAGTCTCCAAAGGGATTTTTTGGTCGCTGTTCTTCTCCTCTGATAATTGACAAAAAAATCATTGTAGATGTAGGGGGAGAGGGCGCGGGTATTGTCGCTTTTTCATTAGAAAATGGAGAAACATTATGGGAATCAAGACCTCGAACAGCAGATTATGCTTCCTGCGTTCCTTTGAAGTATAAGGATTTCGACTTGGTGTTAAGTTTTATGCGAGAAGGATTTATCGCCGTCGACGCCACGACCGGGAAAGAACTATTTTTTTCTTCTTTTCGTTCACAAATTAATGCATCTGTTCATGCAGCAACTCCCTTAGTTATTGGAGATATGGTATTTTTGAGTGCGTGCTATAAGGTCGGATCAAGTTTATGGAGACTTACGGAAGAAAATGGCAAGAGTGTCGGATCTATATTTGAGCAAAAGTGGGCCAAAAAAGAGACTATGGACTGTCATTATTCTACCCCTGTCTCATATCAGGGCTATTTATATGGAGTTCATGGTCGTCAGGAGCATCGCCCCCAATTGAGGTGTATTGAATTACGTAGTGGAACTGTCCAGTGGAGCAAGTCAGGTCTAGGAGCTGGTAATCTTTTGAGGCTAGGGGAGAAAATTATATTCCTCTCAGAAACTGGTGAACTCATCATATTTGAAGCCCAATCAAAGTCCTTTGTTAGCCTTCACCGCCAACAGGTTCTTGGCCGTGGACGAGCACACTATGCGTACGCTGGCGGGATGCTTTTTCTTCGGGATGAACGGCGTCTTGTTGGTCTAAAAATTAAGAAAATTAAAGACTTCTAACTTTGAAGCCTTCGGCCTCGATCCTAGCAAAAAATTAAAACCGAGCCGGACTTACCTTCGACAATCCTGAATGATGCGAAGGTAAATTTCTCTCAAGTCATGCATACGGAGGTCAGTTTCTTTTATATAATCAACGAAAACTGTATCGCTATGATGAGAAAATAGTCGATTTATACGCATCGATTCGTTGAGGGCGGAGTGTGCTTTTTTGAGGTGACAAATAGCGAGAAGGAAATCTCCTAAGTCCAAGCAGTTGGCCGAAAGGACACAATGTTTTTCTGCGTCGGCTAAGCTGCTTGAATAACTCCATGAAAGGCTGGCCTCTGGCAAGTTGCGATTATTTCGCATTAGTTGATCCCAAGCAGCGCGCAGGTATGAAAATAATGCGGTCGAAGATATATAGACAGGGTGACGATGAATGGTGTAGGGATCCATTTTACGAACTTCCTCAAGATCTAAGGGGCGGATCTTTTGGAGATCTTCATCATCAATATCAATTTCATCCATAGAAGACCAGTCATCCCGGTGCCATCCCATAATAGCAGCAGTCGCATCTAAGCGATCGGGATCATTTTTTACTTTGTTGTAAGCCGTAATAAAACGAGCTACTTCTTTATCTGAATTACGAAGAAATTTCTGCCAATCTGCTTCGTTCCATGCAATATCCTCATGATCATCCCAATCTCCATCGTGGTTGCTTTCAAATTCGTATTGGCTCATTTTGAGTAAAAATTACAAGGGGTATTTATATGTTTTCAATCTAGAATTGAATGAGGTCAATTTATTTTTTTGTTTTTTTAAAAAGTTAGATCTAATTGTGTAGAGAAATGAGATGTAAAATAATTTATTCAGGTCGTGTACAGGGTGTTGGCTTTCGGTGGAATGTAGCAGATGTAATCACTGGTTTTGTTCTCACTGGAATAGTACAGAATTTAAGCGATGGTACGGTCAAAGTTATTCTCGAGGGTAAGCAAGGTGAGATTAACCAAGGTCGAGATAAAATTGAGGAGAGAATGAAGGGCTATTGGGTTCGATCTGAAATTGAATACCAGGATGAAGCCCCCCATTTTTCTAAATTTTCAATTCTTAGGTAAGGCTGGCAGGCAAGAGTTAAGGCTAAGAATAGCCATAGCGGTTCCATAAGGTTTGTGGTAGTTATACAAGGGGAAATCCCACCATGATCCATCTTTTTCTTGCAGGGGTGTAAGGGTGTCTACCATCTTTATTTGGTATGTCTGTCTTTCTTGAGAGGGCAGGGTCGTTATGCAATGTGAGGCATACATGTGACCGTAGTAAAAAAAGTATCCAGCAACAGCGAACCATGATTCATGAGGGATAGGTCTTTTTCGTGCCACATCCAACCAACCATTCCTTGCAAACAAGCGATCCAAGCAAAGCAAGTGAACTTGGGTATCGATGCTTGGGTCCTCCCATATATGCAGCGCATAATTACACGCATGTGAGCGACCTAAACTTCCAGCTGGCCGGTTTATACCACGTCGCGGACGGTATTTTAAATATTCACCATAGAGGTAGCTGTAATCGGGTAATTTTTGTCGGTGAATGGCAGAAATTGCTCGGGTTACAAGCTTCAAAGGTACCTCGATACCAACCTTTTCTGCATCCTTAAGAGCTACTAACCCGGTAGCATTAACAAAAGAAATCGAAGAACCTGATGGCTTCTTGGTCAAGGCTCTAAAATCATAATACCCCCATCCGCCGTCAATAGACTCATATTTTTCAAGCATATTCACCTGTTGTTGAATAACCCCATGAATTTGCTGCTTGGTTTTTGGATCTTTTGTTTTGGAGTAGAGCAGGCAGAGGGCTTGGATCCCATAGGCATGAGACCAAATATTATAAATAGCCATAGGAGTAGCACGCCTGAGATTTGGAAGTTCTTGGAGTAAAAAGTTAGTGCCCTTGTTTATGCATTCCTTGAAATCTTCACACCTCGCTTTAGTTTTAAGCAGGGCCGAAATGCTTAATGCAGAAACTGCCATACGGAATGCTCGGTGCGATCCCGGGATTGGGGCGTAAATATTGAGCCCTTTGGTTTTCGTAGCTGATCCCCAGGAACCGTTTGAGTTTTGGTTTTTTAATAAAAAGTTACAACCTTGATCTATGGCTTTCTGGGATGTTTTGGCAAAAGCAGGTTGATCTGCTTGACACAAGTTTTGGAGAAATAAACTTAGGCTAAGAGTAAGTAATAGAATGAATTTCAAGAGTCAGGCTTCTCTTTGAGTACTTTTTCACGCTTTGATATTCCTTTAGTAATTTCTGTAACTTTATCCGTCTTTCGTCCAGTCTCTACAATTCTTTTTATGGTTTTACCAGATTTTGTGAGAACAAAAACATATTGAATTTCAGAATCATGATCTTCTGAAAAAATAACATTGGATGGAAGCAGAAGGGCATTTTTTTTCTCATAGGCAGTGAAAGAAAAAGTGCAAGATGAGCCGGCATTCGGTTGGCTTGCATTATGAGGCAAGGAAAAGTTCAGGTATCCAGTGTAGGATCCAGCTGAATCCGAAGTCGTACTTATTCTGCTTACCTCGGCGGTATACTTCCTTTGTGGGTCAGATATAAAAACGATTCTACCTTCTTTTACTTTTTCAAAAGAAGTTAGGTGTTTTTCCGGGATGTTAATGCAGGCTCTGGTTTTTTTCCCAGGACATAGGGTCAAAACCGGCTCATGTGCTTTTAGATTTCCCCCTTTTTGTAACTTATTGTGGAAAGGCTCGGGTCCTGACCATTTTCCCCTCACAAACGTACCCCAGTATAATGTACCTTTTGCTGGGCTTTTCATGATCATATGTTTGAGGTCATTTGTAAGATTCGTCTTTTTTTCAATGATGATTTCTCGCTCTTTGTTTAATCGAGATAGCTGCAGGCGCTGGATTTTAATTTTGGCAGGATTTGTTTTTTGTTGTGCTTGGAAATGAAGATTTTGTTGTTCAATTGCACCCCTCAGAGTTTCCACACTTCGTGGTCTTCTAATTTGATTAAACTCTTCAACCTGTTTTTTTGCTGATTCCACATAAAAATGCATGTATTGAATATCATTTTTTGCTCTTTGTAGAATTATTTCTTCGGTTTCCTCTGTCAGGTCATCTTCTTGATACATTTGTTTCAATTGATTTAATTCTTCCTGAGAATAGAGCAGGTGATCTTGGTATCTTTTGAGGTTCATCTCTACGGATTTTTTTTCAAACGGAAGGGTGATAGTTTGGAAGCGCTTAAGGTCTTCTCGACCATATTTTTCATCTGTTTTTATTTCATTCAAGTGTAAAGGAAGCAACTTTTCTGCTAGCTCGATTTCTACTTTTAGAATGTTACGGTCAGCGTCCAACATGGACAAATCATAAGAAAGTAATTCCACTTGCCGTTTGATTTTTTGATCGTCTAATTTCATCAGAACTTCTCCCTTTACGATGCTTTTGCCGTGAACTGGAGGTTGGATAACCTTAAGTTCATTCCAGTGGGAAGAGTTTACAGATAATGGGATTGCTTCAGTGTCCTCAATGAAACCATCAAGAGTCAATTGTATCTTAAAATGTTTTAATTTTGGCCTAATGGATGCAGGCAGTTTTTCTTTTATTTCCAGTTTCTTATTTTCAGGAGGGTAGTTTTTTAAAGCTTTGCTACTATTGGCATCAATATTTGGGCTGGACCCATGAGAAAATTGGCACGAAAAAACAGTAATTAAAAGAGCCGTACAGAATTTATTTATAGAGTGCAAAATAGTAGTGTTCATAAATATGCAGGGCTAAGATTTTCTAACAACAGATCTTTTTCCTAGAAGGATGGTAATCAGCCTAAATTATTTCATGCTTCAGATAAGATAAGAATATTTGAAGCAAAGAATCGTGGGTAAAAAAAACGGTCCCTTTGGACCGATTTTTTGTAAAAAGTAAAGTGTATTTAAGCCTGCTCAACCTCTAACGGGAAAGTAAGTTTCCCACCGTTTCGTGCAACCATTCTTAAAACCGCTTGTATACTTTTTTCGACCAAAAAATCTTGCTCGACCCCGAGTTTTTCTGCAGTTTCCTCAAGGTTTGCTACGGGCACAGAAGAAAGGTTATTGGTAGTGATGGTTGCTTGCTCTGTGGAACGGTCAGATTCCTCCTCTGGTAATCGAGAACTTTCAGCATCCGAGGTGTTAGGCACAGTTTGTTGGATTCGGCTGGACGTAGGTTTCATTGTAGCAGTAGGGGTAGATGTAGAAGCTGTTGTATCACTGATATCTGGCGAATTGAAATCCGGCTCGGATGTGATGGGCAAGTGTGATTCAGAAAAAGAAGAAAATGAGGAAGGGAGGGCAGCTGTTTTTTCCAAATTATTGGTGTCGTTAGTCCCTAAGGTAACTTTTTCAGAGGTCGTGCTCGAATCCTGGGTTTGCTTGCCGTTAAGTTTGCGACCAAGTTCTTCAAAATATTCTTCTTGCTCTAAGTTGTCTAATCTTTCCTTGGCTATTTCCAATTTATCATTGATCTCAGAAATATCGGATTCCAGATTAGGCACAGGAACTTGGACCAGTTCAGAGGAAACTTTTAAGCCATCTTCGAGAGCGGAAATTCGTTTCTGTAATGCTTCTTTTTGGGCATGGACTTCGGTGATCAGTTCACGGGTTTCATCTCTTTTCTGGGCAATTGAAAGTTGGTTTTCAAACTCGAGCCTTTGTTTCGATAGTTCATCGATAGCCCACTTTAGTGATGATGTTTTGTCGTTTGGCACACTTAACTATTAGACGATCCTTATGTGAAATCAAGAAATTACAGACAACTTAGTAAAATATTTTTCACTGCCCCTCACCGTGCCAAATCTATGTTTTCGAGAAGTAGTTGATATAGTTTGTTGTACTTATTTGAATTCTTTTCGAAGAAAAAGTTTTCTTCAAAAAGTTGATAGGCGTCAGCGGTATATTGATTTGCAATCCCATCTTTTATGCAAATCTCCAAAAACTTGGCCAGGGAATCTGGAGAATTATTACTAAACAGTAAGCCGGTGAATTTATGTTGGATAGCCTCGGCATGTTCCGGAGTATTGGAGGCTAAGATCGGTACTTTTTCAGCAAAAGCTTCCATCATCGATAGGGTAGGAGCCCCTTCGGATAGCGAAGGGCAAACCAAGAGATTGAAGTGGGAAATATACTCTCTTCCATTAGGCTTGTAACCTAGAAAGTGAACTTTGTCCGAAATGCCATATTCTAAGCATAATATATCTAACTCTTTTATTATTTTTCCTTCTCCAATAAAGAAGAATTGGATGGGGATGGTAACTGGTAATTCTCTTAGGGCTTCAATGATAAGCCTTTGATTTTTTCTTTCGTCAATCGTGCCAACGCAACCTCCGATAAAATAGCCTTTTGATTTCAGCAGCTTTATTTTTTTTATTCCAGAATCAGTTGTAATTGGTGTTGGTTTTTGAGCATGAGATATTCCATTGTAGATGGTGGAAAGATTACCGTGCTTGAGGCCATTTTTACTAAGAACTTTCGCTGAACTTTTAGACACAGCAACTACTTTATCCAGTAAATTTAAGGTGGAGATATCCTGATTCTTTTGAAGCTTTGTTTTGAAGATACCCCAGCCATGCATGGTCTGGATGACAGGAATTTTTTTCCCCGTTTTAGTGGCGGAAATCATGGCAATAAGACTTGGGGTACCAGCATGGCTGTGAATGATATCGATGCCATATTTATTGATAATCTCCACCAATTGATTTGAAACGAACCTGATGTTAGCAAGTTTCCTATTGAAAGTGGATTCAAGAAAAATAACAGGAATATTTTCATCCTTCAATTGATCTATGTGAGCCGGATAGTTTGAGTAGTTTTCAACACTCTGCTCCGTACACACAACCCATACACTATTGCCCTTATTTTTCTCTTTAACTGCAAGATCGGCAATGACTTTCCCAGCACCACCTTGTAAAAATGTAGAAATATGGAGTAGGTTCACACTTAAATATGAAAAATACGAGAATTGGGTTGGATTTGCCCAATTTGATCAATTACAGATTTTCTGTGTATGGAGCTCATACACAGAATAAATGCATTCCTATCCATATCTTTTTTTCCAAGAAAGACCTGCGGGTGATAAACCCGAAATTTGCTACCCTGAACATTTTCCTCGCTTGAATCTAACAGAAAAACGGAAAGATTATTTTGTTTTCCTAATATTCCCATAAGCCATTTAGCTTTTTCATTAATTCCCCAAATAAACACGTTTGAATATTGAAGTAATTTTTGCAGATTTATTCCCTCCAAGTAAGTCTCGTTGAATACTTTGTTATCAAAGTAAAAAAGACTGCTTTCAAGTAAATTATCTTCCATCTCAGGTCCCCATTTTTGGAGATAACCAGATTTGACTCCTTTAAGTTCCATTTCTGTCGGAAATGAAATTCTTGAACCAAAAAGGATAAATGGATCGCTATTCAAACCTGATTGCAAAACCTTTAGGTTGTGATCTGTGATTTGACATTTTTTTTCACTCGCTCTTGCCAAAAACTTGGGTGAGACTTTTTTACCCATGATAGAGTCAACCAGTGCTTGGTTATTTATCATTCTAAAGTCTTTAGTTTCCTGGCTTGATAAAAATTGATGGAATTCAAGATTGAAAGTTGGCTTTCCCTCCGAAAACTGTGGATAGTGGCAAAGTGATCGGATGCTTAGGTCCAATAAATATTCAGTGTATCGATTTCCTTGTTTGCCAAAATTATTAGGTCGGCAGTGATTGTATACCTTGTTGATAAAGTCAACATTTCGAAGAGACGCTGTTAGAACTTTTTTTTCTGTTAATGCCAAGTTCCCTTGAGTGGACAAAGCACCTTGGTGCCATAGCATATTTCCTTTTGCTTGAGGTACATATTTGGCTTTTACTCCACCAAACAATAGGCGTATGGCAAATTCATAGTCCCCGATTGCTTGGTAGTCAGGATTAAAAGCTCCGAATTGAGAGTGAAGGTTGGCACGCCACATCGGCTGTGCTCCGTATGGGTAATGTAAAAAGAGAGATCCGGGGAAAAAATGCTGGGAATCACAGGCAACCCCGTCCATTGTTTTTTCTTCATCATTTACTGAAAAAACTTTTTTTATTTTTCCATATACCAATCCTATGTCCCTATCTTCGTCCAATGTATTACTAAGCTTTTCAAGGCAGTTGCAGTCATGGCGATCGTCAGTGTTGGCATTGGTCAGATATTGACCTTCTGCCAAGGAGATCCCTCGGTTCCATGCCATATACAAAGATTCTTTGTTTTCAGTACGAAAGTATTTAATGAAATCCCACTCTTTTTGGAATGATTCGACAATCGCTTTTTCTTCCTGAGTCGACCCACTATCAATTACAACGATTTCAAGATTACCAACTTTATATAATGATTGGTTAATAAGATCTTGAAGGCAACCTTGTAGGAAAGAAGCAGAATTGAAGGTTGATACTATGGCACTGACCTTCAACCGTTAAAATGTAACACCCTTTTCGTGCTTTGTTTTGGATTGGGTAGTACCCGCTGTCGCCCACATTGAATCAGTAAGAAATCTACTATTTTTAAATCTAGGTGATCGGTCAGTGTCTGTTTATTGACCACTACTTTGTAAAAGATTTTCTGAAATTTTCAAAGTCTCTGGTTTTTGAGAAACTTTTATCTGATAAGCCAAAGTTTTGTAAATATTTGGACCCGAGAGAGTGAGCATATCCACAGATGAATTCTTGAAAGTGAGGTGCAACCTGTTGATTTTGCTTCTCTTGTCCATTCACATATGGATCACCATATTTCCCCAGAACTTTTAAATTATTGGAAATATTTATGTATGCTTTTCGAAAAGGGACTCCGATCCATTCATACAAATCACCCGTAACTTTTACAGTATTTTTTATCAATTCTTGATAAGTCAGGCATTGAACATTCTCTTGATCTCCGTGCTGATTGAGGAAATTGGTGATTATTTGCGGAGCAAAAAGGAGATCGCGACCCAGGTATTTTAAATCGTTTAAGGTCTTGAAGTTCCAAGTCTTTATCATTGATTCAACAACATCTACTGGGCTTCTTTGAAGTAGTATATACTTTGCTTTTGGAAAAAGTGCATACAATTCATTAACTATTTCCCAGTATCGAGGGGTTTTGTCGATAATCAAAGAAAAACCCTGCAGCATTGGACTATAATGATTAAAGGCAAAGTTCTTAAGTTGCTGTTGGTGGTTAATCTTAAATTTAGCACAATAATCATGGAACGCATCCGTGGCCATCGCATGATCATAATCTGCTTCCTTGACCGAACAGGGTTTAAGTAACGGGGATAATGCCAGCATCATCCACGATTCACTGGAGGTATTAATTTGTGAATTATTGCTCAGGAGGCTTTGTAAGAAGGTAGATCCTGACCTTGGTTGAGAAATGATAAAGATTAAATTTTGATCATTCATAATTCCATTGAGAACTCCCATGAAGCGTTGAACATATTGCAATCAGGACTCTTACAAAAAAATCTTAGAGAAACGGATTGAGGCAGGAATCTAGAATTTTTATTACTTTTTCTATTGATGATGGTGGGATTGTATTTTCTTCTATGGTAGCAAATATAACCGGGGAAATATCATTGGTCTTGTCTGAGAATTTCTGGTAAACCTTTTTCGCATTTAATGCATAAGTTTCCTTTTTACTTTGGGCAGCGAGAATAGAGAAAATCAGAGCGAAAAAATAGGGTTCGGTTTCACTTAGGTTAATCTTTTCTTGATGGGCTAAAATTTTATCAACCAAATCAGAAACTGCCTCATTTTTTTTGAGCAAAAGGTTTGTACACAATACCATGAGCAGAGTTGCTTGGGTAGTAGCAGACATATCTTTTGCATTCATGGATGTGGTGATTTGCTCAGCTTGTGTAAGCTTCTTATTCATGACGCAGTGAATGACGCACTTAAACAAAAAGGAATAATCAAGAGTTTCACCTAGAAAGCAGATTTCTTTCTCGTTAAAACTATTCTTTTGTGGGGATAAAATAGATTCTATTATATCAGTTTTCTCAAAGATTACAGGGGGGAGTCCCTGTTTTGTTTCTTGGAAACACTTTTCCATGAAGAACTTGAGGTGCGGAGGAGATGGTAAATGATTCAGTAAGCAAAAATTGAAGAATTTGTAAAAACGTAGCTTGTCAGAGGAACAGTACAGTTTAATAAAGTTTTCGGAAATCCATTTTGGGTCGTTTGTGTAAAGCGCGAAAAGTAATTTGAATTCAACCTCGATATTGAGGTTTTGTAGTGAAAGTAAGAACTTTGTTTTACGCTCATTTATTTTTCCATATGTAAGAATTGAAAAACTAATTAATCTGAGCAGCCTGATTTTATCTTGAAAAAGTAAATTTTTCTGAAGATGGGAATGTATGGCGTCATGAAATAAATTCTCTTCACTGACTATGATTCTGGTAAAGCTATTAACCAATAGATCAGAAGTTTCATTCTCTAAAAATAATGCAATGATCTCCTTTGCATAATGTAATAAAAATTCATTTACATTAGGTACTTGTTTTTCAGTTTCATGAAGTAATCGGAAGTGAGTTATTGCATTGTGTAGAGAATGAGAACGAGAAGATTTTCCCAAAGCAGCAAAAGGGTTTGCATTTACAAAAGCTCCTTTTTGCCGGGAGGTGTGATATTGATACTGTTGCGTTTCCCTGATTGATAGAAGGGTGTTAGATGATTGCGTATCATGAGGATATTCAAGAATCCCAAGGTAGGTGAGTGTCTGTGAAATACTGTTGGTTAATCTACCTTCTTGCTTGGAGCATGGAGTAGGGTGAATAGCGGTCATTTGCTTTTCAAAAAGATCATTGAACTTTTTGCGAATTGAAAACTCTTTATTCTGATCAAAAAACAACAGTATCTCCAGTTCGTTGTAAGAGAGGAAGTATCTTTCTATTGAGTAATGAGGGTTTCTTTTTAGAAATTTTAATTCGATAGAATGAGCCCGACAAAAATCGGCAATAAAGTGCGTAAGCGAGAGAGGCAGGTTATTGATTATAAATCTAGTTTTACTCCCAATCTCTAATGCCTTTTTAATTTTATCAATCGTGGTTAATTCACGGGTATCAATGATTTTAAAATCTTTGTTTTGGTGAAAGATTTTGAGGTAGATGTCATCAATTTCAGTGTGATTTAATTTTGATTTTGAATCAGTGATGAAACAAAATGAAGGAGCATCTGAATCCTTGACTGGGATGAAATGATCTATCTCTCCATGGGGTAGAAATCTACATACTTTAAGAAAGTATTTAAAATCCTGCGCGGTCAGAACAGTTTCCACTTCAGCAGGCAAAAGATCACAGATTAGAAAATTCACTCCTGCTTGCTTTGCGCAATCGATTTGCTCGGCTAGGTTAGCAGCGTTAATGCCTCCTAAGAAGCAACCATAACGAGCTTTTATCTTTTTTAGTTGGTAAGAATCTAAATGTTCAGGTGTGTCAGCGATTAAAACCAGTTGGTCTTCACCAATGCTAGAGGGATCAGTAACCTGGTGTACATGATCACCCTTCTCAACTATATCATCAACCTCCGGGTCGCCAGCAGTATTATTTTGCAAGACATATATGGAGGAAGATTTTTCTTTCGCTAGATTTTTAAGTAAGGGTACCCAAAGAAGTATTCTTGGGGAACTAGATTTTTTAGTTACTAAAGCAATCTTTCCAGGTAATTTATCCATTTCTTGTAAGGTAAATGCTTTGTGGGCTTTGAAAACGAAAATTTACAGTTGGAAATCGACAATATTTCATCAATTTTGTAGAATTTAGATAATGGCGATTGAAAAGATAGTAGTGGTAGATGATGAGTTGATGATTCGCAAAGCATTGGAAACCCAACTGCGAAACAAAAGATATTCTGTCGCTTCAACTGGCAACCTTAAAGGTGCCCGTAAAATTTTAGCCAGGGATTCTTTTGACCTTATTTTTTTAGATTTACGACTCCCGGACGGTGAGGGAACAGATTTACTTGAAGAAATCATGGCAAAAGCTGATGGGCCAATGGTGGTTATGATGACTGGTTACGGATCTGTTGAGTCTGCAGTCTCTTGCATGCAGATGGGGGCATTTGATTATGTTGTTAAACCATTTTCATTCGATCAAATTGAGGTCGTAGTCGATAAAGTGGCATCCTTTGATAAGATGAGAAGGGTCACAAAATATTATGTCGAAGAAAGTGACAGTCGGTCATCTGATATTGTTGGAGAGAGTAATCCTGTAAAAGCTTTGAAAACTCTGGTTGATAAAGTCGCCAAAACCGAAGCGACAGTTTTGATCACAGGGGAGAATGGTACAGGCAAGGAATTAGTTGCTCGAGAATTGTACCGTAACAGCTTGCTGGCTAAACAACCCTACATCCGTGTGAATTGTGCTGCGATTTCAGAAACACTGATGGAAAGTGAATTTTTTGGACACGAGAAAGGTTCATTTACCGGTGCAACTGAGCGACGTGAAGGCCGGTTTGAACTGGCAGATGGAGGAACTATTTTACTGGATGAAATTAGCGAGATCTCACCCGCTCTTCAGGCGAAACTACTCCGCGTTCTTCAAGAAAAAGAATTTGAACGAGTCGGTGGAAATAAAACCATTCAAGTTAAAGTACGGGTGCTTGCTACTACGAACAGAAATTTATTGGAGGAAGTAAAAGCAGGGAAATTTAGAGAGGATTTATATTACCGTCTTAATGTTTTTCCCATCTCTGTGCCTCCACTCCGTGAGCGGGGTGAAGATATCCTTCTACTTGCTCAAACTTTTTTAGTTCGTCACAAAAAAAGGCATGGAATTGACAAAATATCTTTCTCTCCAAGTTGTGAAAAGGCTATCATTGCTCACGCATGGCCAGGAAATGTAAGAGAACTTGAAAACGCGGTGGAAAGAGCTGTGATTCTTGCAGATGTTGGCAAACCATTGCATGGAGACCTGCTTGGTCTTGGACATTTAAGCAATGATGAGCAAGGCGATGATGACACCTCTTCTTCTGTCCTAGAGATTGAATCCATCGAAGAAATTGAAAAAATGCATATATCCAAAATTTTGAGAAAATGTGATGGTAATAAAACCCACGCAGCTAAAAAATTAGGCCTGAATGTCAGAACTCTCCGAAATAAGATTAAACAATACGAAATCGAAAATTAGATTGGTAGATAGAGGAATAAGGAAAACAGTTTGAATAACTTTCTACCTCTCATTCGTTGAAAAGCATATTAACCAATTCGATATCTTTGGAATCGGTAATGTCAATAATCTGGTTTCCATCAAACGGCTTGCCTTCTAAGATTGAAAATTGAACTAATTTTCCCCGGTCAAACTCTCCTTCTTCCCAGAGCATTCCTTGGTCATTCCATTTGGAAATAGTACCGTGATATTTCCCGTTACGATATCGTAATACAGCTTCTTTTCGCCCTTTGTCATCTAAGGCGGTTATAGTCCCGTTATAAAGCTCTTCAGTAGTGCGAATGTAAAGTATACCCTCCCGTTTTGGGTCGCCCGCAAATTTAAAGTAAAATTCTGTGCCTTTACCTTCCCATGTTTCTAGCTGAATAGCATCAAGGCTTCGTCCACTTTCCACTACTCCTTGATCTGGAAATCGTCCAAAGTCCTCGAGGTCATCCTGGTAGAATTGTCTCGAGTAAATTGACCCTTTATTCGTCCAAACATAAAAATACCCGTGTCTCATTCCCTGTTTATATTGAGATTTGGACTTTAGCTTCCCATTTTCATGCCATTCAAAAAAATCTCCATCTCTTGAACCCATAACATAACTACCAGAGGCTGCAACAAGTCCGGTTCTGGATCTTACTTTTATAACACCAGAGTATGAATTCTTGGTTTTGGTCTTACAAAACAAGAACTGATCGTTTACAAAAAACCTTTCTTTGTATTCCGTCGATGTACCTTCCCAGTATTCCTCATCAAATAATAACTTGGAGAGAGCGTAGCTTTTGTTTTTATTATCTGTTTCTGATTTTGATGTTTGGTTTTCACATCCCAAAAGGATCAAGTAAATAAAATACACCCAAATGTGGATGAAATATTTTGAACTTAAAATCTTCATTTTTTTATCTTTTCATAATGGAAGATCAAATGCGATACGAAATCCAAGATCCTTTTATTTTGAATCTGGCAGTTTGCTCGAGCGAGTAATTGAATACCATCATTCTTCGCACAAGTATCAGGCTACTTCCTCTGGTACAGAGGGCACAATTTGTTGATTTTGGTAAAAAGTTTGTGTCGAAATAAGACATACTTTTTTTCTGCTTTTTATTTGCCCAGTGAATGCTGGCTTTGTGTGCCATGCTGCTTGCTTAACTCGGGTAGTGTCCAGGGAAAGGGTGGGGAGGATTGACTTTTCGTGAGATTTGGTAAGCTTTAGTTACGGAGGTTGATTGGGGCAGTGCTTACGCTTGCCCAGCACCTCAGGCATTCTTTTTAATTCGAAGGTCCCAACTTGAACCTTTATAGTTAAAGAAGAAGAAGGAAAAAAAATCTGTAGGAAAGAAGAAATGGTAAAGAAAGTGAATAATTTATGATTGTCTTGTTGCAAAAGGAGCTTGGACATGAAAAAGAGTAAAAATGATTATTCCAAAAGGGTCAAAGCTTAGTCCAGAACAACTCATTGAAGTCGAAGTAATTGCCCAAGATTTTGACTGCTCTATTTTAGAAATCCAGGGGCATAACCGCTGCGTTTACGCCATCCTTGGGGATGAGGGAAGAGAGGTAATGTTTAAAAGAATTGCCGGTCTTTCCTTCATTCACAAGGTCGATATGATCGAATCTCCTTACAAGCTTATGGACCGCCGGTCCGGGCTTGCTGATCATGCTGTAAAAGTTGGAGAAGATGAAATCGGAAAGACTGCTCCTTTTATTATTGGTGGTCCGTGTACGATCGACCCCGATAATCCAAGCCTTTTTCTAGAAACAGCTCATGCCCTAAAAGAAGCGGGAGTTAATGCACTTCGTGGCGGGGTTTGGAAGCCTAGAACTAATCCTTATTCATATCAAGGGGATGTAAAGGCACTTGAAATCATTTTACAGGCACGAGAAGAGACAAAGCTTCCCATAGACATTGAAGTCATGGATGTAGAGCAATTGAAAATTGCTCACGATGCAAAAGTCGATATTTTACAAATTGGTACCCGGAATGCATTGAATTATTCCCTGCTCAAGGAGGTGGGAAGCATTACAGCTGGTAGCCAAATTTCCGTACTTCTTAAAAGGGGAAGGCATATGGCCCCTCCCAATGAATTTATCGCAGCAGCAGAATATTTGGTTGCAGCAGGGAATCCTAATATTTTGCTATGCCCGCGGGGAACCACTCCAGTACTTGATGGCTACCGCAACCACCCCGATGAGTCAGTCACCCCTCTGCTTAAAAATAGAACATGGGCTCCTGTAATTGTCGACCCATCTCACAGTGTAGGACATGCTGATTTCGTAAAGGCGTGCTCCCTCGCCTCTATTGCATATGGAGCAGATGGCTTATGTATTGAATCTCACATTGAGCCCTCAAAAGGAATTGGTGATGACCCCAAGCAGGCCATTACTCCTCAAGCCATGAAGGAATTAATTGATGCTTGCCGAGTGGTGTGGCCGAACAGGTATCAGGCAAGTTCTTAGGCTCCGAGCCTTTCACCTTTTTGGAGGTATTGCTGCACATAGTCCATCACTCCTTGCTCTAGCGACAAAAGAGGTTGGTTGTAGCCTGCAGACCGAATTTTTTGAATATTGGCTTCCGTAAAATATTGGTATTTTTCACGAAGAATTTCAGGCATATCCAAAAACTCAATATTTGGATTTTGATTAATGGCTTTAAAAATTGAATAGCCCAGGTCCAACCAGGTTCTAGCCTGTCCACTCCCCAAATTAAAAAGTCCATTTACTTGTTCATCGGATGCCAACCAGATGGTCATTTTTACCGCGTCTTTAACATAAAGAAAATCGCGCATTTGTTTACCATCCTCATAATCAGGGTGATGACTTTTGAAGAGGGTCATTTTACCCGTTTCACAAATTTGTTGGTAGGCTTTACTGACGACTGATCGCATGTGCCCTTTGTGTTCTTCGTTTGGACCAAAAACATTAAAATATTTAAGCCCTGCAATATGATCATCCCAAGATCTCTCTTTGGCAATAAGGTCAAATTTATGCTTGGACCATCCGTATAAGTTAAGAGGCTGGAGCTTCCGAATATCAGGCTCTTGGTCACTCATACCATGGGAACCATCCCCATAGGTGGCAGCCGATGATGCATAGACAAATCTTACATTGGACTCGATGGAGAACTCGCACAAGTCCTGTGTGTATCCAAGGTTATTGTCGTTCAGGTAGTCTACATTAGTTTCCGTTGTACTTGAGCAAGCACCCAAGTGAATAATCGTATGAATATCTTGAAGATCTTGGCTTTTGCATCGTACCAACTCCCGGAAATTTTTTGGGTTAAGTTGTCTGTGGAATGAAAGGTTTTCCAAGTTTTTCTTTTTGGGAGCCGAAGGATTATCTTCATCTACAAGTAAGATGTTTTGAAAACCTTTTTGATTGAGTCCCCAAATGACAGCACTACCAATTAAGCCAGCCCCACCGGTTACAACCGTAATACCTTTGCCTAGATCATGCATTGGACAACTCGATCGATCTTTTGTATGCCGCTTTTACTGCATTACTGACCGTTTTGCGGAGCGCACTTGAGCGAAAGCTTTCGAGTGCGGCTTGGGTGGTTCCGTTTGGGGATGTTACTTGATTTCTCAACTCTTCTGGGTGTAGTACACTTTCGGATATAAGTTTTGCAGAACCCGTAATTGTTTGCAGAGCAAACTGATGGGCCAAGTCACTACTAAGCCCAATTTCTTTAGCTGCTTCTTCAAGGGCACAGGTAAACTCAAATAGATAGGCAGGACCGCTACCACTTATCGCGGTAATTCGATCAATATCACCCTCAGATGGGAGTTCTAAGGCATGACCCAGTGAGGATACCACATCTGAGATGAGCAGTTTGTCAGATGGACGTGGAGGGTTTGAGAAAACATAGCCCGTAACCCCAGCTCCAATTTGCCCGGGTGTGTTGGGCATCGACCGAATAATATTTGAGGCATCAGGAAAAGTTGAAGATAGTCGATTCAAGGGAATACCAGCCATAATTGAAAGTACCAGGGATTCAAATTTCCGGTCACCAAGCTCTGTAGAAAATGTACTTAATTGCTGGGGCTTACAACCGAGTACGAGTAAATCTGGATTGAAATCTAAAACCTCATCAAGTGAGCCAGCTCGTTTTATCTTAGTGGTTTCCGCGAGTTTTTCTGAGGTGCCATCGTTGGCCGAGGAGCAAATGATTTGATCCGCCTGAAAGGATTGAGTACGAAGGAGGGAGGAAACAATGGCAGTTACCATTTTCCCAGCTCCTATAAATGCTAGATTTGCCTTGTTTGCCATGAGATAATACGAACGAAAAATTACCTAGATTGTGTCGTTGAAGTTTTGGAAGCCAAATCGTGTAAGCACCTATGATTCCGATTAAAAATAAAAAAAAGCAGGTTGGCCAACCCGAGGAACATAAAACTGCATGAAATTCCTTTGATGAACGACCGCACAACAAGTTGTCTTGGATGTAGGCTAAGATCTTTGTCAGCTGATGATGTCTGTAAGCAAAAGGTTGCTTTACCAACCGAGCGACCCCCAAAAAATACTTCTCCAACTAGAAAATACAGAACAAAAAACAATGACATGATAAGCTCGTAGTTCATATTACCCGTAAATTCAGAAAATTCTATCATAAGGTTCTCAACTGCAGTTTGATCTTTGTCTGGTGAACTAAGTGCGTGTGAAAGCCTTTCCGTGAGTCGTTCAAATTCCTGTTCAGTAACCTGCCCGTGTAATTTCGGAATATAAAAAAAGAGCAGAGTGGATGCAAATGAAAGAAGAACGAAATCCATTCCAAATGCAAGAATACGCTTGAAGTTTGAGGCAGGGATCATGCTTCCATTTTGGGATTCAAGTGAATCCTCCCGTTCGGTGCTCATGTCTTAGAGTTATTCAGCAGAGAAAGCTCAAAGGCTTTGACCGTGTTATTCATAAGCATGGCCACGGTCATTGGTCCCACCCCCCCAGGTACCGGAGTAATGGAAGAACAAAGTGGTGCCACTTTTTCAAAATCAACATCCCCAACTAATCGATAGCCTGACTTCCTGGATTGATCTGGAATTCGGTTAATTCCAACATCGATAACCGTAGCCCCTTTTTTTACCATTCCCTCTCCAACAAAATGAGGCTTCCCGATTGCAGCGATAAGGATATCAGCTTGTTGTGTGAAATTCTCAATATTTGCAGTTCGAGAGTGGCAAAATGTAACGGTGGAGTTTCCAGGTAAAGCTTTTTTCAGCATGAGCATGCCAACAGGTTTACCAACGATTAAACTTCTTCCGAGCACGACGACATGCTTACCCTCTGTGACAATATTTTGTCTTTTGATTATTTCAATAATTCCAGCAGGCGTACAGGAGGCGAAGCAATCGTCTCTTTCTTGGCAAAGCATTCCAAGGTTCGTTGCATTAAACCCATCTACATCTTTTTGAGGAAGTACATGATTGAAAATATCCCGCTCGTCGATGTGAGGGGGAAGGGGGGCCTGTATCAGGATCCCATGAATTCTAGGGTTGTCGTTGGCTTCGCTAATTTTGTCTAGCAACTCTGGTTGGGTTATCGAATCAGAGAGCACGAGCAGTTCGCTAATGATTCCGATTTTATCCGCCGTCATTTGCTTCTTCCTCACATAGGAAACGGAAGCTGGATCTTCTCCCACGCGGATGAATAAAACTACGGGCTTGGTGTCACTGAATTCTTTAACTTTTACTTTTAGTTCATCAATAATCTGACCCGCAATATCATTACCATCAATAATTTCCATAACTTAAACTCAATAGAGGAATTGAGGTTTTACTCAACTAAACGAATTATTTTTGCTCGGATGACCAAATCTTTTGATCCTTCTTCGATAGCTTCGAGCTTTCCCAATACATTAATTTTTTTCCCATTGTAATGAAGTGGGTTGATCGCATTCATATTTGCCATGTCAAGAAAAGCGAGCCTTCTACCAGAAAAGCTTTCGAGCTGGTAAGGGAACTTATTTTGAAAACCAAGTTTTCTCGGCTTAAGCACCAACTTGCCTTCAAAATTGCGGTTCAAGTTAACGGCAGGCATAAACTTTGGAGGAAGAATGGGAAGACCATTGGCTCCTACATTGGTTTGCTTTGTTTCAAGGGCGTCAAGTTCTCCAATTGGGGAGCTTGTCGAGAGCTTCTTAGGAGCTTCTTTTTGATCAATTTCATCGGGTGGCGGTTGGTCCCAATATTTACGGCCTACAACGATGGGTTCAACCTCGTCAACTTCAGGAATTAAACCCGGACCGGTAGATTGCTTGGGATTCTTTGTAATGACCGCTTCAGCAGGCGCAGGCTTTTCATCGGCAACTAGGTTAAAACAGAAGATACTTGTGGCCAAGATGGTTGCCAAAAATTGCTTTGTCGTGATTGATTTTAATCTTCCCATATTTATCAGTTTAGAAAAGTTATCTATTTAATAGCAAATCAATTTCTTTTTTCTGAAGCTCTCGGTAATTTCCAATAGGTAAACCATCCAAAAATAATCTACCCACCGCGTATCTCCTGAGTTTTTTTACACGATATTTGAGCATCAAAAAAGCTCGGCGAATTTCTCTTTTTTTTCCATGCCCCATAATCACCTCCATTTTTAACGATCCGACCGGTGACCCACTTTTTCCTCGAATTTCATCAAGTTTCAAAAATTCCCCTTCTACCTCTAATCCATTTAGGAGAGTGTGAAAGTCATCTTTCTCAAGTTTACGGTTAAGTTCTACTTGATACCTTTTTTTTACTTCATGAGAGGGATGGCTTAGACGGTGACTTAGTGTTCCGTCATTGGTGAGAATGACTAAACCTTCACTTTCCAAATCCAGCCTTCCGGCGCAGAAAAGGCGGAGTTTTGCATGCTTTTTTTCCAATAGTTCAAAAATTAAGCGTTCCGCATGCTCATCTTCATTTGAGCAGGTAAAGCCTTTGGGCTTATTGAGCATAAAAGTGACGGAACTCATCCGATTGGCTTGTATCCTCTTGTTCCCCACTTTTACGACATCCTTGTTCGGATTAACTCGCATCCCAAGCTTAGCAGTATGCCCATTAACGGAAACGATACCTTGCACTATCCATTCTTCTCCTTTTCTTCGTGAGCATAGACCTGATTCTGCTAAAAACTTTTGAAGTTTAGGCGAAGTGATAAGATTTTGATTTTGTTCTGGTTTGGGGGGCATAATTTAACTTGTGGGTTGCTTTCGCTCAACAAATGTCACATTTGTAAATGACTTGTTGTAAGCAGTTTGTCGAAATTAATTTATGAGCGAAGAAAATAGTAAACCCAAGATAGCCTTAGTCACAGGTGCTGGTAGAGGCATTGGCCGTTCGATCGCAATGGCTTTAGCCAAAGATGGAATGAAAGTTATTTGCGTAAGTAAATCCGAGTCATCCTGTGGAGCAGCAGCTGAGTCTATATGTGCGGATGGCGGAGATGCAGTTGCCCGAGCTGTAGATGTTTCATCAGGAGAAGAAATCCGTCAGGCATGCGATAATATTCTAGAGGAACATGAATGTGTGGATGTTTTAGTAAATAATGCAGGTATTACCCGTGATAACTTGCTCTTTAGGATGGAAGAAGATGACTGGAATGCTGTTTTAAACACAAATTTAACAAGTTGTTTCCACTGGATTAAACATTTGGGGCGGCCCATGACCCGAAAGCGGTGGGGGCGAATTGTAAATATTTCATCAGTTGTTGGACTGACCGGAAATGCAGGGCAGGCCAATTATTCTGCAGCAAAAGCAGGAATGATAGGCTTAACGAAAAGTTTAGCCCGCGAGTTTTCTGCTCGTTCGGTTACGGTTAACGCTGTAGCCCCCGGGTTCATCGATACAGACATGACCTCGGGGCTCGATGAGAGAGTGAAGGAAGTCGCCCTTTCTCAAGTACCTTTGAAGCGTTTTGGATCGGTTGAAGATATTGCCGATATGACCTCATTTCTATGTTCTGAAAAAGCATCCTATGTCACCGGTCAAGTTTTTACGGTTGACGGAGGCATGGTGATGTGAACAAGAGAAGCTATACTATTAACTAACCAATACAAAAATATGTCAGAAAATAACGCCGATCGCGTAAAGAAAATTATTATCTCTCAACTTAACGTCAGTGAAGAGCAAGTCACTCCAGAAGCGAGTTTCATCGATGATCTCGGAGCTGATTCGCTCGATCAAGTAGAGCTTGTTATGGCTCTCGAAGAAGAGTTTGGCACAGAAATTCCCGAAGAGGCTGCTGAAAAACTTCAGACAGTTGGCTCAGTCATAACATATGTCGAAAGCAATCTTTCGTAATCTTTCAGTGAGTGGATGTGGAAAAAACGACTCACAATAAATTTTTTGGTTAGATTATGAACGAAGTCGTAGTAACAGGCATTGGAGTCCTCACTTCTATCGGAACAGGGGTTGAAAATTATTGGAATGGTCTCAAGGCTGGAAAATCCGGGATCACAAGGGTAACACGTTTTGATGCCAGTGATATTGCTAGCAAGGTAGCTTCCGAAATTACAGACTTTGATCCTGAGGATTACATGGATGCCAAGGAAGCCCGGAGAAATGACAGGTATGCCCAGCTCGCTCTTGCAGCCGCCCAGCATGCGTTGAAAGATTCTGGGCTTAGTAGGGATGATATTGTTCCCCATCGTACCGGCGTCATTGTCGGTTCTGGAATAGGCGGGATGGAAACAATTGAAAAGCAAATGACCACTCTGATTGAGAGAGGCCCTCGCCGAGTTTCTCCCTTCATGATTCCTTCCTTAATCGCCAATATAGCAGGGGGAATTATCGCAATAGATCTTGGTGCTACGGGTCCAAATTTCTCGCCAGTCAGTGCCTGTGCATCTGGTTCCCATGCTATCGGTGAAGCTTTTGAGATGATCAGAAGGGGTGTATCAGATGTTATTTTTGCCGGCGGAAGTGAAGCGGCTGTTACTCGTATTGGATTTGCCGGATTTTCCTCTATGAAAGCGATGAGTACTAAATTCAATGATGAACCTGCTAGGGCATCAAGACCTTTCGATAAAAATAGAGACGGATTTGTGATGGGCGAAGGTGCGGGTGTTTTGGTTCTTGAGACCAAAGAGCATGCACAAAAACGAGGCGCCCGGATTTATGCCGAAGTCATTGGATATTCTGCAACTTGTGACGCTTTTCATGTGACAACGCCAGACGGTGAGAGCAAAGCTCTCACTCGTTGTATGAACCTTGCTATCGAACAAGCTCAAATCCCTGCGGAAAGTGTTGATTATGTAAATGCACATGGCACTTCCACTCCTTACAATGATCGTTCAGAGACCACAGCTCTGAAAAATGTATTTTCAAATCATGCAACTTCTGGATTAATGGTAAGCTCCACAAAATCCATGACTGGTCATTTACTGGGTGCAGCCGGTGCTATAGAGGCTGCGGCTATCTGTAAATCGATTGAGGAAAATGTTGTCCCTCCTACGATTAACTACGAAGACCCTGACCCGGATTGTGATCTTGATTACATCCCAAATGTGGCACGGGAAGCCGATGTTACTATTGCTATGAGCAATAATTCTGGTTTTGGGGGACATAACGCCTCCTTAGTCTTCCGGAATATTTAAATTTTACATCGCAAGCAGTTGATTGTGCTTGCGGGATATCGTACTTACAGTAATTTGTTTCTTTAGTGTGCACCCGTAGCTCAATTGGATAGAGTGCCTGGCTACGGACCAGGAGGTTGCAGGTTCGACTCCTGCCGGGTGTGCCATTCATAAATAGCGGAAATACCCGCTTACACAGTGACCTTTCTTCGGGAGGGTCTTTGTTTTTATTTAACGAGGCTCTACCAGTAGCCATATTTCATGGTCTTACTTTTAATTTACATTGCAGGATTGTAGGGTGCAAAAGTATCAAAATGAGAAATACAACATCTTTTTGCTTACAAGCACTTCACCTTTTGGAGATGAAGGAAAAATGAGCTTCAATCAAGATTGATCACTGGGTGTGCTCGTAAAGTAAGTTATACTCTTGGAATAAGCTTTAAAGCCTCTTTCCCCAAGTCCCACGAGTCAGAGCCTCAAAGGGCTTGATGGAATGTGCGTGGAAAGTGTTTGCCATGTATTTTGGCCAAAAACTTTCAGTTGTGTTGTCAACTTAAAGTCCGTCCTAGTCTGTAATGATTTTAACTATTGCTTGAATCTTTTTTATCGAGAGGTTTGTTATATTGCTTGGACTCTTCCACAGGCTTTTCAAAATCTCCTTTCGCGGTTTCCGAGATCTCAGGACGAGGTTTGGTTGAACTTTCAGCCTTGTCGGTATCATCTTTGCTGATGGCATTGGAGGTTGCTCCCCCTTTTTCTGGTACAGGTTTATAAGCTTTTGGAGATACCGACATAGGAGTAGTTGTTTGGCTGGCAATGGACTTTTCTTGTCCAAGTCTGGCATCTTCTTTTATGTTTTTTGAAATGTTAGAACCTGTATCTTCTGTTTTCTTTCCGTTGTCTTGGGAAGACTTTTTGACGGAATCACCTGAAGATGTACTTATTTTTTCCCCTTCTTTTCCGGATTTAGAGACTGAGTCCTGAGATGAGAGTTTACTATCTACAGAGGGCTTTTTTACTTTGGAGTCTTCCTTATTCTTATCACTTGAGGATGTTGCTTGTGGACTCTTTTGGTCTGCTGCTTTTTTTTCGGATTTATTTCTGTCTGAATCTGATATATTTGCTTTTTGATTAGATGAAGAAACAGCTGGTTTTTTTGACACCTTTTCTTTTTTTAGCTCAACGGATTCGTTTTTCTTTTTTACTTTACGTAGGACTTCCTTTTTCTTTTCGGCTTCAGCCTTAGCATTGGCTGCGATTTCCTTACGAGCATTTATAAAAGAAATGATACAGAGCAGGACATAAATAAACAATAATCCTGAGGTTAATAACATCGAGAGTGGTTTAAGCATGGACGCATGGATAATTCCGTAAGGTTCACCTTTCAACCAGTTCATTTCAGCAACAGCAGTACCGATTTTTCCGGCACTTACTATAAATCCAAGCAAACCAACGAGTACAGCTACATGCATTATGTGCTTTCGGGCTTTTTGTACCATGTCAGCTCCTTGTGCTAAGATAATAAGTAGAAGTCCAATAATGCCGGGTATAAAAGCGGTCCAACTTTTAGAAAAAGTTAGTTCTTCTCCAGCTGCTGGGAGTGGGTCTAGTGCAACATTTTCCCAATTGTTTGATGTAAGGGTAGCAGGACCTTCATTTCCTGCGGCGTTTTTGTAGATAATTCGAAGGCTGGAGGAATTGACATCAATTTTGGTCCAATCAATGGAGATTTCATTTCCACTGCCAGCTGTGTTGTACCTCTCGGATTCAAGAAGTAAGCCTTTCATCGTTTCCCCTCTGGAAGAGGCGTACCAAAAAGAGTGTAAGTCGTTGTCATTTGCCCCATTTTCAGTTGCGAAATTTTTCTGGGAGGCGACCCGGGCGTGATCTTCGTTGAGTTTGTGAGCAATCCACCAAACATTCTCACCAGCAGATTCCGGGCAGGGGATAAAATCAAGTTCATGCTTATCAACTCCATCTGAGAGGATGAAAGAAGCATTACTTGCAAGAGGTCCCTTAAGTTTTAGGGTTAAACCGGGATCCTGAATAAGATATCCAATTAGACCTGTAAGGACAAGAAAACCACCTATTATAAAAGTTGGGACTTTAATCATCTAATTACTAAATTGATTTACCTGATTTCAGGCAAGCTCGTATCCTCTAGAAAGGTAGAAAAATGAGCTTTGTTCTTTGATGGTTTTAGCGTAGTTTAATCCAAATAGATGAGCCCATCCCTACCTGCACCTGAACTCAAAGAAAAAATAGAGGAACAGATTGATACTTCCAAGCTTTGGAAAGTGATTGTTTTAAATGACCCGGTAAACTTAATGAGTTATGTAGTGATGGTTTTTAGAAAAGTTTTTGGTTTTAATGAAACAAAGGCAAACAAGCACATGATGGAAGTCCATGAATTGGGAAAGTCCGTTCTTTGGATTGGGGAGCGTGAGCAAGCAGAAAGTTATGTTTATCAACTGCAGAGGTGGAAATTACAAACAATCATGGAAGTAGATGATTGAATTCCGACTACAGGCTGATTCCCGAATTCTTCGTGCCATTCTGCCAAAAATTGAAGAGGCGTTTGCTTTAATGTCAAAGCATCCCTGGCATGTGACCTTTCCTTGTCCAACCCTTGAAGATGAGGATCTTTCCAGTGCTTGGGATGAAAGCCTCGATCAAGAGTTTTCAGCAGATCGTATTGCTTTAGCAAAGCTCCTAAGAGGAAAAAAATTACCTCATGGGTATGTGGAATTGGAAGAGGAATCTGCTGAAAGTGCAGTAAGAGGATTGAGCGAACTTCGGCTAATTGTTCGACAAAACTTATTGGCTGAAATAACTGATGATCAATTAGAGAGTGGTGATTTTGATTTAGAAAAATGTAAAGGCCCGGTAAAACTTGGATACTTCTCCTACCTTATCCTTGCAGAGATTCAAGAAAATCTGATTTCCTGCATGAACTAGAGATTTCTAAGGATTTGGTTATTGGCCACTGCAATCCCTCCAAGCATGGCACCGACAATACCGACATATCCTTGATCAGATCCCGCAAGAAAAAGATTTTTAAAGGGAGTAGCCCCGTCTCTTTTCTTTGTTGGAGAGCCATAGAGTGCCCCATTTTCATGGCTTGTGAATTTCTTTATAGTCCGCGGAGTAAAAGTATCAGTCATTCGGGTTTTACTTTTAAATTGAGCAAGCTTTTCTCTACTTGTTGGTAAATATTGGAGACCATTTTCAAGTATTCTTTCTTCCCAAACTTTTTTCTTATGCAAATACGTTTCTTTGTCTAGTTCAGACCAAAGATTATAGTTTGCGGGGTGGGTGACTCTCAACTTACTTTCTTTTTCCATGTCTAGAATGGGGGGACCGTAGTTGTTGGGAATACAAATGACTCCAGAATGTAAATCAACCAGTTCCTTTGGTTCATTGTAAGAAAATGATTCACTATCATTAAAAAATACCACGGTTTCATCCCAACCCAATGACTTTGGGTGACCTTCAAAAACAGAAATAGATTCGATAATGGAAAACCTGCCAATTTCAAAACTTTTAGCGTGGGGCGAAGGTTGGAGAAGATTTTCAGTTTCAAGACCACCGCAAGTGGAAATGTAATGGGTTGCAGTTACATACTTCCCATTTTCAAGTTCGATATTTGTAATTTTGTCAGTATCTGTATGGATGGCTTGTACTGGCGTATTCATTTTCCTTTCAACACCCAATTCTTTAAGTTTAGAGGTCAAAGGATCGAGCAAGGCCCGAATTCCTTGTTCAGGCCTAGCTAAGCCTTGCTTAAAGATTGCGTCAAAAAGCATGATGAAAGTCGGGAAATCAATATCATTTTTCCTTGCCGACCCATAGTAGCAAGTGGGGCAAAGCAACATTTCGGCAAGGAGGGGGTCATTTAGCTCTTCGGATAAAATTTTTCGGGTTGATAACTCTTCTGCATCAACCGAGTAGGCAGGAAAGTTTTCCATTTTGGAGAGCAAGCGGTGGAACCGTTTCTGCTCATGGGGAAATACCCTTTCGATTTCGGAAATGAAAAATTCAAAGTTGTTGGTAAATCTTAAATCAGTTCTCCCAAAAGTTATTCTTGAACTGGTCTGTTCTTGTAGGGCCAAGGAATCTAGAGAAATTCTTAGCTGGCGGCACAATTTAAGAAGAGGGGAGGACTTGCCTGAGGAAGGAGATGGGAAATTGGTCAAAGCATGGAGTCCAACATCAAATTTCCGTCCCCCTTTGGCATAAAAGCTGTTCAACCCTCCAACAATATAGTGCTTTTCGAGTAAAAGAACTTTGAGTCCAAACATACCAAGCCTAACCGCAGAAGATAGTCCGGATAGTCCAGCCCCTATGATAATTACATCATAGTGACTGTCTGCCGTTGAGTTGTTGGGCGAAACGGTCGACAATGTAAAAGTCCGAATCGAGTAGTTATATACTACTTAAGCAGTTGCTCCTGATTCAAATTTAGGGAGTAAGTAATTGGCACAACTGTCAAGAGACTCGAGCTGTCGGTATTCGCCTTCTGGTACATCGATACCGTGTTGCTTGCGAAGTTCCATGACGATGTCTAGGAAATCCATTGAATCAAGGTCAAGTTGATCGCGCAAGCGCACTTCGGGTTTAACATCAGTAAGAACTTCATCCGGTGCGATTTCAGCTATGATATCTAGTACGATTTGTTTAATCTTTTCCTTGTTCATATGTGCAATGAAGTCTTTATAGCCTATCCTTCGAACTTTTTCAAGATAAGAACGGAATTGATTCCAAGCATTCCAAAAGAGTTGTTAAGAATTACATTCACTCCTCCATCTTTGGCTACTGCATTCCCTGATACTAAACCTGGCAATTCACAAGCTGGGTCCAAATTGTCCAAGTTTAGGGTAGCATGAACCTTTCCGTCTTCAAACGAAGGAATATTTCCAGCAAGTTCAATGGCACCCGCAGCACCCATGGAGTGTCCGATAAAACTTTTGGTATTATTCACCAATGTATTTCCACTGTCCCCAAAAACATTTCTGATCGCTTTGCATTCTTGTTCATCACCCTGAGGAGTAGAGGTAGCGTGAGAACTGACTAGATCTACCTGGCTCGGGGTGATGCCAGCATTGTCAAGTGCTTGCCTTATGCATTCTTCCTGCCGTTCGGGATTGGGCAGGACATAATCGGTGCCATCTGAGTTGATCCGATAGCCCAGGATTTCAGCATAGATTCTCGCTCCTCTTGCTTGTGCATCCTGTAATCTTTCGAGTACATAGATACAACCGCCCTCACTGACCACAATCCCATTTCGGTCGGTATCAAAAGGGCGACTGGCTTTTGTCGGATCCTCGTGATCAGCCAGTGCTCCTTGGCTTTTAAAACCTGCAAAAATACCATAAGCTCGGATACTTTCACTTACTCCACCTGCAAGGGCATAATCACATTCTCCCAGACGAAGCATCTGAACTCCTTGGATAATACCGGCATTACCGGCAGCACAAGCTGCACCTACTGTGTAATGAGGTCCGGTAAGGCCAAGGTTGATGGTTATTTCTCCAGCTGGATTATTTGCCACCGTTCTCGGGTTGTGATGGTGGCTCCAGTACTTCACTTCTTCATCGTAATGATCGAAAAGTTGGCATACCTCGGTTTCGGTTTCCACATTGCCATGTTCGGTAATACCAAGATAAACACCGACTCTGGATCGATCTATATTGTCGAGCTCCAGCCCAGAGTTATGCAAGGCTTCGTGGGCACAATAAATGGCAATACTACCAGCTCGGGTGCCGATCCTAATTTCTTTCCTCTTTTGGTGCTTCGTTTGCTCGAAGTCGCAGACCCCAGCTGGTAAGTCTCCCATGTTGCGAACTGGAAATCTACTGACTCCACTATTGCCCGCGAGAAGGTTTTGACGAAATGTGCCAAGGTCGTTGCCTAGAGGGCTGGTAAGGCCAATGCCTGAAATAACGATTCTATCCAAGTGCATGTTGAAAAAAAGAAAAAGTATTAGGTTGCATCATTTTATTAAGAAGGCAAGAAGGCAAATTTATATCTTAATATCTTATACTATATGTATCAATTCTCTTCCGCAAGGTAGCTCGGGTAATTCCCAGTAAAGCTGATGCCTTGACTTGGTTTCCACCACACTCGGATAGGGTACGTTGAATCATCTCCTTTTCTACTAATTCTAATAGATTTGAATCAGCTAATTTCCGGGAGTGAGCATAAGCAATATCATAGCTTTCCTTAAAAGAGATGGAGGTGGGAGGCGTTTCTAATAAAGCGCGATCATCTGCTGCGGTGTGACTGGTACCAAAATGTCCCACCTTTTCCGAGTTGAGTGATACCGTACCTCCGTCATCGGTATGCTCAGGTGTGGGCTTTTGCTCGGGACAGCTTACAGGGAAACTTTGTTTTGGTTTTGAAGAGGCAGTTTCTTCGGTTGGGGTAAAATTGTCGGGTAAGTCCTTCAGTAAAATTCGCTTTCCTTTACATACGACGGAAGCAGAGTGGAGAATATTTTCAAGTTCTCGGACATTCCCTGGCCAATTATATTTTCTCAAGGTATCAACTGCATCCTTGGATATTTCCGTGGTGCCTGTTGCATGCTTTTTATTTAATCGTTGGAGCATGAAATCAATCAACTCAGGTAAATCTTCCATTCGGTCCCGTAGGGGAGGGGTCTCGATTCTTACCACATTGAGCCGATAGTATAAATCCTCTCGAAAGGATTTATCTCTGACCATAGCTTCGAGGTTTTTGTGGGTTGCAGCAAGTAGGCGAACATCTACTTTTTTTACTTTGGTTGCACCCACTCTTTGGATTTCTCCTTCTTGGATCGCTCTCAAAATCTTTGTTTGAGTAGGCAACTGCATGTCACCAATTTCATCCAAGAATAATGTACCACCATGGCAAAGTTCAAATTGCCCAGCTTTTGCATCGGTTGCTCCGGTAAACGAACCTTTTTCATGGCCAAAAAGTTCACTTTCAATGAGATTTTCGGGAATAGCGGCACAATTTACTGCATGGAAAGACCCATCGAATCGGTGGCTGTGGCGGTGGATACACCTAGCGATCAATTCCTTTCCTGTTCCGCTTTCTCCGGTAATCATGATGGTTGCTTCCGATGCTGCTACTTGACCGACTTTTTTGAGTACTTCCTGCATTTTTTCTCCACTTCCCACGATTCCCTCAGCATAGTCAGCAGAGTTTAAAAGACGTTTGTAGGACTCTTCAGAGCTAGTGAAATCTCTGCTCGCTTTGAGTGCTTTGGCAACCAATTCCTTAAGTTTGACCAGATCAAAAGGTTTTAAAACATAGTCAAAAGCACCATGTTTCATCGCTTCGATCGCGGTCTGTGTTGTACCGTATGCCGTCATTAAAATTACCAACGAGTCGGGGGCGGCAGTTCTAAGGTGTTGGAGGGTCTCAATTCCTGAGATTCCTCCCATGCGGTTATCCAAGAAAATAAGGGTTGGTTTAAGTTCTTTTGCAGTCTGAATGCCTTGTTCCCCGGAGTCAGCCGCGACCACATGGTGACCTTCTTGTGTTAAAACACGGTCTAAAGAATAGCGGATTTCAGAATCGTCATCAATGAGCAGTATGGATGAGTTTTTAGTAGACATTATCTTAAGAGTAGTAGCACTACATCATTGTAGTTTCCTTTAAATGGTAAAGACGAAACCAATAATTTTTAAAAAAGTACCCACGCTTATCATTGACTAAAGCGGTAAGATAAACATGCTTTATTTCTTTTGCCAGGGTAGCTCAGGCGGTTAGAGCGTCGGACTCATAACCCGAAGGTCGGCGGTTCAAGTCCGCCCCCTGGTACCATTTGTATGGGTCTTACTTAGCGTCTTTTTTAAACAATCGATCAAACAAACTATTATTTTGGGAAGATTCTACTTCCCGATCCTGTTTGGTAGCCTCTTCTTTCGAAACAGATTCGGTTTCAATATTTTCAACTACTGGGGAGACCGCAGTAGTTTTTTTCTTAGTCTTTGGCTCTACAGGTTCAGCCTTTTTCTCTGCTGCAGGAACCGGTACACTTTTCTTGTCCTTAACTTCTACCGCAGGCTTGTAATTTACTGTGGGAGTGATACGGGGGCCATCCTCGAGCATTGGTTGGGGAGGGGGGAGCTGAATTACAGTGGAGTTTGCAACGGATGGTATGTCTGCGTCATCGGAGGAAGTATTTGGACTGGGAGATTTTTGTTGATTTTGGGCGGGGTCGCTAACTTTTCCTACATAAGTTCTAAAGACAAGGTCATGTTTGGGGTGTAACCAATGGCGGCCGCCCAGGTAAGTGTTACCTTCGCTGAAAGCAAATGCCCCAAACCAAGGCCTTCCGTCTGAAATTTCTTGGCAAATCAAGAAATAGGTTTTTCCGCTTTCTTGCGGGATTTCACCACGCATTCGAATCGTAATCCAGCCAGCTTGTGTTTCCATTAAACCCTGGGCGGAAAGTTGATTGACAATCTCATCCCGAGATAATGACCATTCACCTAACTTCGGGCCTTTGTCAGGATTATTTTCTCGCACAAACCCTTTCATGCCAGAGCCATAATGCTCAGAGATTAAATAGTTTGCTTTCCCGAATAGTAAGATTTTCGTGAGGATACCATTTTTACCAGCCGTAAAACTCATCCAGTTTTTGCTGGGCACATGACTGAAACTTGTCTCATGCTGCTCCTTAAAAAATTCTTGTGACTGATCAAGTTCCTCAATGTAGACTTTTGGGAAATTTGCTGTGGGTTTAGTAGCTTTACCTGAAATTTCAGCTTTTTCGATAACAGGGGGAAGCTCCATTTTTTCTTTGTCGTCTGAGCAAGAAGAAAGGATCGAAAAGAGTAAGGCAGCGATCGATAATTTAGGAAAAGTTTTCAATAGAGGCGGTAGGGTTAGGTATCTATGGAAGCAAGCTTATGAAAATGATGCAAGTTCATTAATAATCGACTCGTTTTTTGCGTATCGTTCAGGTATTGAATGAACCATGGATACTATAGCCTTTTGGCTTCCGCTACTGTTACTTTTTATATCGGCGCTCCTTGGTACTGCTCTTAAGAGAAAGGCCAGAGATCATTGCCTCAAAAAATTTGAAGAATGTAAAGTGGTTGTACCCTTAGGCGAAGAAAGCTGGGAAAAGGGGATTTTGTATGTTTTTGCCCAAGGTCTTGAGTTAATTTATGATATCCCATATTCTACACCAGTGGCTAAGATTTCCTCCCGTGTTCTTCATCCCGCCGAAGTTAGTATAATTCCATATTTCATCCGACCCGCACCTGACGCAGATACAAGACAAGGATATAAGTGGCGGAAAGAATTAACCAGAATTAGAAATCCCAATTTCTCAGACAAAGCCAGTCGTACTTTTCTTAACTTCTATAACATGTTGCGGGATGCATTTGGGCAGGCATCCCAAGCAATTGTTGGAGCAATCAGCAAAGACACTTCTCTGGCCAAGGTAAGGAATTCCGATAAAAGAATCAATGAGCTCAAGTCTGGACTGGTAAATTTGGTACCCAATGCCTGGGAACCTGTATTAGAAAAATATCGCGGTGCAGAAATTGTTGTGGAAAGAAAAACACCGAAGGGAATAATCAACGAATCCGGGATTCTCGAAGATTATTCAGCTCAATATTTACTGGTTCGGGAAGTTGAGATACAAGACCCCGTCTTACTCGCATATCTCAAGTCAGCCTCGGTAAAGGAGAAAAAAAAGCACGATTTACTCTACAACCGAAGTCTTTCCATTATTCGTCATCGGGTGGCATGCTGAGAAAATAGGCAAGCCATAGAGACTCAGGCAAGTACAACTTGACCCCTGAGTTTTTTTTAATAGGATAATGTTCTTGATTTCTGCGTCGTTCGAGAAGTCTCGTTGGTTCTTTTCCTTACTCCTATCACTCAGGGAACTCATCGACAATCGTTTGCAGTCATGCCGTAAATCGGAAGACTAAGGGCGGTGCGAGGGTACCCACCTAGATCTTGAAGGTCATATAACTGATGAATGCGATACACGGCGAAGGCGGAAGTCATCCATTTTCTACTCTAAAATTATTCCATTTCTCTCCAAATTTGGTCTTTGGAACTATAGGCCATTATTTTAGACCCCGTTGGGTGAAAATAAAGCCATCCCTCTTCAATTTCGGAATAAACCCAGGGGTACTGATCAAACCACATCCAGCCTTTGCTGGAGGGCTGATTACTGCCATCGATAAAGTACTTAAAACTTCCGCTTCCACCTTCGTAAAGACTTCCTGCACCGGTGGATGAAAATATCATTTTATAAAGTGTGCTTGTTACCCCATTAACATCGGTCGGGGTGGTAAAAACAATTTCATTATTTTCGGATTTTACGAAGCCATAGGTGGAATCCACTGAGCCTGTGGTAGATCGAATCGTGACAATGCCATTTTCCTTAAAAATATAGGTCTTTGTACCAACTATCATGGAATCTCCCTCTAGACTCAAAGGCGCATAACCGGAAGAGGCATCCGTAAGAGTAAAGCTGCCGTTAGTACTGGATCCTCCGTTTTCCTGCCATTGGAAAGTCCCTTCAGATGTTGAGCTAAAGGACAGCGTGGTGGTTTCATCCAAACTGGTGGTTAGAGTGCCGGACTTTCCGCTGGCAGACCAAGTATAGGTTACATTTGAGATCTCGCTATTCTGAAAGCTGGATTCTTGGTGATAAAAGATGGCCTTGCTTTCGTCTACAAACTGGTATGTGTCATTAAGAGAACCTTGGTAGATCTTTCCTGCTAAAGAAGCTGGAGCGTATTCGGGGATGGGCTCCGATGTTTCCTCTGTTACAGAAAAACTTGTGAAGCCCAATTCGCCTTCCTCAAGCGGGATTACCTCTATATTTTCACCATTCCAATTGGCGTTAGTGTGAGGAATGGAGAAATCCATTACAGGAAGAACATATTCCGAGGAAAAAGAAGTCCAATTATTTAGTTGGATTTCAGAGTTGTTAATTTTGTCATTTAAAACGCCCGTATCCCAATGCAGTTCATATAAACTTTGCCATTCACTTCCTGACAGGTATTGGGTGGTAAGAATTTTATTTGAGGAGTCATTCACTACTCTGAAACTTCCTTCTTCCACCACCCCACTACCGATACCAATTGAATGATATTGTGAATCATAAGTACCAAAATCACCTACATAAATTTCACTCATTATGCCCCGTGAAGAAAGGCCTATCGATATCTCAAATTCTAGACCGGTTGTTTTAGAATTTCTAAGTTCAACCCCGGTAGCCGCCTGATAATTCAGGAAGTCATTTTGGACATCAATTTTTGCAAAGGAGGAGCCGCTCACTTTCCAATCATTGGCAGTAGATAAAATCGAGCTTGCAGAAAAAGCATACCAACGTTGGTCATAATCATCCCCCGAATCATTGAGAGTGCCAGTAAGTTGTAAGCTGTTGTTGTTTAATCCAATGGTTATGCCATAAGCTGTTCCTAATGGCCAAATCGCTTGGCTAATTTGTTGGTCGGAAAATTGATCTTCAAAATAGTTGTCAAATGGGATTTCTGAAATATCAAAGTCAGTGGAGGTAAAGGTCCCAGACCCACTGTCTACGATTTGGACCGGTCCACCATTATCGGATTCGTGCAGGTTGTAGGTAAAAGATCCAGCAGAGGATGAATAAAAAGTCATCTGCACACCAATATAATCAGATGGTACTCCAAGTTGTATTGTACCTTGATTCGAAGATGTCTTGCTCCAGGTTAAAAGATCAAGTTCCCATTCCCCATCTTCAAGCTCATGAAGCCAGGCTTTTGTTCCATCCTCGAGCACATACCACTCCATATCATAGTCCTTAGAGGGCACAGTAATCGTGATTTTCTTTCCACTCAAAGAGCTGGGTGCATTTGCAAAGACGGGCGAGTTGAGTAAGAAACAAAAGAGGAGTAAGCTATAAAAAAAGAGTTTTTGGTTTATTTTCATGGTATTGTCATGAGCGATTTAATAAGATAAATCAATATCTTTTTTTGGTATAGTTTACAGCTGAATTAGCTGTATTAAAACCCTAGAAATACAATCCAGAAAGCCCAATTCCAAAGGATTTTGCGGTTTCCGTGACGGAAGGCTTATCCAATAGCAGAACGGAACCAGGTTCCATGGCCGCGTTCCCAATGCCCGCTTCTTTCATAACTTGCAGGGTTTGATGTCCAAAGACGGGCACATCAAATCGAGTATCTTGTTTGGGTTTTCCAAGCTTTATAAATAGGCAATTCTTTGCACCAAACTTTCCGGCACGTTCGAGCATGGTATTTGTGCCCTCGAAAGCTTCTACGGCGAGTACTGTCCCTCGGCTTACCACCACTCCCTGTCCTACATCCAAACGGGCATTTTCGCGGGCGATTTCAATACCATGAGCGAGGTGCTCTGGATCAATCTTTTCTTGTCCTTTCACCATTACCCCTTCGTCGGCTAAGTCCTCATCCATAAAGACACGGGCATCTAGAAGGTGCACGCCCACATTTTCGATTTCATCTCCAATTGCTCCAAAAATAGTTTCCGCATTTTTTCGATTCAGTCCGGCAAGCATACGGATGGCTTTAAGGTCAGGGTGTAATCCGCGAAAGAGTTTTCCTGGGGTTACCTGTCCTGCCATTACCGCATAACCGGCATTGAAATTTTTTAATTCCTTGAGAAGTTTTCCGATCTGTCCGACCTTCACTGCGGATCGTTCACGGTCAGGGAATGAATGAATTAACTTCTCTGATGTTTCTCCGCCCAATTCGATCAGTCGGATCGTAATTCCGGCAGACCGAGCTCGTTCCGCAAGTAAAATAGGATAGGTTCCTTTCCCCGCAATAAGAACAAGCGGTTTGCTGGCGTCAAAGTTGTCGGGCAAAAAACGACTCATTACTCAAAGATTAGCCTTTTACGGCAAGGTTTACTAGTTTCCCCGGAACATAAATTTCCTTCATGATTTCTTTTCCGGTTGTGAATGCCAGGACTTTCTGATGTTTCTTGGCAGTGGAGATGATTTCTTCTTTGCTTGCACCTTTGGCAAAATTTGCCTCTCCTCGAAGTTTACCATTTACCTGAAAGACGATGGTTATTTCATCGCTTACCAGGAGTTCTTTACGAGCGACTGGCCATGGTTGGCTCACGATTGACTCGGTACCTCCCAATATCTGCCATAGCTCTTCAGATAAGTGCGGAGCAAGGGGGGCAAGAAGCTGTAATAGTATTTTGATTGTCTCGGCAGAAAAAATTTCCATTTTTTGCAGATGGTTCGCCAAAATCATCATTTGAGATATTGCGACATTGAAACGCAGATCTTCAATTGACTCCGTTACTTTGAGAATAGTTTCGTGTAAAAGCCGAAGGGTTTCAGGATTCTTTTCATCGCTTGTTGAGTGCTTTTCCGAAGAACTTGCTTCACGAAAAACTTTTTTGAGGAATCGATGTACTCCTTCAATTCCCTTTTCACTCCACGGCTTGACCGCTTCCAGTGGACCGAGAAACATTTCAAAAAGTCGGAGAGAGTCGGCACCATAGGCATCAATCACCACATCTGGACTGACCACATTGCCTACACTTTTTGACATTTTGTTGCCGTCTTCACCTAAAATTAAGCCTTGGTGAAATAATTTCTTATACGGTTCAGGGTGAGCGAGTACCCCTTCGTCGTGAAGGAATCGATGCCAAAAGCGAGCATAAAGCAGGTGAAGTACCGCATGTTCTGCTCCACCGATATAGAAATCTGGTCCTCCCCAGTACGCTTCTTTTTCAGAATCAACAAGGTTCTCAGTATTATTTGGATCGAGATAGCGAAGGTGGTACCAGCAAGACCCCGCCCATTGTGGCATTGTATTAGTCTCCCGGGTTGCGGGTACCCAGTTTTCTCCATCTGGCTTGGATTCGCTTCGGGAAAGTGAATGACCGGTGGAAAGATTAAACCAAATTTCGAGCCAGTCAGGAATTGTGGCCAGCGGGCTTTCCCCGGTTCCGGATGGCTGATATTTTTCAACATCGGGTAATCGTAAAGGAAGTTGAGACTCTGGCAGTGGTAGTGCATAACATGTTACACCATCCTTATGGGAAGTAACCGGTTCCTCTGGTAAAAGATCGCGAATCACTCCGGTGGTTGCCTTTGCTTTTTCAAAATCCTGTTGAGATACCCAAACTAGTGGGATTGGTTCTCCCCAATAACGTTGGCGCGAAAAAATCCAATCGCGTAATTTATAATTTACCGCTCCTTTCCCGATCCCCTTCGATTCAATTTCAGAAATGATCTTCGCCTTGCATTCATTCGCTTCCATTCCGTTATATTCTCTGGAATTGACCATGATACCTGGCCCAGAATAGGGGAGCTTGGCTTTTTCTTCATCGCCATCCTTACCGACGAGAACCCGCTTGATAGGTATACCAAACTTTTCCGCAAATTCGAAGTCTCTTTCATCATGACCAGGCACCGCCATGATTGCACCGGTGCCGTAGGTTATGAGTACATAGTCCGCAACCCAGATCGGAACTTTTTTATCGTTTACTGGATTGATACAGTAACTACCGGTAAATACCCCTGACTTATCCTTGGCAAGGTCGGTCCGGTCGAGATCACTTTTTTTTGCGGCTGCTTCGGTGTAGTTTTTTACTTCCTCCTTCTTTTCTGCAATGACAAGCTTTTCGAGTAGTGCGTGTTCAGGAGCTACCACCATGTAAGTAGCACCGAAAAGAGTATCGGGCCGAGTGGTGTAGACTTCTAATTTCTCTTCCATCCCCTCGATCGAAAATTGAACCTCGGCACCCTCTGATCGTCCAATCCATGCCTTTTGTTGTCGCTTGGTAGAATTCGGCCAATCGAGATCGTCCAATCCAGCGATTAACTTTTCTGCATAGGCTGTAATGCGAAGAACTACCTGTCTTAGGTTTCGCCTTTCCACCGGATGACCACCCACTTCAGATTTTCCATTGACCACTTCCTCATTTGCGAGAACAGCAAGTAAATTGGGACACCACCAAACCGGTTTTTCAGCTACATAGGCAAGCCCCCTCTGGAAAAGTTTTAAGAAAATCCACTGGGTCCATCGATAATAGTCGGGATCGGTCGTGTTAATTTCACGATCCCAGTCGATTGCAAATCCGATACTTTTAATTTGTCGTCTAAAATTATCTACATTTTCCTGAGTGGTAACCGATGGGTGGGTACCAGTTTTAATTGCGTATTGTTCTGCAGGTAGACCAAAAGCATCCCAACCCATAGGATGAAGAACATTAAAACCGCATGCTTTCTTGTATCGAGCGAGAATATCAGATGCGACATAACCTTCTGGGTGTCCAATATGCAAACCGGCACCTGAGGGGTAGGGGAACATATCTAATGCATAGAACTTTGGTTTTTCTGAATTATCCTCCGCCCGGAAAGTCTTTTCTTCTTCCCAAAATTTTTGCCATTTTTTCTCGATTACGAGAAAATCGTATTGTTTGTCTTCGTCTGCCATTTTTTAAATTAAGTAAGAATTAAGATGAAGACATTGTTTGGATTTGGCAAAAGCAAACCCCGCTTTTTGTACTAGTGGATAATGAACTGAATTTACAAAATGAAAGATTTTGCAAAGTAACAGGTTGCTTGCTGTGGTTTTGGTTTCAACTCTGACTGGGTTACTTTTCTTCTAGTAACTTCTTAATTACTTCTATTTCCCCGGCAATTGTTTCCATTTGTAACTGTAAGTCGTGAATTCCGTCGCGCAGGGGTTCAGGACTGGTTTTTCTACGGATTATCTCTTGTTTAATTTTCATTTCAGCATTCGATTCTTCCATGCTGTTCATAATGACACCGATTACCAAATTCAGTACAATCATGGTTCCTATTAATACAAAGCTGACAAAGAATAAAGCTGCTCCAAGAGGCGAGGCAGATGAAATGGGGGTCCACTTGCCTAGATCGTTGGAATTGTAACCGTAGTTTTCCGAGCCATACATGTTAATATACATTACATCTGTCCAATCCTCTAAAGTAACGATTCGAAAGAGAGAGAGAATAGAAGTTTGGAGATTCCTAAAGTGTATAGGGTCATTTTCCGCATATAAAAATACCGCCATCGTGCCATAGATGTAAAAAAGAAGAAAAAGCAGGATACTGACATAGAACATGGATGGCAGGCTTCTCAGTAAGCAACTGACAAGGAGTTGAAGTTTTGGAACTGCCGATACCAAGCGAAGGACTCGTAGAATACGGGCTAATCGAAGAACGGGAAGAAAATCCGCACCAAAATGGATAACGGGACCCAGCAAGCAGGCAACGACAATACTAAAATCAAAAATATTCCATGGGTTCTTAAAATAATTTTGAGGACGATTTCCTTCCGCGAGAATTTTAATGACTGCCTCAATCACAAAAACGCCCAAAATTATTGAATCCAAAGTATGAAGTACGATGGCATGCTCCATCGCAAATTCTTTGAAGGTTTGTATGCCAACTACTACTCCTGCAAGAATAATGGTTACCAGTATAACCCATTGGAAAAATTTACTGTTTACAATTGATTTACAAGTTAAACTCATGAGGGAATTATCCGTTTGTAATTGGTATATGTAACGAACTCACGGTTTCAATATGAATATTAAATAGGTGCCTTACAGTAAGACAGGAAAAAGCTAATTTACTGAATTAAATGGATTTCCTGCTTCCCTTGAAAAATATAATTCAACCAGTCTGATTTAATTCTCCTTAATGTCGATTCCTGGAGCGATTTCGCGGTCTGTTTTGGGAGGATGAAGAATTATTCGAATTCGGTTTCCTTGAAAACCTTCTCTGCGGAGGTCTGCTTCTGTTTGAAAATTCATCCTCTCTGTTTTTACTTTCCACTTTTGGCAATTCTGGGGTTTCCATTTCTGGTATTGGTTTACGAAGTAATCTCTCGATACTTTTCAGTTGGTCCGCCTCATCTTTGCCACAAAATGAAAATGCCTCACCTTCTGCTCCCGCACGGGCGGTACGACCAATCCTATGGACATAGGTTTCTGCTTCCACTGGTAGGTCAAAATTAATAACATGTGTCACATTATTGATATCCAATCCACGTGCTGCCACATCAGTTGCAATTAATGCGCGGGAAGAACCGCTTTTAAAGTTCTGTAGTGCCTTGGTTCGAGCGGCCTGGCTTTTATTTCCATGAATTGCAGCACAGGAGATTTCTACACTTTGGAGCTTTTTTGCCACTCGGTTTGCCATGTGTTTCATCTGGGTAAAAACAACCACTTTTTTTAAATCTTCATTTTCAAAAAGTTTGAGTAGCAGATTTAATTTACTACTTTTGGGAACTCGAAAAAGAGATTGTTTGATTCTGTCCACAGCAGGCTCTTTGGGAGCGATTGAAACCCGAATAGGATTTTTCCGCACCATCGAAAGTGCGAGTTTCTCCATTGCCGGGGGCATGGTTGCGGAGAAAAATAAGGTTTGTCTATCTTCAGGAACGACCTTGAGAATCCTTCGAATTGCATGAATGAATCCCATGTCTAGCATACGATCCACCTCATCAAGAATAAAACAGGAGATTTCTTCAAGATGGATATAGCCCTGATCCATTAAATCGATTAACCTACCCGGAGTAGCAACTAGAATGTTTACTCCTCTTCGCAATGCATTTACCTGCGGTTTTTGTCCGACACCTCCAAAAATAACTGTATGTCGGAAGGGAAGGTTAGTGCCATATTTTTCTATACTTTCTCCAATTTGAGAGGCAAGTTCACGAGTGGGTGCAAGCATTAAAACCTTTGGGTTTCGAGTTTTGAACTGACGATCGTTTGCCTGCATTCTTTGTAACAGAGGAAGAGAAAATGCTGCCGTCTTCCCAGTTCCTGTTTGGGCAATTCCAATAACATCCTTTCCTTCAGAAATGGGATGCATGCATTGCTCTTGGATTGGAGTTGGCTTAGTATAGGACTGTTCAATAAGTGCCTTCTTGATTTCCGCACAGTATTCTTGGAACACTCCTTGTAACAGTTCCGCGTTGGAGGGAACCTCATTTTGTTCGTTATTATTTTTCATTGGTTTATCCGGAAGTTATACAAACCCCCGAACGCCGGATACGAACAAAAGTATAAATACTATAATGAAACAGAGTAGAATTTAATTAGTTTGTTATTTAAATAACCCAACTAAATTTTAAACATATGTCCCAACCACAATTTCTATAAAATAGAATTAGCCGTAATTAGGCAATGCCGAAAGACCTTTGCGTCAGTCTTATGTTGTGCCAAAAACTGTTGTGAGACAACTTAGCCTATTAAAGACGGAAGTTGTGCGTAAAGCTTAGAACACCCGTATCCAATCGAAGAAACGATTTCATCGTAATGGTCGTCGACATCTTCATCCTCGCCCCTTTCGTAGGGATCCTGGATATAGGGATCGCTTCCGGGAGAAAAGAATAT
>JAQWWZ010000052.1 GCA_029254745.1 Opitutales bacterium | reverse complement strand
CGCATGGAAGAAAAATGGATAAGCAAATTTAGCTGTCCACATCCAGCCTGACTTAGGGAAGTATATCCAATTATTAAACGATCCCTCCCCGATTGGATAGATCCAGCCAAGTTCAGTGTGGAAAACCCAACCTGTTGTAGTTTGATAAAAGTATCCAAACCAATCTAAAAAATACCAATTATGCGCTGTGCCCGAAAATTCTACTGACGAACTCCAAAGTTTTTCTTCCGTAAAAGTTCTTACAGTTCTAAACCCTATGGACCTTCTAGACTTTTGAGGATACTCAATATGCCGGAAAGCAATCCTTAGTGGTTTACCTTCATCCATGCCAGGACCATCTTTATACCCCCCCCCCCGATGAACTCTATATTTATCACCGGTATTGGAGGTAGTGTAACTGGGTCCGTATGAAGAAGAATTTATATTTTTCTTAGAATACCAATTTTCATCGTACCAATCCCAGCACCACTCGCTAATGTTTCCCGTAATGTCATATAAACCGTAATCATTAGAATAGTCTCGGGGAATTTCCTTTTCACCGTTTAGACTGTACTTAGATTCACTAATTATTTGAACAGAATTATAATAACCAGTTGGGGCAGTTCCGTCATCAAAGGGATCGCCGCTCCCTTTGTAGTTTGCCTTACTTCCATCAATGTAGCTTCCCCAAGGGTAGTTTTTATTATGTTTTTTCCCTCTTGCTGCTCGCTCCCATTCTTCTTCGGTAGGCAAACGGTATCCACTTGATTCCCATTTAACCATATTGTTCCTAATGTTAGATTCCCCACTTCTGTAAACTTGTGTTTTGGCATTATCCGAAAAGTAAACAGGATTCCTGCCCATGTACTCTGATTTTGCATTACACCATTTAACCGCATCATACCAAGACACTCTATTCATCGGGAAATTGTCTTTATCAGCAAGAAAATACCAGTACGGTTTTCCCCAAGGTGCGAATGAAGAATCGCTGAAATCGTAGCCATTTTTCACTGCCCAATTGGCAATAAAAACCCAGTCTTCAATTTTAGTTTCGAAACGATCAATTTCAAAAGGTATTACTCTTACAAAATGCAAGGGTTCCTCATCATCCTGTATACCCTCCTGCCCCATGTAATATGACCCACCGTCTATGAGGACAAGATTATCAGACAAACCATACAGACAGTATGAAAAGCCTAAGGATAATAGTACATATAAGAGTGGGAACACAAAAGAATGTGTGAAATGTAAACCCACAAACCAACTAGTGAGAGTCTTTCCCCAACAAAGGGAAAGCAAAAAAATTACTACCTCTTACGGGAAAACTTGCTTTGGAATTTTTCAACTCTTCCAGCAGTATCTACAAATCTTTTCTCTCCAGTGTAAGCGGGATGAGAGTCCATTGTTACATCTCTAACAAGAACTTGAAAATCAACCCCATCCAAAGATTCTATCTTTTTGGAACCAGTTGTTGATTTGGTTAAAAACTTCTTGCCAGTTGAAACATCAACAAAACTTACATTGTTGAGCTTTGGGTGTATGTCTTTCTTCACAAATTATCCTTGTCTAGCTTTAAAGCGTGGGTTGGTTTTATTGATGACATACAAGCGCCCGCGACGACGAACAACTTGGCAATCAGGGTGGCGGTTTTTAAGAGTTTTGATGGAAGATACTACTTTCATGACTACCAATACCACATAATATCGAACTTTCGTCAATTACGATTTCAATCTCCTTCTTTTTAATTGCAAAAGAAAAACGATTATACATAATTGGCACTATGTCTGACGAAGAAATAAAACATACAAAAAGTAGAAATCCCGAAAATTACACATTTTTGGACAAAGAAGCTCTTGCTAAATACACTACTGACACTGGCAAAATACTTCCTCGGAAGTACTCTGGGCTTACCCCGATGCAACAACGCAAGGTTTCAAAATTAATTAAGAAATCTCGTCACATGCAACTCTCGCTTTAAACCAAGCGAGTGCGAATATAAAAAATCCCTCTTCTCTCCAAGATTGCGTTGAATCAATCAACGCTGGTGGTTTAGCAGTTTTACCGACTGAAACTGTTTACGGACTAGCTGCCCTAGCCCTCAGAGAAGATGCTATAGAGAAAGTCTTTTCTTTGAAAGGCAGGCCTTCCACTAATCCGTTAATAGTACATGTTCTTGATGGAAGTATGGCCCACGTTGTAGCCGATGTTACCCCTTCTGCTGAGAAAATTTTTAGCTCACTTTGGCCTGGGCCTATTTCAGTTATTTTACCAAAAAAGTGTACTGTTCCTCAGAATTTGTGTGCAGGCTTAGACACGGTTGCCGTTCGTGCACCGATGCACGAAAAGTTCCGAGAAGTATTACGAGAAGTTAGAGCTCCTCTTGCAGCACCTAGTGCTAACAAATCAAATAAAGTAAGCCCCACGCAAGCATGTCATGCCTTGCAAAACTTCGGTGCCCAATGCCCCCCAGTATTAGATGGAGGTTCCTGTATTCATGGACTAGAATCGACTGTGCTAGACTTAACGGATGAACAGCCAATCATTCTAAGGCCCGGCCCAATTTCTCGAGATCAAATTGAGAGATGTTTAAACGCCCATGTTATTGTGAAAGATGCTTCTGTAAACCCGATTGGATTTGAGCAAAAATGCCCTGGTCAAACGCAAAAGCATTACTCCCCGCAGTTGCCGTTAATTTTAAAAGAATCATTTGTGGATCTCCAGTCTGTACCGCTAAACTATGATTCTGATATAGTACTATGCCTTCAGACCGAAGAAGAGGATTATTTTAAAAAACATAATTGCGCAACAATCAGGCTTTCTAAGGATGGAAAAAGTAATGAAATTGCGCAAAATTTATATCATTGCCTTCAAAAAGCTGATACTCTTGATAAACTAAGGATCTTAACTCATAAGCTCGAAAAGCCTGATGCATTAGGAGTTGCAATAAATGATCGCCTTACCAGAGCTGCATTCTGAATTTTCAATTTTACTCCCGTCAACTTTCTTCTTGTTTTCAGGCATAATTGGTGAAAATATATAAGACCCTAACTCTTCATCATGATTAAAATATCTACCTTTATTTCTTTGGTTTCCCTTACCGTTGTTTCTTACGGACAGACAGACCTACAACTCCGTGACCCTGAATACCTAGTAGACCAATATAATCAATTAGTGGCTAAACATAACGCTCTCATTGAGAAGACTCGTGGGTTGATTTCCGATAATACCAAAGCACCACTTCAAATTGATGATAGTGATCCGTTAACAAAAATGAAATTAAACGAAGCCCTAGCAAAGGTGTCTTCTTTAGAATCCCAATTATCCCGTTTCAAACAAGAAGAACTAAAAACCAACACCAGTAATCAGTACCTCGATGACACCAACGCAAGACTTCGAAGGCAGTTGCAGGAATTGAAAGCTGATGAACAAGAGTTCCTTCAACGAAACAAAGAGCTTGTGTCAGAAAATCGAAAACTAGTGTCTGCCCGCAAAAATTCTGATTCCGAGAATAAAAGTACTTACACAAAAATTCGCGGACTCGAATTGGGGAAATCAACTCTCCAAAGAAAAGCAAATGATTTAATTTCCAAAAACAATGAACTTTCAGCTAAATCCAAAAAATTAGATGCCCTCAACGACCGACTCAATCGTGAAAATGCAACACTCAATCAAAAAATTGCTAACCTAAGCTTAGATAAGGACGGGCAACGAGCAAGACTTGCCGACTACGAAGCTTCGATCAAAAGCAAAGATGGCCAAATCCAAGAGAATAACATCAATATGAGCAACATGCAGGACGAGCTTGATAGCTTCAGGAATGAAGTATCACGCCTTAGCGGAACCGAAGCTTTGCTCAACGACAGGCACTCCATGATTAAAAGCGAGAATGAAACAAATAAGGAAAAAATTCGTTCATTTGCTATTGAAAATGATGCAATGAGGGCTGAAATAGAAAGCCTCCGTCAAATCGCAAACGATATGAAATTCGACATAGCCCGAAAAGACGAGCAAACTGATAATTTAAGCATTTTAAATTCTGAGCTTAAACGCGATATTCAAGGAATTGAGCGTGCTAATGAAAATCTTAGGCTTTCGGAGAGTGCGATGAAAGGTGAACTCTCTGCTTTGCGTTCCGAACTAACCTCATTAGGGATAGAAGAATCGAGAATTTCTTCCGAGATTGCAGGTTTAAGAGATGCCAATGATCTACTTCAATCAAAGACTAAAACTTTGGAGTCTGAAAACAACGGTTTACAAAATGCAATAGACCTCATGCGTGCTGAACTTGTTGATATGAACACCAACGAAAAAGGTCTAATTTCAAGAGTCCGCGATATTGATGCCCAAAATAAAGCCTTATTGGATGAATCGAGTTCATTAAAAAACGAAACCTCTTTTTTTAAAGACAAATCCAGACAATTAGAGATACAACTTAATCAGGCGATTGGTAATGAAAGGATTTTGAACGAAAATTTAGCTAACCTTGAAATTGAGAATTCCAACTTACAATCTGAGGTTGGTCGGCTCAATCAGTATGGCACCCGAGAATATGAAAACCTTGTGATCGAAGCCCAGCGACTGCAATCTCAAATCGCATCAATATTGGGCCAAGAACAAATGCTTAAATCAAAGCTCGCTGGCCTTGAAAATGAAAACTACCAACTTACCAATGAAATGCTTGCTTCCAAAAACAGAGAGCAGGAATATAGTCGCCAATTGTCTCTTCTAAACGAAGACAATAATCGTCTCATCAATCAAATAGATTCAACCCAGAGAATGAGACTACGGCTTCGCAATGACATTATCGGAGTAATTGATCAGAATGATCAAACGCCTAGCAATCGCTAGGCTCTACCCGTTCATTTAAAAGTACGAAACTAAGTGGACAAATACTGTCCCATGACGCGATATTTGTCGTACCTTGATTCTGATAGATGATTATCTTTCTCAAGTAATTTTAGGTCGCGCAGTAAAGCTTTTTTTATACCGGCCGCCATTTGATTCCAATTGCGGTGAGCACCACCTACAGGTTCCAAAATAACTTCGTCCACAATACCAAGTTTTAGGAGTTCATTCGCGTCTAATTTCAGTGCCTTTGCAGCGTCTGCAGCAAAAGCACGATCTTTCCATAATATAGCGGCACAACCCTCAGGCGAGATAACAGAATAATATGCATTCTCTAAAATCAAAACACGATTTGCAACAGCTACTCCTAATGCACCACCAGAGCCCCCCTCTCCTATAACAATCGCAATGACCGGAACATCCAAGGCTGCCATTTCTTTTAAGTTTACCGCAATGGCTTCGGCTACATGGCGTTCTTCAGCACCAATTCCAGGGAAAGCTCCCGGAGTATCGATGATCGAGATAATGGGCATTGAAAAGCGATTAGCCATTTTCATTAACCTGAGTGCTTTTCGATAACCTTCTGGGTTGGGGCAGCCAAAATTCCTCTTAAGATTTTCCTCAGTATTCCTTCCCTTTTGTTGACCTATGACCATTACTTTTCGACCATCAATTTCCGCAGGACCACCGACAATAGCCTCATCTTCCTTGTATAACCGATCGCCATGAAGTGGTTCAAAATTAGTAAAAACGCGTTCAATATAATCGATCGTGTAAGGCCGGTTTGGGTGACGAGACAATTGGACTTTCTGCCAAGGAGAAAGGTCTGCATAAATATCACGTTTTGTAAGTTCGATCTTAGCTTCGATAGCCTTCACTTCGCTACTAAAATCAAGATCTGAATCTTTGGAGGATATCATCAAATCCTCTAACTGCTTTTCCAAATCTAACAGAGGCTTTTCAAATTCAAGGCTGTTTTTATATTTTTGCATGTTTTACAACTTTCTTTTTATGTGACTCGCTGAATCAAACATATGATTCATTAGAGACTTGGTTCATCTTCCGCAAGTTCTTCCTTCCATCCAAGAAGACGAGCTTTTGCCGAGGCATCCTCTGCACCATCTTTGTCACCTTTCTGGACCAAAACTCGAGCTAGACTCACAACGCTAGTCAAATCATTGGGATCAATGGCTAAAGCATGCCGGCAAGCCTCTTCTGCCTGTGATATTTTTTTAAGTGACAGAGAGACTTCAGTAAGTGCCCTGAAAATTTCAACAGAGTTATGATTAATCCTCGCCAGGCTAGTCAAAATTTGTTCAGCCTCAACATCTTCTCCGGTTGAGAAGGCAAAAATTGCGTCCTCAAATTTATTCATTGTTTCGTCATCCATTGAAATTAGGAAAATCCAATTGAAAATCATGGCAACCGGAAAAACATTTCTTTTGTAGTTAAAATCAAAAGCATTGATTAGAAACAGTAATCTGTCATCATTTGAAATTTACTATTCTTTCAAGCACATGCTTTCAAATCAGCCCGAATTCCAAAAACTACTACTCCTTCACAGTCGAGACCGTAGGCAACAAAAGCTTAAACGCGATCTCGAACAAAGCCCGCTCGAACAAAACCGTATTCAAAAACAAATCGACGTTGAAAAAGAGTCGGTGGCTTTAGCTCTTTCAGAATGGAAAGAATTAGAAGCTAAAAATAATACTCTTGAAAATGAAATTATCGCATTAACCGATAAAATTGCTCGACTCAAACACCAACAGTTAGAGGTTAAGAAAAACGAAGAGTACCGGGCACTTGACAATGAAATAGTAACAGTAGGCTCATCTCAATCGCTTTTAGAAGATGAACAACTAGAAATCCTAATGAAGATTGATGATGCCCGTAAAACTGCTGAAATCGCCAAGAGTAAAATTACTCTCAAAATAGAGGAACTCGAAAAGTCTCTTCTTTCCTGTAAGGATCATTGCCTAGAGCTTACCGCTGATATATTAAAGCTAGATGATGAGATTTCAAAGGCGCGGGATGAAGTTGAACCTTCCATCATCAGCTCTTACGAGAGAACTAAAACGGTCATTACAAAGCCGCCTTATGTCACACCAGTTGTAGACCAAAAATGTAGTGGTTGTAATTTACGCGTTTCAAACGATGTGGTGTCGTCTATTTTAGTTGAACGCAAAATCACGCAATGCGATCAGTGCGGCAGAATTGTTTATATAGAGCGATAAATCTACAAGTTTAATACGGGTAATATTTTTATAATTGAACCAAGATTTATGATTTTTAATTTTCCGAGAAGCGGTCATTCGCTGTTCATACATTATATGAGTAGAGGAAAGTCCGGACATCACAGGACAGGATTCCCTATGAAAATGGGGGGGGCTTATCTCAAAGTAAGTTCACGGCTAGTGCAGCAGAAAGTAGACCGCCTCCTTCGGGAGGTAAGGGTGAAATGGTGGGGTAAGAGCCCACCGTCGCAAAGGCAACCGAGCGAGCTATGTAAACCCAATCCGATGCAAGACGAAATAGGAAACCGAGTGGTCCGCTTATGGTTTCGGGTACGTCGCATCCTCAATGAGGAATCCTTCACAGGATAGATAAATGAATGACGGTCATCTTATGACAACAAAATCCGGCTTACGCCTTCTCGGAATCTTTTTAAAATTTGATTACACAAAAAGAAATTGACCAAAGCCTAGCTTTTCTTATTGATAAATTAATGGCCAATACTAGATCTGCCCTCAAAAACATTCGCAAAAACAAAGCCCGTTATACACAAAATCGTGCTATCACGAGTAAACTCAAAACTTTAGAGAAAAAGTTCATTACTTCTATCGAAGATAAAAACAAAGACGAAGCTGTAACCAATGCTGCGTCTTTTATCTCGGCTTTAGAAAAGTCCGTAAAAAGAAACCTTGCACATGGTAACAAGGTTTCTAGAAAAAAGTCACGCTGCTCAGCACTTATTGCAGCGATTTAATTCGTTCACTCAAATGTGGCGAGAATCGTTCTCGTCTTTTTTTACATACCCACTTTCTTGACGATTGTGGTTTACTTTGTTTTTCTTCAGGTATGCTTCGTGCACATCATTGGCATCCATTCCCATGACTTGTGCCAACGAAATTAAAAAATGAAAGAGGTCAACAATTTCAACCTTCGCATTTTGCTTATCAAACTCTTGGTACTTTGCCCACCACTTCCAAGGCACAGAATCCGTCAATTCAGCTAGCTCCTGTTGCATCGCTCGAATGTAATTAAGTATCCATTTCGTCTGATCCTCTTCGGTCATGGAATTCATATCCACCCCTATTCGGCTATTCAGTTGCTCTTGTAGGTTAAAGATGTTTTCTAGTTTATCCATCCAATCCTTAAGAACTATTGATTTACAGATTGCAAGGATTTTGGAATTTGAAGGATAATCATTGTTTAATCTTGTATGAATTATAAATGAGTGATTGCTTGATTGATCCCAATATTGATTTAGAATTGGACACGCAAGTGCAGCACAACACAACCCTAATACAAACTACGAACTACCCCACCAAATTTTGTCAATCTCATGGAAATGAAATCTAAAATCCGCTCTCGATGGTATCGAGCTAATGAAAAGCCCTTGGAGTCCCAAAGATCGGGGACAACCAATAACCAAAGTCCTTTTGGAGAAGTGTCCATCATTTCCAAAGAAGCACTCAAAGATGATCTTAACGATGAATCAGCCAGAAAGTCTACAAGCAATAGACCACCAAGGGATACTGACTCTAATCGTGAAAGAAAACACTCCCGTACCGACAGAAAACCAAGAAGAAAGCCTGGTGAAAAGGACGGTAAAAGCTTTGAAAACAATAAGCGTCGCGAAAACCGCAGGAGACCTGACTCCAAAGAAATTTCTAGTGAAGCTCAAAGAGGTCACAACAAATCGAGGCATCCTTCCTCCAAAACTAACCCGAAGCCCGCTAAACCAAGGCAATCAGGTGGAGCTACAAAACCGTCAGACCCCAGAAGTAAAACCTCGCCAAAACCCAAATCAGGGGTATCCAAATTTCTCTCGAAACTATTCGGTTCTTAACTTGGTTAGAAATACCCTCCTCCTAGAATTTTGCTACGGATGGATGTTTTTAAAATCATAGGCGGCCAACAACTTTCCGGTACTGTAAGAGCTAGTGGTTCCAAAAATTCAGCCCTCCCTCTATTTGCTGCATCTTTGTTAACGGAAGATGAAAGTATAATAGAAAATGTACCTAATCTTAGCGATATCCAGTTTATGGCTGAGATCATCGCCGGTTTAGGTGCAGATGTAGAAAAATTAGATTCCAATACCTGGAGAATCAATCCTAAGGAAATTGTTCATTTTGCTCCCTATGATTTAGTTAGGAAAATGCGGGCATCAATTTGCTTACTTGGTCCCCTAGCGGCACGTCTAGGTAGAGCAGAGATTCCAATGCCTGGGGGGTGCGTAATTGGCAACCGCCCCATCGATCTACACATTCGTGCCTTGGAAAGCTTGGGTGCAAAAGTAGAACTGAAAGCGGGAGTGGTTCAAATTGATGCAGAAAATTTAAAGGGTAATTCAATTTTCATGGGGGGTCGACATGGAAGTACAGTTACGGGTACGGCTAATGCAATCATGGCAGCATCTCTTTCACAAGGAATCACGACCCTAGATGGAGCTGCTTGTGAACCGGAAATTGTAGACCTTTGCGAAATGCTCACAAAAATGGGGGCAATCATACAGGGTATGGGATCACATAGGCTTGAAATTCAAGGAGTATCGAAATTACATGGATGTCATCACCGAGTCATTCCTGATAGAATTGAAACGGCGACTTATGCCATTGCTGCTGGAATTACAAATGGTGAAATTTGCATTCAAGACTGCCAACCAAAGCATCTTGGTGCTTTTGCTAATGTAATGCAAGAATGTGGGATGGAGATGGAAAGCGATCCAGATGACAACCTATCAATTAAGGTGAGCCCAGGTGGCCTTAAACCTTTTGAGGTCATTACCTTGCCCTACCCTGGTTTCCCCACAGACCTACAGGCTCAGACAACGGCTCTTGCCTGTGTTGTGCCTGGGCTAAGTATTTTAACCGAAAGAGTATACCCTAGCCGGTTCATGCATGTGCCCGAATTACTTCGAATGGGAGCAGACATCTCACTTGAAGGTTCAAGTGCTATCGTTCTTGGCGGAAAAAAATTAAACGGGGCTCCAGTTATGGCTTCTGATCTCCGTGCGAGCGCGGCATTGATTCTTGCCGGACTTGCGGCACAGGATGAAACTTGGGTACAAAGAATTTATCACTTGGACCGAGGGTACGATCAGTTTGAAACAAAATTACAAGCACTCGGTGCCAATGTAGAAAGACTGACAGAAAAAGCATTACCCAAATCGTTCACCCCACAATTCGAATAGGCCAAATCAGGATATGGATGATAAAACAAATCAAAGAATGGACATTCCGGACGAATCACTAGCTAACGCAGCTGATATTGATGCAGCACTGCGCCCTCCTTCTTTTGCAGATTTCACGGGACAAAAAAAGACGATTGAGCGCCTTCAAGTTATGGTTGGTGCTGCCTCTAATAGAGAGGAAGCCTTAAAACACATTTTACTCTGCGGTCCCCCAGGGCTTGGGAAAACTACCCTAGCCCACATTATTGCAAACGAATTAAATCGAGAAGTAAGAATTACATCAGGGCCCGTAATTGACAAACCGGGTGATCTGGCAGGCTTACTAACTAATCTTCAAGAGGGTGAGATTCTTTTCATCGATGAAATTCATCGAATACCAAAAACAGTGGAGGAATATCTATATTCAGCTATGGAGGACTACAAAATCGATATTATGATTGATCAAGGTCCGAATGCTCGAAGCGTACGCCTTGAGATTCCCCGTTTCACACTAGTTGGTGCCACAACTAGAGTCGGCCTTCTTACTGCACCCATGCGAAGTCGGTTTACCCTGCAAAGCAGATTAGACTACTATAACAAAAAAGATCTTGCTCAAATTGTACAGAGAAGCTGCAAGCTACTAGATTGCTCAGTGGACGAAGATGGGGCTAATGAAATAGCGGCTCGAGCAAGAGGAACCCCACGAATCGCTAATAATTTAATTCACTTCGCCCGCGATTTTGCTGAACAAAGGGCTGACGGAAATATAACTCAAGCGATAGCTGCTTCCGCCTTGGAACTTTTAGAAATTGACAGTAAGGGCTTGGACGAAATGGATAAGCGTATCCTATGCCTTATTGCACTCAATTACAAAGGCGGCCCGGTTGGACTTGGAACCATTGCAGTAGCTGTGAATGAAGAAGAGCATACTCTAGAAGAAGTCCATGAACCTTTTCTTATTCAAGAAGGTTATCTAAAAAGAACTCCTCAGGGCAGGATGCTGACCGCTAAAGGTTGGGATGTGACAGGAGCAACGGAGAAACCTGACATGGACGGTAGTCAGCTAGAATTTATGTAATTCTCTGAAGTTTACTTTTTATCAAATTAAAAATGTGTATAAACGATCCACTAAATTGGTCGGCTTCCATGTGAATTTTTCGTGCAATCTGTTCAAGACTGTAGCTCTTAAATTTATCTACTTCATCATTACGAAAAACTGGGGAAATGAATCCCTTAAGTGCATATATTCTAACAAATTCATTTCCAGTTTCTGTGCAAGGACTCACTCGTAATAATTCAATTAACTGATCTTGATTAATTATCGCTCCCGTCTCTTCCTCTGTCTCTCTTCTAGCCGCTGATAAATACCCTTCACCCGCATCGAGGTGACCCGAGCAACTACTTGTCCACAACAGAGGATCCAGGTCCTTCATAGCTGACCGTTGCTGCAAGATCCATCCCTGCTGTTCGGATCTTGCAAACAGATGAATTGCTCGGTGATAAAGACTCTGGGCATGAACCACAGATCTTTCCTCTTTCCCAATCACTTCGTCATTCAGATTTACAATATCAAAAAGTTCGAGCTCCATGACAATCATTCAAACATTTCTGTCTAAATAGTATAGTAAAAACTTTTTTTCCTGTTTTAAACTTATATCAAAATCATAAAATAATATTAATATTTTTTTATGATTGGCTTACCGCTTTTTCGCATGCAGTAAGAGTAAGTGGATACGATTTTTAAAATTCTTGGATCAAGTAGCTCAGGAAATGCAGCACTGCTACAAACCACGGAAGTTAAAATCTTAATTGATGCGGGACTATCTTGCAAAAAGCTTCGCAGTCTACTACAGGACGAAGGTATTGATATCGAAAACCTCGATGCGGTTTTTTTGACTCATGAACATAACGATCATTCTGCGGGGATTCGAGGACTCTCCAGATATGTAAATCTTCCTATTTTTGCTAACCAGGACACAATTCAGGCAGTACAATCAAAACTACCGAGGAGACCCAATTGGAAAATCTTTGAAACGGGAAGCTCCTTCGAATTTAAAGGGCTAAAGGTTCATCCCTTTAGTGTCCCTCATGATGCATATGATCCCGTTGGCTTTTATTTTGAATGGGGCGAAGATGACCTTTTCAACCCAAGATCAAGCTTAGCATGGGTCACCGATCTAGGCTTCGTACCAACTCTTGTTCGAGAAAGAATAAAAGGTGCGAACATTCTAGTCATTGAAGCAAACTATTGCTCAAAAATGCTTGAAGATGACCCTAAAAGACCCTGGAGTTTAAAACAAAGAATCAGAGGTAGGCATGGTCATCTCTCAAATCAAAGAACCTTTGAATTTTTAGATTCATTTCAAGAATATAAATGGAATAAGGTTTTCCTGATGCATCTCAGTAAAGACTGCAACAGAGTTAGTATCGTTCGGGATCAATTCTCCAAACTCAAACAAAACGGTAAAAGATTTGACACTTTTATCGTAGACCCAGAATCCTCAAAAACCTTACCTTTATGAAAAAACTTGCGAGGCAAACGAAAGTAATCGCAACGATTGGTCCAGCAACTGAAAGCGAGGAGATGCTTACATTACTTATTAAAGAAGGTGTAGACATTTGTAGACTAAACATGGCTCACGCTGAATATGAATGGATTGAAGCGGTCACGAAGAGAATTCGTAAAGTTGGTAGATTATTAAATCGAGAACCTGCCATTATGATGGATGTAAAAGGGCCTGAGATTCGTACCGGATATCTCCACAAAGAGGTAGAGATCAAGAAAAATGATGCCCTAGACTTAATATTTGTGGCACAACCTGAGCCTCCTGCTGTAGACGGCGTTTGGCAAATCGAGGTCAATTACGACAAATTACCGGACCATATCAACGCAGGTGATACTGTGCTCCTGGATAACGGCCTTATCCCCCTTTCTGTCATTGATTCATCTCCTGGAAAGATCCGATGCAAAGTACTTCAGGATGCCACATTGAAGAGCAGAAGGCATGTGAATTTGCCGGGGATTGAAACCGGTTTACCATCGCTTACTGAAAAAGACAGAAGGGATTCCATTATTGGTATCCGATGCCAGCATGATTATTTTGCCCTGTCTTTCACTAGAGATGCAGACTCCGTAGATTTATTCAGACGCTTTCTTCGCGAAAATGGTTCTGATGCTCAAATCATTGCGAAGATAGAGGACCAAAAAGGTGTTCGTAATATTGAGGAAATAATTAAAGCCGCTGATGCTCTTATGGTAGCGCGTGGAGATTTGGGAATTGAGTGTGCATTTGAAGACTTACCCATTATTCAAAGAAAAGCTGTTGGGTCTTGTTTAGCAAATGGTCGGCCAATTATTGTGGCAACACACATGCTTGAGTCCATGATTGAGTCCCCTGTCCCAACGAGAGCGGAAGTGAGTGATGTTGCCAACGCTGTTAATGAAGGGGCAGACTGCATTATGCTAAGTGGTGAAACCACAACTGGTAAATATCCCATTGAATGCATGAAAATGTTAAACCGTATTGCTTCACGAATGGAAGCAGAAATACAACCAGGACTGACCGAGGAATTAAAACTTTTTCGCCCCAAAGCAAAAATGCTCCGCTCCGCTGCCCTGCTTTCTATGAAAATAAAAAACTCTGGTGTCCTTGTTTTCACCAGAAGTGGAGATCTCGCGGCGAAGCTTGGGGCTTTACGACCAAATGGAGCACCTTTGTTTGCTTTTACAGATGTTCCTGGTTTGCACCGGAGGCTAAGACTTATTTGGGGTATTGAACCATTCTTAATCGATTTTTCAAACGACCCGGAAGTCACAATACTTGATGCTATAAAAAAACTACAACTGGATGGGTGGGTTGAAAAAGGCGACCAACTTGTTACCGTCACCAATGTCTTTGCTCACGATAAAGTCGTAGAAAGTATTCAACTAAGGGAAGTGACTTCTTAGAGTAATGGCTTGAGCGACCATTTACTTTGCCTCAATAAATAAAACAATACACCAAGGACCAGTATGCCAAGGTAAGGTATTCCTGCTGTAAATAGTGGGGGTGCAATTCCATACTCGCCAAAAGAGTCACATGTAGTTCGTAAAATGTAAAAGCATACTGCACCTAAAAGGCTCAAACTGATGATTTCCCCTATGCTTTGTTTATAGTCACAGGAACATATAATCGTAGCACAAAATATTGATAAAAAGCAGCTGATGGCATTCCAATTCATTTGAGCTAAGCGATACCGATAGGGCAGCAACTTCTGTGCTTCGGAGTTTGGATATCTATTGATTAGGTACTTCAGCTTTTCAAGTGATAGAACCTTTGGGCTTTGGGATAAAAGTATGTAAACATCAGGGTTATCAAGCTCAAACTGGAAATTCAACTTTTCAAATTTTTTACTGAAATCCGGAGAAAGCTTACTATGCACTTTTGGATCTCGTTTAATATCTTTTGCCCACTCAATTGAATTATTTCGAGCGTTATAGATAGGAAGCCCTTTTTTCGAGACAAAGCCAATAAACTGGCCATCTTCAAATACCCATTTTCTAGCTGTTGTCCATTTGGCACTTTTAGCCCGAACCCGATATTCATTGTTGCCAAAAGAATCATAGGCGTACAATTGAACATTTTGTCCCTCCAATGTGGAGTGGTTAAAATTTTCGAAATACCAAAAGCGATCACTTCCAATTTTCATTTGAAAGTGAGATTTCCCTACAATTTTGGCTGTGCTAGTATCCAAAAAAATTCGAAGATCATTTTCACTTTTAACGGAAACCCAGCATAAAAAAGAAATTACAAAACCAAGCACAAAAATAACTCGAGAACATCGAATCCAAGAAAATGAACAGGAGAGCATGCCCAAATACTCCCCTCTTTGCTTAAAAAAAGAAACAGTTACCAAGGTGGTAAAAAAACAAGAAATTGGAACAACCCAAGGGATATATTCAATCAACCCAGAAAGGATTGATTTGAAGGATTGACCAAAGTCTAAAAAGGAAGACACACTTGCCATTTCCCCAGTTAGCATTTGCAAAAAAAGAATAGAAAACAGGAAAAAGGAAATTAATATAAACCATTTGCACCATTCGCTGGCTACATATTTTTCAAGAATGCTCATGATATCTTTTTATTCACTTTTCAAATGCTCTTCTTAACCCTTGCACTTGTTAAAATGAATTCACAATCTAAATCTTATTCAATCCTTCTAGTTTCTACTCTCAATGATTAAAAGTTTTAAATTCTACATTTCGCTCTCGGCATTCTTCCTTTCCCTTTCTTCTGGTCTCAAAGGAAAAGAAGATGATGGTTGGCAAAGCAACATCGATTCATTTTTTGAGCAATACGCAGTACAACCTTTGGTTTCTTTTCTCTTTTGGGAAATTCCAGGCACCGAGCATAAAGTCAACATTTCATCCGTCTATTTTTTCACCCAAAAAGACTTAAAGGTGCTAACAGGTAACGACGAAAAAGCTGGTAATTTCACTCCGATAATTAATCAAGATGCGAAAGTTGAGCTGCATATAGTCAAATTCAAAGATGATGTTCTTGTAAAAGCAAATACCCGTCCCCTCATAACTAATTATGAAAGCATTCACCTGCTCCGTGAAACTTATTTGACCCAAAAAAAAATTCCTATAATCGGAGAAGTTTCTGAGTCCCAGTCTTTCCCTCTCGTTGTTGCTTGGCTACTAGGCGGTGCACTATTTTTTACCCTTCGATTACGATTTGTTAATATAAGGCTTTTTGTTCACGCTATCGACCTTGTTCGAGGGAAGTATGACGATGGGAAAAAGAAAGCTACTGGGGAGGTTACCCACTTTCAGGCCTTAACTACTGCATTATCTGCAACCGTTGGATTGGGAAATATTGCCGGGGTTGCGATTGCTATTGGTACGGGTGGTCCCGGAGCGACTTTTTGGATGATCCTTGTTGGATTCCTTGGCATGTCTTCTAAATTCACCGAATGCTTACTCGGTCAAAAATATCGAACAACAAGAAAAGATGGTAAAATTATGGGGGGGGCCATGCATTACTTGTCGGATGGACTCAAGGAATTAAATCTTAAGCACCTGGGGGGATTTTTGGCAGGATTGTTTTGTATTTTGTGTGTAGGGGCATCTCTTGGGGGAGGTAACGCCTTCCAAGTTGTTCAGTCCTTGGACTTAATCAAAACAGTAATACCTTCCCTAAACGAGAACCCTTGGATATATGGAATTCTGATGACTCTACTTGTTGGGCTTGTCATCATTGGAGGAATACAGAGTATTGCGAAAGTTGCATCCAAGATTGTACCTGCTATGTGTGCGGTTTACCTACTCGCTTGCTCAATTATTCTTTTTATTCATTTCAGGGAAATTCCGTCTGCAATTTCCCTGATTTTTGAAAGTGCATTTTCGTTTGATGCTGGTGTTGGTGGATTTCTAGGTATTTTAATCATCGGTGTCAAAAGAGCTGTTTTCTCAAATGAAGCTGGTATTGGGTCGGCTGCTATCGCTCATTCTGCGGCTAAAGTAAACCACCCTGCAGAGGAAGGAATTGTAGCACTTCTTGAACCCTTCATTGATACAATTATAGTCTGCACCATGACTGCCCTCGTGATTATCATAACTGGTGCCTATATTGATCCTGAAAACAGTGTGTATATAGCTAATGATCAAGGCGGAGCACTTACTTCAGCGGCAATGGCAAGTGTAATCCCATGGTTTCCGTATGTGTTATCTGTTGCAGTATTTCTATTTGCATTTTCTACAATGATATCATGGTCGTACTATGGAGAAAGATGTTGGGTATGGTTATTTGGAGACAAATCCTCGACGAGTTATAAGTTTCTATTCCTCAGTTTTACATTTTTAGGTTCAATCATAACAGCCAAAAATATTCTTACCTTCAGTGACCTAATGATACTAGGCATGGCATTCCCTAATATTTTAGGCATGCTTTTGTTAAGTGGAAAAGTAAAGGCGTCCCTTGACAATTACCTCCACAAACCGAAAAAATGTTGATCTAAATATTTTCTATTCTATTTGACATAAGATATAATCAGTCATTGATTACAGCATATTAGATATATGTAACTTTAATTTTATTTAATTAAACACAATGGAAGACGAAGATATTCAAATTTCAAACTCTGAAGAAGCACGGGCATCATTGACTCGTCTGATCAAAGCTATTGAAGGATGGGCAGCCAAAGAAACTCAGAAAAATGAACTTGAAATGACTGCTTTCGGTGCAGCACTTGCTTCTGGCATTATTTCGTTTCATCAATTTTCGTCAAAGGACTGTAGAAAATTTAGCAAACTGATTGGGTCTGTTGCCCGAGTCAAACAACACCTGGAGAAAGAACACAAAAAATTCGATAGTGAGATTGATAAGATGCATATAAAATTTGCTCAGGAAATGGAAGAATTAGATCTAAAGATCATTCGTGACCGTAAAGAATTCAAACACTACCTGGTTTCCCTGATATACGCGGAAGAGTACAACAAACTTCGATCATCTGTTACCAATATATTTGAGACCTTACAGGCAAAGGCCAATTACGAATCCAAGGATTAATTGATCACCCTCAAACCAATCGCAATCCAAACCGGTACGGTCAACACACCCGCAACCATGGTTGACATTATCGACCTCATTGCCGTCTCTCTATCCTCCGAATAACTGCCCACAATTACCACTGCAAATATTCCTGCTGGCATCGCGGCCTGAATAATAAGTATTTGGTTCATCCATTCCATTCCGACAGGCATGGGTATGAGCAAGATGAAGAGCATAATGCACAATGGAAACAATAAGTTTCGGGTAACGACTGCTGCAGTTTCCGTTTTATAATGACTTGAGAATTTAAAGTTCTTCATCAATTGATAAAAACTTCCACCAATCAGCAACAAGCCAATAGGTATGGAGCATTGGCCAAGCATTTGAATTACATCGAATAAATAGGTTGGAATTATTCTAACTCCTCCAAAAGATTGTAAACACAAAGCTAATATAACAGAGATTACTGGGGGATTCACAATTCCACTAAATCGAAATTTCTTTTGGGTCAGTATCAAAATGCCCACTGTCCAAATTGCAATTTCAACTCCTAAGTTAAAAAGTATAATACGAACAATAATATTAGAACCAAAAATTGAATTGGCCACGGGGATTGCAATAAATCCATAATTAAAGATTCCTGAACAAAAACGGAATGATTTTGCGGCTTTTGGTTCAATCCTGAAAGCTCTTGAAGTCATCCAAGCCAAAGCAAAACCGATAAGTATAGATAGGAAGCCAAAGATCGGGGTGAGAACACTGACAGATGTAACCTCCAAGTGATCTGTGCACAATATGTGGTAGATGATAAAACAAGGATACAAAATACGTATTGTTACCATACTGAGTGAAGAATCAGCCTCAGCCTTGAGCCAATTTACTTTCCTAGCAAGTGCACCCAAGCCAAGTAACAAGAAAGGAGGTAGTATTGATACAAGAATTAAGCTAAGCCCATCCATTCCATCGAGTGATAACTATCTTCAGGCTGAAGAGCAACCGGCTTATTAAATCAATACTGCAAAACTGACCATCTCACTAAAGTATTGGGTGCTGCAGTAAAACCAAAAAAAATGGCGCCCCCACGAGGAATCGAACCTCGATCTACGGTTTAGGAAACCACTGTTCTATCCGTTAAACTATGGGGGCGAAAGCCTTCGTTGTCAGATCGTTCTCACCCATTCAGGATCCGCTCAGTTCAATAGCATGCCTATAGTAGTGGAATAACATAAAACCTAGTCATCGAAGGATTAAAGCATTATTAGGCATATTTCCGAAAACGACAAGTGGGAAGTTGATGCTGGATTGAAACTGGGTGGAGCAAAAAAAGAAAACAATTTTAATCAAAAGTCGAAGCCTTGACGCACGAAGAAATCCCAAAAAACTAGATTCCGGAACCAAGGTACGGACTCTGTTAGACTTACACCCGCCAAGCAAGTCGATACGGAGCAGGTCTTTCAAATGCTAAAGAAACAAAATTCAATACTCTACTTGATGCGGTCAAACTCTCAAAAAAATATGCTGGTAAAAACCTTACCGATAAAACAATTTCAGAACTTGTTAAAGAGTTCAGAGAAATGAAAGAATCTGAAAAGGATCGGGACCTCCGTGGGCTACCTTGAGTGAGTACAAGCTAAGGCACGGCAGGTTTGTGGGTCGATTCGGTGACATATTGGTCAGGGAGTTTACCGTAGATGACATTCAACCACTTTTTGCAGAAAAAACTATGCTCCCAATCTCCTGAGTAAAACTAAGACGCTGTTGAACTATGCAGTGAAGAAAGATTTGATTCCTGAAAATCAGATTAAACTTGATACCCAAAAAAGAAAGTAAAAGAGGCAAAACCTTTACAGTTAAAGAATGGAGAAACCTAGCTATAGCTGTGATTAATAGAAAATTATGTCTTTATATGATGGGTGTAAAGCTGGACTACTCCGTCATGGACTTGTGATGTGGGGTGAGTCTATCCGCTAGATAAGAGATTTTTTAATTTTCACCTAGATTCTACATTCTAATTTGGGTGGTAACTTATTTCCTAATTTTTAAAGAAGATAAACTGAATAAATAGAGGTTTCTAAAACTGCCCTCGACAAGTTTCTATTGAAACTTGGGAAATGATCTAAGGTTGTAGAACCAAGATTCAAAATA
>JAQWWZ010000048.1 GCA_029254745.1 Opitutales bacterium | reverse complement strand
CATATTCTAATTCGATCACTAGGCACTCCTTCAAAGATCGGTCAATACCAGGGATATAAAACCATCCGTTTGTATATGGAATAAAACCCTTATTATCTTCCGCGGATGTCACATTGGACGAAGCGGTGACAAGGAATGAAAATAGTAAAAAACCAATTAATGCTTTCATCCTCATAAGCTATCACGATTCATTTTGCTTATAAAGAACCGAGTAAGAAGCCCCTACAATTTTCAGGCAAAATGGGGAGAAATCTAGTACTATATTACCCTTTAATTCACTGAAAACATCCTGCTCACCATGTGTATAAATCAAATCACAGTTTGAAACATACGCCAAGTAGGAAGGATGGATACCTGAGTTTTAAACTGTTTAATTTATTGACAGCCAGGTACATATTTTATCTTAGCATGCCGGCCGCGAGGGTTTCGTTGGTAAAGGGGTCAACAAGTATAAAACTTCCAGTATTCCGGTTCCTACGGTAGGTGTCATGAAACACAGGTTGAGATACACGAATTTGAATACGGCCGATATCATTCATCCCGAATTCAAGATCCTCTTCATTCTTCCTTAATGTATTTACATCAACCTTGTACTTTATTTCCGAAATAATGGCTTGGGCTTCTTTAGTCGTGTGACGAAAAATACATTTGGTTCCTTTAACTAATTTTTTAGTTCCAGAAAACCAACATATGCGAGCATCCAAATCCTGTGAGACATGAGGTTGATTGTTTGGCTTGACCAGCATATCGCCTCGGCTTACATCAATTTCGTCCTCAAGTAAAATGGTGACGGACTGGGGATGAAAAGCTTGCTCCACTTCTTTGTCGGCCAGTAAAATGTTCTTAATTTTTGTTGAAAAGCCAGAGGGAAGGACCGTGACCTCATCCCCTTTCTTGAATACCCCACCTGCAACTCTTCCACCAAATCCACGGAAATCATGATACTCATCAGAGTGAGGCCTTATCACCCATTGCACGGGAAATCTTGCATCAACATGATTAAAGTCAGAACCTACATAAACATTCTCAAGATGATAGAGTAAGGGGGGGCCTTTATACCAAGGCATATCCACTGAGCGATCAACCACATTATCCCCCTTTAAAGCACTGATAGGAATAAAGGTTAAGTCAGTTACATTTTCCAACCTGCTCGCAAAGTCAGTAAATTGATTCAGAATTTTCTCATACTTATCTTGATCATAGCCAACCAAGTCCATCTTATTTATACAAACAGCAATGTGCTTTATCCCCAAGAGATCCGCAATGAAAGTATGCCTCTTGGTTTGCTCTATTACGCCATTCCGAGCATCAACTAAAATGAGGGCAAGGTTTGCTGTAGAAGCACCCGTCACCATATTCCTCGTGTACTGAATGTGACCCGGCGTGTCCGCAATAATGAACTTACGCTTGGGGGTTGCAAAATAGCGGTAAGCTACATCTATGGTAATGCCCTGCTCTCTTTCTGCCCGCAATCCATCTGTTAGCAGTGCCAGGTTAACATTTTCGTCACCTCGTTGCTTACTACTTCGCTCAATCGCTTCAAGCTGATCTTCAAAAATGGATTTCGTATCGTGAAAAAGTCGACCAATTAGTGTACTTTTGCCATCGTCAACACTTCCCGCTGTGGTAAACCGGAGAAGATCCATATCTAAGTAATTTTTCGTATCGTTCATTTAAAAGTATTGTCAGGGTGTTTCTAGTAATAGTTGGACACTAAAAGTATCCTTGCTTCTTGCGGTCTTCCATCGCCGCTTCAGACCTGCGATCATCAGCCCGAGCACCTCGCTCAGTAATCCTGGAAGCAGCGACTTCAGAGATGACATCATCAAGTGAAGCTGCATCTGATTCCACAGCACCCGTACAGGTTGCATCACCAATTGTTCGAAACCTTACATTCCTTACAGATACTTCTTCATTTTCTTGAGGAATTGTAAAATCAGTAACTGCAAGCAGGGATCCATTCCTTTGAAACACCTCTCGCTTATGGGAAAAGTATAAATTGGGCAGCTCGATGCCCTCTAGTTTTGTGTACTGCCAAACATCCATTTCCGTCCAATTGCTCAGAGGGAAAACCCGGAAATTCTCGCCTGGGCTTTTACGTCCGTTGAAAAGGTTCCATAGCTCAGGACGCTGATTTTTTGGGTCCCATTGCCCAAAAGAATCTCGGTGAGAGAAAAAGCGTTCTTTGGCACGGGCTTTTTCCTCATCCCTCCTTCCACCACCCAGGCACGCGTCAAGTGATTCGTTATCAATGGTTTCAAGAAGGGTCACAGATTGCAGTGCATTCCTGCTGGCATTAAGACCCTTTTCTTCCACCGCAGTACCTTGATCAATCGAATCTTGAACCGACCCAACAACTAACTGAACGCCTAAATTCTTGATAAACTTATCTCGAAACTGAATTGTTTCTGGGAAGTTATGACCGGTATCGACATGAACAAAAGGAAAGGGAATCTTTGAGGGATGGAAAGCCTTGTAGGCAAGGTGTGCCATGACAATAGAGTCTTTCCCGCCAGAAAACAAAAGACCAGGCCTTTCGAACTGGGCGGCTGTTTCCCGAAGAATAAAGATGGCTTCAGACTCAAGTTGTTGCAGGTGAGTTAAGTTGTAGTTTTGCATGATAAATTTTCAGGAGAAAGAAAGGCTCTTCCTTACATAAGAATAAAGTGTAGCCGAGGAGTGTGTGAGGGTTTCTTTCTCTGTATCTAATATTAGGTCGGGCGAGATGGGTTCCTCAAAGCTCGATGTGCTCCCGGTGAAAGCAGATACAGATGAGTCTGCCGCTTTTGCATACAAGCCCTTTACATCTCTTTTCTTACATTCAGAAAAGGAAGCTTTTACATAAATCTCTTTGTAGTCATCGGTTCCAATGCTCTTCTTTGTTGAATCTCTGAATTCCTGGAGCGGGGTAATACAAGAAACAATAACCAAGACACCAGACTGGCACAAGATTTTCGCTAACTCAGTTGTGCGGCGGATATTCTCTCTTCGGTCATCATCAGAGAAACCAAGATCTTGATTAAGTCCACTTCGCAAGTTGTCTCCGTCGAGTACAATCGAGAAAATTTCATCTTCGCTAAGACGATTTTCAAGATCTATGGCTAATGTACTTTTACCCGAACCTGACAATCCACATAACCAAAAAACAGATCCTCTCTGGCCAAGGATTTTTTCTTTTTGGCTTCGCTCTACGAGTTTGTCTTGGATGGGGTGAATGTCTTTTCTGGTCATAGCAATGAAGGTTGAAAATGCTAAAGGAAATACAGAAAAAAGCGAGAACACAATGTACTCTCGCTTGTTGGGGTGGAAAGAATGAGAATACTCTCCGTGTGGTAAAATTGGCCTATGAGGATGGAGCTGATCCTGCAAGGTTTAAAATTATTTCGATCTTGTTCGCCACTTTGTCAAGATTTTCTCCTTTCTGGATTTCAAAATCATCTCGCTTGACTGAGAATTTTGACCTGACAACAAGAAGATCTCCCGGCACTCGATTTCTTTTCTCAAGCAAGCCCTCAAGGAAGGAAATTTGTACAGGTATGGGCATGGATAATGTAATATTTCGAATTGTCATTTTAGCATTGATCTGTCCATTAATGTTTACCCCATCCCTCTTCACATTGCTCATGGAATCAAAAGTGAGTTTAATTTCAGGAAACTTGGTTGCGTTCAGCCAATTCTCACCATGCATATGTTCTTTAAGGACTGGATTTCCCACATGAAGACTTTTAGTTTTAAGAATGATCTCTCCTCGGATGATCTTCGGTTTTTTAGGATCAAAATGTACAGTACCTAAAATATCATTACCTGACCCACTAATAGACTCAAGGGGGGCGTCCAGGTGAAACAAAATACTGTTCACGCCCTTTGGATCCTTGAAATCAAACTGGATTACTTTTGAATAAACCGAACAAAAATTAAAAAGAAGTGAAAGTAGAAATATTTTTTTCATATGAGTTTTACTTATCTTATCTTTCAGAATCTAAATCAAGATGTTTTCACCATCTCATTAAATTTTATGCCCGTGGATGTGCTTGCTTGTGTGTTTTCTTGAGCTTTGCAACCGAGATATGTGTATAAATCTGGGTGGTGGAAAGACTACTATGTCCAAGCATTTCCTGCACAGCCCGAAGGTCAGCACCATGGTCAAGCAGGTGCGTTGCATAGCTATGCCTTAGCTTATGTGGTGTCATGTCTAGAGGTAAGCCTGACAAGGAAAGATATTTCTTGAGTATAAGTTGCATACTTCTCGTGGACAATCTTTTGCTGTTTTGAGCTGTAATTACTGGGTCATTGGCGGAAGAGCTTTTTGATTGATCATGCTGGAAGTCACGGATTGCTCTCATTGCCCGATCTCCCACAGGGCAAATGCGTTGCTTATTTCCTTTACCTGTAACCTTAATTGCATTTTGAACCCAATCGATATCCCCAAAGTTAAGTGCGGCTAACTCGCTTACACGCAACCCACCTCCGTATAGAATTTCAAGAATCATTTGATCTCTGAGTTGGATAAATTTTCCAGCTTTAGACTTCTTATCAATTGACTTTGGTTGATCCAGTAGTTTTAGAATTTGCTTTTCCGTTAAAAACTTAGGGAGTTTTTTTTCCGATTTTGGTAAGGTTAGGTTGTGAAAAGGGTTTTCATTGCACAGCTTTCTTTCTATGCAAAACTTGTAGAAGTTCCTCAAGCCAGACACATGATTGCGCAAGGTGATGCGAGAAATTTTCTGCTGCGATTCGATTAAGTAAGACCTCGCAATGTCTTTTGTAACCGAAAAGAGATCATTCGTAGAGTTACCTGTACGGTAGCTCCATTTCCTAAATGTATGGATAGCATGGATGTAATTCCTGCAGGTGTAAACAGAAAGGCGCCGATGCCCAGTCATATAGATCTCGAATGCGAGGAGCGCATTCCTAAACTTAGGGTTATTTTCTATTTGAACTGCTCCCATGAGCCCACGATAAGTTCGAGTAGGTAGAAGAGGAAGGCAATAAAGAACGCCCACATTACAAGGCTCATTGCAAAGCCCATACCTACTTCCTTGCTCTGAGGAGTTTCGCGGTGATAGGCTTGGCTCGTGACATCGTACGGGCTAATAGGCACGATATTATGAGTTCTTTCTTCCCGACTTCGAAGATTTTTATTAGATTGCGTCACCCTTTCACCATGCCTCGGTTTTTCGTTGCTTGCAAGTTTTAGAGATCTGAAGTCCCTGCCATAAATGAAGAGATTATCTGGACACATTCACTGCACTTATCCTCAAGGATGTAATGGCCAGCATCATGGAATTCATGGGAAATAAGGTTGGGGATAAGCGTTTTCCACTTTTTGAGATAATCAGGATTGAAGCAAAAGTCTTTCATGCCCCAGCATGCTACTGTAGGAATATTTTTTAAATTACGGAGCACACTTTCCGTTTCATTAAGCAGTGGACGTGTAGGGTGGTTACCCTCAAAAGGAATGTCTTTAACGAAGCGCCAAACTGCGACTCGGTTACTCCAATTATCATACGGTGCAAGTAACCCTTTCTTGGCATCCTGCGTAAGACCTTTAGCCGAAGCCATGAAGGTGGCTGGCCAAGCAAACCCGTTAAGCCCTCTCACAAAAAGATCGCCAATCAAAGGCAGCCTGCAAAAAAGAATCCTCTTCGGCACATCATTATCATTAAATGCCGCTGTATTTAACAGGGTTAGCTTACGGATCCGATCAAGTTGATGACGGAAAGCAGTGAGTCCGATTGCCCCCCCCCAGTCGTGTACGACTAATGAGAATTGATTAATTCCTAGGTACTCCAGCAACCCCCATACATTTGCCGCATGACTTTTTAAATCGTAGGGAAAATCGGAGGCCTTGGGTTTATCTGAAAGCCCGCAACCTATGTGGTCAGGGGCGATACACCGGTGAGTAGCTTTTAGTTTTTCGACTACATTTCTGTACATAAACGACCAGGTCGGATTTCCATGCAATAATAACACCACAGGCCCATCTTTTGGTCCTTCATCCAAGTAGTGCATTTTGTGCCCATATTGGTCTAGATAATGGTTGCCGGTAAAGGGATACTGAGCGGATAAGTTCAATTAATGTAAATGGTTTAATGATAACATCATGGAGGAAAGGCCGCTGCCAATTCCCATTAAGACTGCCTTTTTATGCTTATTCTCTCCATTGTCCTCACAGGCCAATGTATAAGTGATTGGCAGCGAAGATGCTCCGCAATTACCTAAAAGTTCATAGCTTGAAAAATTCCTCAGAGGATCAAGGTTTAACGCTTGAAAAACTGCATTGGTGTGAGCCTTCCCAACTTGATGTGTAATCAGTAGCTCTGGATCATTATTTACCCAACCGGAGGATTGAGAGAATTTACTCCAAGCTCTTTGAGCGACAGATATACCCGCATGGAGCAACTCTTCAGAGTCAGTTTGCATGACAAGGTCATCACCGGAAGTATCCCCCTCACAGAGGTGATTAAAGGATGTGTCTGTGTGAGATTCACAGGTCCCAAGAGTCGGAGATTTTTTTTGCAGTTCATCTTTATGGCAAATTGACCAAGCAACTGCTGATGCCCCTATCGTAAGATTTGCAAAATACGGTTTAATGCTTTGCCGCGTATGGTGATCCTGATTCAAAATATCAATAGTTTTATCTACCAATGGCTTTCCGTTTTCTGCGGATACAATGATCGCCCTTCGTATCTGACCAGACTCTATCATCCCAGAAGCCAAGACCACAGAATTAAGAAAGCCCAGGCAGGCATTTGAGATATCCATAATTTGGGTAGAGCCCGGCAATCCCATGATTCTGTGAACATAGGATGCTGTAGCAGGCTCAAGGCGATCGCGGCAAACCGAAGAATGGATCAATAAGTCTACTCCTTCTGGTGAAATACCTTCATGCTCCAAGAGCTTAAGTCCCGCCTCAGCCGCCCCCGCTGATGCAAGCGAGGTCGATGGCCAAAACCTACGTTCCTTTATTCCGGTCATCAATTCAAGACGACCTATTTTCAATCCAAGCCGGTCATAAAGGGGAGACAGTTGATGTTCAATTTGCTCTGAGGTAACAATTTGCTCAGGAAGTGAATAGGCCATTGCCTCAATTGCTACATTTTGAAAATTCACGATTTGATTTGCATCGAATCCTCCACAATTTCCTTGTCAAAATAATTAAAGCCCATGCCAGCATCTATGACCACACCCTGGCCATTAATCCCCGAAGATCTTGGGCTTAGTAAAAAGACTGCCAAATTAGAAACCTCACTTGTTTGTAGAGCTTTTTTCCTGAATGTTAGTTTCTCCGCATACAGGTAATTAACTAAATATCCAGGGATACCTGCAGATGCACTGGTTTTTAAAGGACCTGCATTCACCGAATTGAATCGAATGTTTGAAAAACTAGAAAACGATTTAGCAAGATATCGCACATTGGCCTCGAGGGATGCCTTGACAGGAGCCATGTACCCATAGTTCTCGGCTGTTACCTCGGTTGATGATATACCAATTGTTACGACTGAGGCATCCTCGACTAATACCTCCTTGCAAGCATTTGAAAGCTCTACCAGTGAAAAAGAAGATATCTCTATTGCTTGAAGAAAATCCGCACGCTTGGTTTCATGAAAAGGCTTCATGCCTTCTGAATAATTAGCGTAAGCAATAGAGTGCAGAAGACCATGAAGCTTAATGTCAGATTTTTTAAGCTCTGTGCCTAAGTTCTCCACATCCCCTTTTCGCTCAAAATCACAAATGAAAACGGTTGAGTTTGGCATTAAGGCAAGTAATTCATTTTTCCTTTTTTCACTCCTCACGGAAAAAATTACCTTTGCTCCTTCCTTAACCAGAGCTTGCGAGACACACCAAGCTACACTCTTTCGGTTGGCGAAGCCTGAAATGAGAAAAGTTTTATCTTTGACTTCAAGAAAGCTCATGCACCCAAGCCTTATTTGACTAGAGCTAAGGCAAAGGAAACAGTCATCACTGTTTTATCACCATTGCTAACTTCGCCACGAAGGTTGAAGAAATGTCCTACTTTATCGACCATGAAAACAGAAATCACCAATTCATCTCCAGGTTTCACCATTCTTTTAAATCGGGCATCTCTGATACGGGAAAGTACAGGCGTCACGGCATCATTGTTGAGTTCATCTGCACCAATCACTTGCTTGGATAAATAAATAGCACCTGTCTGAAAGACAGACTCTGACAAAAGAACACCCGGCATGATAGGATTCCCAGGGTAATGACCCTTAAAAAAGGGCATGTCGCCCGAAACGCTAAGTGATGCTTTCGCTCCATCCTCGGTTACTTCAAGAATTTTATCTACAAACAAAAACGGCGGTCTGTGCGGAATTAGCCTTTTAATTTCATCCATAGTTGTAATAAATATAAAATCGAATCTTTTGAACAGACTTAATTCAAAGAAGATAAAGTCTTTACTCTTGCGAGTTTATTAAGTGGGGATCCCCTTAAGTTTAGCACGTAAAAACCGGTCCACTTTGTTGGCGGTGATTACTCCGTAATTAATCGTCCCCAACCAGCCAGACATGATAATACCAACGGATCCTGCATGGAAAAGACCAGGTGCGTGATCAGGCAACGAATCAGACACCTCGAGCCCTTCAAACTTGGTACCAAATGTTGCTCCGTCTGCATGTTGCGTATAATGACGAATCGTTCTTGGAGTAGCTGCCTCTAGGTGTTCAATCTTATCCCTTATATCAGGAATGATTTTTTCAAGTGCCACAACACTTTCATCACATAAACGTTTTTTTGCTTCTTGATACTCTTCATCAGTAAGATCCTGCCAGTCTTTCCACTTGGCATTGATGGAGGCAACAATGCTATACTTTGGGTCTTTGCGGTGAGGTCTAGTATCTGGATAATAGATGGAAAAGGTCCTGCTTGAGGTATTGAAGTCAGTAAGTTCTTCAGTTGAAAACTGACTTGCTTCAGAAGTAAAGACAAGATCGCCCACAGACTCTGGTATGATCGCACCTTTTTTCAGCCCGATGTATACTTGGCAGGATGTGCTGTTTAATCTTACCTTACTGGCAAGGTTGGCAAATTTCTTGGGCAATCGCTTTAAGCCTAAAAGTTTTTCAACGGTGCTTTTCAAATTCGCATTTGAAAGTACAGCTCCACAGCGGATTTCCTTTCCATTAACAACAACACCAGAAACATGATGGGCACCATTTTTCTCGCTGGTAATAAGCTTTTCAACGAGGCACTGTCTTTTGAGAACGGCGCCATTATTTCTCAATTCCTCTACCATTTTCTTGATGAGCACATCCGTTCCATCCTTAAAGGTGTATATTCCTTTTCTCATGAAATTGGTGAAAACTATGCCGTATGCAAAAGCAGGGTCTAGGAAAGATGAGCCATTTGCATAGGATATAGGTTCAAGTAACAGCCTTTTCACATCTTCTTGACCGGGAAAGAATTCTTCGAGGAGATCAGCAATCGTCCTTGTGTCCCCAGCAAAATAATCCATTTTCCTAAGGTGGTCGTAAAAGCCTTCAATTTTTTCTTTTGCTATTTTAAATTTGTCTTCAAGAATTTGGGTAAAATCAAGCCGGTCAAAGGTGGTACGAAGGTCATATTGAGGATTAACAAACCTGATATTTTTAAGTTGAACGATAGAGTCAGCAATCTCTTTAGTCCAATACCTACGGCATGATTTTATCATACCTACGGGAAATCCGTGAAGGGAAATATCAAATATATGCCCCCCTGCTCTCTTAAACCATGTAGCCAAACCACCAAATTGATAGTGGTGTTCAAGGAGAAGAACCGAGTGCCCTTGCTTGGCCAAGCAATTGGCCCCAGTTAACCCACCCAAACCGCTGCCCACAACAATAACGTCATAGTAATCTTTAATGTCACTCAATGGATCCCTAACCATCAATACCTATCTACTGAAAAAGTGGATCATGGACAAGATTTGAATCCACAATAAACTTAGCCATTAATAGAATCCCGAATATTTATCAAAAAAAGCTTGTGGTGACTGCTTTTTTCCATCACCTGGACCTGCAAGATACCCAAGGTCTAAGGCTTTCAGAAAGGCAAACTGATTCCTTGTCAATTTATCCGGTGAAACGGAAAGTGATTCGAGTGGCATATATTGGAGGCATTCAAAGTCCTTAATTGATAAGCCGACGAGGTTTAGCTCTCTAATCGGACAATGAGCAATGCTACCAATAAAGGAAATGGGTGATCCTGGTAAATGCAAGACCTCCAACGGGCACCCTGCCATTGGGTCAAGCGATTCAACTTTGGTCGCTCTCATTTCAAGAATCTTGACAGGCATTCCAGCAAGTGAAGATAAATCAGTAATAGTATTTCCGGAAAGATTGATTTCCCCAAGAGAGCAATCAGCTAAAGGTCGAATATCGTCAATGTTGCACTTAAAAACATTGATTTTTTTCAGCTCGGTTGCTCCTTCTAATGGCTTTAATGAGCTTATTCCGGTACTGGCTAAGTTTAGATGTTGTAAGTTTAGCTCTCGAGTGAATTCAATATCTGAAATATTAGATCTTGGAATTGATAAACTAGACAACGGATGATCTGATAAAGCACCAAAATCATTTGATTGAATTCCTTCCGCCTTCAATCTCTTCAGTCGAAAGAAGTTGAGCTCATCTAAGCCTAGCTCGCAATTGAGCGGCAGTGCTAAAGAAGATAGGTTAAAGCCCTTTATTTCTTCAATGGGAGGCATCTGGCAACCTGAGAAGTCAAGCTCCCTTATCGGCAAATGGAATAAACTAGAAGGAATCGACAAAGGTGATGACAAGAATGTAATGGCGACACCTCCCTTTATAACCATTACTTTGGCATCCAATCCTAACTTATGAATTTCTTTAGTACACGCCTTGTCAATGTCGGCAAATAAACTAAAATCAGACTCGATTGGCATGATGGAGAACCTCGACTAAAAACGAAAAATGATTACCATATAAACATGTCACTTTGGACACATATTTTGGGCTGGATAATTTTAGTAGCCAATTCACTTTGTTTGCTTAGATTAGGACTTTTACCCATGGTTTTCTTCGGAAGAAACTTCAAACTCTACCGTAAAATCTTTTGGGTTTCTTTGTTTGTGACAATTATATTTACAATGAGTGAATTTATGATTCTCCGAATACTCCTAACTGTTGCAGTGAAAGAGTAATAAAGATTTGAAAGTAATTCCCATACACGAATTGCTATTATTTTAGCTCCAAAACTCTGACATTTTTAAAGGCAACTGAATCGCCATGCCCAGCAAAGCCAAAGTGGCCTTTTTTTAGTAAACATCCTGGGTGCTTTTTGTTATTCATAAAATCTTTTACCGTGGATAGGTCTGTGTTCAAAATCATTTTGCTGTTCAGAAAAACTGTAACCTCACTTCCTTTTACGATAACTTCTTGCTGGTTCCATTCACCTACCGGCTTTAAGTAGCCCTGTGTTGCTGGGGCGAGTCCATAAGCCGAACCATGATACTGACGAGCATCGAGCTGAGAGTACTTTGGGTGGAGATCATCTAAGACTTGTAGTTCGCACATCCCACTATACGCAGGATCTCCTTTCCCCGGATATCTTATTGCTAGACCATTATTTCCACCGGCAGGAATCTTAATATCCAATTTAACCCAAAAGTCTTGGTATGTTTTTTTTGTATAAAGAGTGCCACCTTTACCGGGTTTGCACTGCAAGGCAGTATCAGAAACCTCAAAACTTTTTACTGCACCACTCCACCCAGTAAAGTCTTTGCCATTGAAAATTGTAGTGAAAGCATTTTCATCAATTTTATTGTTACTTGAGGTCTTTGTAAGTTCCTTTAGGAAAATATTCCTCCATCGTATTTCTCCCCCGTGGGTTTGAAGTTGAATAGGACCTTCTGAAGTCAAAGGTTTTCTAGCTTTGGCTGACTTCCCCCGGTTCCAAAAATTTTTGAGTGGGCTTTGATCCACTACGAGTTTTCCGTTCAGTTCTACCGTAACCTTATCCCCTATCATTTTAATATGGAATTGGTTCCATTCTCCAAACGGCTTATCTGCATAAACCAACGGATCACGCCCAGCTGCTCCTGCACCATTGTTCCATAAACCGCCCGATCCCTTCTCTGCACCATATTTCCATTTGCCGCCTGCTTTTGTAGTGTCCCATATTTGAACTTGGGGGACTCCGCGAAGGTAAATGCCGCTGTCGGCATTCGGAACTGTTTTGTACTCTAAGCGCAATTCAAAATCACCAAAGTTCTTTTCAGTAGTTAAAAAAAGCCCCTTACCATCGTTTATTAAAACGCCATCTTCGACAGACCAATGAGTATGAATATCTTTGAGGCTATGCTGCCACTTTAAATAATATTTCTCGGGACTTAATTGCTTCCATGCGGAAGGGTCTTCAGTTTTTGCCCCCCACCACCCATCAAGATTGATGCCGTTAAATAAGGATATAAAACCTTGTGGCGGGGAACTCTTGGCATAGCAAAAAGAGAAAATTACTGATTGGGCAAGGCAGTTTAATAAAGCAAATCTGATCATGGTAAGTTAGAAAAGTATAGTTGTTAAACATAATCAATAGAAGCCAAGCTAAGCCAAGAATAAATAATGCTTTCCACAAATTAATTTTCTCTCATTAAGAAAAGTTTTTATTCTAAGCTTTATTGAGCGAGCACCCGCAAGGATAAGTAAAAACTTCTGGTCATTGGGCTGGATATTATCAACACTCGAAACTATCACACCATCAACGGTTCGTCCAATTTTCACAGGGTCTGTATCATAGAATTCCTCAATATTCAGATCATTTTCCTTTAAAAGAATTGCTTGCTTCTTCGCAACTTCCCCAGCACCCCAAGCACATAAAGACTTACCTGATAAACCTTTTCGACTAAGCCAAGAACCAAGATAAAGTGCTTTTGCACGTTGGAAAGCTTCCTTTAAATATTGGGACTGTTTCCTGGATGCCCTTTGGCCTGAATCAACCCATTCCAAGAGTTTATCCTCTATTTTGTGGAATTTAACTCCCTTAGATAGGCAACGAAGCCAAAGTTCATAATCTTCAGGAAAAGGACCATTGCGGTAACCACCATTTTCTATGATTACATCCCGCTTAAACATTACACTTGGATGAACCACTGGACTTTCTTCGAATTGAGATAATTCAATTTCTTCCTCTGTTAAAATATGATTACTCCATTCTACATAATGCTTGAATCCAGATACTCGGATGCCATCGGCTTTATTTTTATAAATTACCTGAGAGGCAACCAAGTCTACACTTGGATTTTCTACTAAAAAATTAAATTGTTTCTGTAGTCGAGAAGGCATCATTACATCATCTGCGTCCATTCTCGCTACTATCGGAGCACGCGATATGCTTAAGCCCAAGTTGAGTGCGTCCACTATCCCACTCCCAATAGAACGGTAAGTTTGTATCCGCGGGTCATCCTCAGATGCCAAAGAAAAAAGCTCAAAGGATTCATCAGTAGAACCGTCATCAATGGCAAGTAGATCCCAATCCCTCATCGTCTGGTTTTTAATCGACTGCAGGCAACGATTCAATTCTTTCGATACATTGCGGTAAGGCAGAATGATCGAAACGGGAGGAGAATTCACTTTTGAATTTGCCGAATTGCCTCATAGGCAGCAATTCCAACAGAGACAGCAAGATTCAAAGAACGAAGATCGTTTTTAAATTGGGGTATCTTAATCTTTTCATGAACCTCATGATGAATGTTCTCAGGTGCCCCATGTCCTTCGTTTCCAAAAATCAGTCCATCACCTTTCTGGAACCTAGCATCCCAAATCGATTTTTTGGCATGGGTTGTAAGGAGGTGAAGTTTCTTCGGAGCGCTAGGTGACTGCTGAAAGTGATCCCAGTCTGTATACTCGGATACATCCAGGTCCTTCCAATAATCCATACCTGCCCTTCTAAGATTTTTATCATTGATTTGAAACCCAAGTGGGTGGATCAGATGAAGCCTGCAACCAGCAAAGGCGCAAAGCCTTCCTATATTTCCTGTGTTTTGGGGAATTTCTGGCTGAAACAGAACAATATCAATCATCTTTTAAGAGAATTCTTTAGTGCTTGATCTGCCTCACGGTTCGCAACTTTTTTCTTCAAGTCCTGTCTCTTATCTCGTTGATTTTTCCCAACACCAACCGCAAGTTCGCACTTAATGAGTGCATTTTTGAAATATAAGCGTAGGGGAACGATCGTTTTACCAGAAGCTTCCACCTCGGTTCGTAGTCTTTCTATTTCCTTTAACTTGACCAAAAGCTTTCTAGGTCTTTGCGGTTCATGATTTTCCTCTCCCCCATACTCATACTCTGCAATATGGGCGTTACATAAAAAAAGTTCGTTTTTAATGAAACGAGCATAAGATTCGTTAACTTGAGCATTTCCTAATCTAATCGACTTAACTTCGGTGCCCAGTAGAACTACACCCGCTTCATACTTATCACCCAGAGAAAATTTATGCCTAGCCTTACTGTTGGTGATTACAGGTGTACCACTATACCCTTTAGGTTTTTTTGGCATATAAGTAGATGCACTGTTTTATCACAACAGTGCCGGGTGATGAACTAGTTGATCAGGAATCTTCGGACTCGTCCCATTCCTGATAAGATATCTTTCCCTCAATGATTTCACGCAGGGCAATATCTTCGGGTTCAAGCTTTTCAAGTGATTCCACCAAAGGCTTATTGCCATGCTTGAGTTGCTTTGATCTCCTGGATACCACATTTATAAGGGTATTAGGGTCAGTAATTATTTCTTGGGCTTCTTTGAGGTATTGGTCTCTCACAATGATGGGTCTATTATAGATGAAAAAAAGGCTACTAGTACTTCCTGATACAGAAATAAGCAATGGTAATTATAAAATAAAAAATATGAAAATAATCCTCAGAACATTTCCAAACGAACGATATGCAAGGCATACGGCTTGCGATTGGCTAGATAAAGGAATTGCCTCATGCACACAAATACAAGGTCTAATTCAGAGCCTATACAAATGAAATGGGGATATTAAAAATGAACAAGAAAGGAAAATAAACTTAAAAGCTAGTGATGAAAATGTAGAAAGGGTGTACGGTGTAATGTTTGAAAACCACTTTTACGACACTCCATCATGGATTGTCATCGATGCTACCGGAAGCAAAAGCTATTAAGCCTGAGTAACAGGGATAAAGCTGGGGCTTATTCTTCAGGCTTTGTTTTAACAAGAGATACAACACGGTCTCCGTCTTTCCATTGACCACGCTTGCGGAGCAAATCGACGCGCTCAAATCTTTTCAAAACATTTCTTTGTGTTGTACTGCCACCAGGTGGCTTAAAGCTTGGATGTCTACTCATAATTATTCTTTATAACTTATCTTGATGGATATTCAAGATAATTTAGAAGATGATCACGCGGGTGCCCCTGTTGGTTCTGCACCTGTCCCAATATCTTCTGCTTTGCCATCTTCCTGAGGTGCGCACTCGTCTTTTTCAGGCTGGTTCTCTTTAGGTGTATCTGAAGAAGGCTTGGTGATTTCAGATATAATCTTACCATGGTCCAATATTTCATGAACATGTTTACCTTCAATGGTTTCATGTTCTAATAAAGCGGCAGCTGAAGAGTGAAGGGCTTCAATATTGTCAGTGAGAATTTCTTTTGCACGTTTGTACTGAACATCGATCACATCTTTGATTGCGAAATCGATTTTTTGCGCAGTCTCCTCGCTGTAGTTTTGAGCACGCGACAATTCTTTACCCAAGAATACTTGATCTTGCTTGTCGCCGAAAGAAATCATACCAAGATCACTCATACCCCAGTCGCATACCATGCTTCTTGCGATGTTGGTAGCCATGCGGATATCTCCTGCCGCACCGCTTGTAACATCTCCAATTTCAATCTCTTCAGCAGCACGCCCTCCCATTGCACAGCAAACCTGATTAAGAACCCGGCGCTTACTATGGTTGAGGATATCTTTCTTAGGGGTGAACATAGTACTACCTAAACTTTGTCCACGAGGTATAATGGTAACTTTATGGATGGGAAGTAGCCCGTCGTCTACAACTGCTTGTACAATTGCGTGACCTGCCTCATGATATGCGATGATTTTTCTGTCTTCATCATCCATAACTCTCCGGCGCTCACGGCCGAATGAGATTTTTTCACGTGCATCATCCAGATCAATTCTTTCGACCGCTTTTTTGCGTCTACGAGCCGCAATTAAAGCGCCTTCATTTAAGAGGTTAGCCAGATCCGCTCCTGAAAATCCCGATGTAGCACGAGCGAGAGAATTTAGCTCGACATCATCCGAAAGCTTTATCTTTTTTGCATGGACTTTAAGAATTTGCTCCCGTCCCTCCATGTCAGGCAGGTCTATTACAACTTGGCGATCAAAGCGACCGGGGCGTAAGAGTGCATTGTCCAAAACATCAGGACGGTTGGTTGCAGCAATTATGATTACACCTTCATGCCCATCAAATCCATCCATCTCGACTAGAAGAGAGTTAAGCGTTTGCTCACGCTCATCATTTCCACCACCGAGACCGGCTCCTCGTTGTCTGCCAACTGCATCAATTTCATCAATAAAAATCAAGCATGGAGAGTTTTTTCTACCCTGTTCAAACATATCGCGTACACGAGCGGCACCCACACCAACAAACATTTCAACGAAATCTGAACCACTTATACTAAAGAATGGGACTTCAGCTTCCCCGGCGACTGCTTTTGCAAGAAGTGTCTTACCAGTACCCGGAGGACCAACCATTAAAACTCCTTTGGGGATAGTACCACCAATTTTCCGGAATCTTTTGGGGTCTTTTAGAAAATCAACAATCTCCGATACCTCTTCTTTTGCCTCATCGCAACCAGCCACATGTTCAAAGAGGATTTTCTCATTTTCACGGGTAAGGAGCTTGGCTTTGCTTTTGCCGAAACTTAAGGCACCCTTACCTGCCATCCGCAATTGTCGAACGAAAAGGAAATAAAGCAGACCAATAATTAGCAAGAAAGGCAGGAGGCTGAAAAGTAAATCCGTCCATAATGTACTGGATGGTTCTTCGCGTAATCGATTGCCTAGTATTTCACGAAGTTCCTTGTACTCAGTCTCCGTTACTCTCCCTTTAACTATAAAAGGTAAGGATTTGTATTGATTTTCATCAATTTCGAAAGCGGGATTGGTAACTTTTCCCTGGATGGAGTACCACTCCTCCCCACCCTTGGGATCGCTTTGTATAGTGGCTTTTTCGATACGGTCGTCTTGGGCAGCAATCAATAATTCATCCACAGATGATAAAGAACGGTGCGATGGAGAAATTTCTCCTGATTGAGCCATTACCAAGCCAATGATCGCGGCCAGGACGGCGAGCCAAATAAGGAAAACCTTTGGTTGGAAGGTCTTGGGTTGTTTGTCTGGGTCTTTTTGAGTGCTGTTATCCACACCCTATATCATGCTGCCCGTGGGCTGTAAGTCAAATGCATTACCCTTTTTGTAGAAGGCATTATCTTGAGTTTTTCCGAAGGAGGAAAGCCAGGGATCCATGCGATACCTTTTTTTTCTGTAATGACTAGGGGGACTGAATCTCTTTCGGAATGTGGGATTTTATTGTCAATCATGGCCTTCTTTACACTTTTCGAACCGCTCGAGCCAAGCTTGTGGTAAAGGTCTCCTTCGGTTCGAGTCCGGCAATAAATTGAGCCGGGTACAATCGAGTCCGCATTTATCCATGCATTTTTATTTATATCAACCAAGGGCTTACTATTTTTAAATAAACCTGAACTTTCAACACCAAGAATTTCCAAGGAAAGCATTGCTCCACTTGGCAGATATATTTTACCCACAAGGGGAAGATTACACCGCAAAAAAGACCTGGCGTCTTCAACAGGTTTTACAACTGATATTAAATCCTGGCTTATAGACACAAGGTGGTTTCCTTTTAGGTTTATTCGCTGATTTATAACACTGGATGATAAAAGAAGTAAAATGTCAGATATGTGATTATGGGAAAATTCTACCTCCATATTGGACAGCCATCTGGCAAGAACACCACGCTTTACCGCATCTGGAAGTTCTACAAGCTGCTTTTTATTAATGACACCGTTGTCGACAACTGCATCGCAAGCTCGACTGACCCATTCCGAAATCGCTTCGTTCTGTTCCTCCAGCAGATCACGGGTCCGAATAACCCCGTTAAGTAAGTCCCGGTCAACTGATGCCTTCCATGCACCAACAACATTTAGTCGCAAGCGATTGCGGAGATACTTCTTGTCAAGATTGGTTTCATCATCAACCCATGGGATAGAGAGAGACTCCAAAGATTCTCTGATTTCTTGACGGGAAAATGCAAGAAAGGGTCTGAGGAAAGCCACCCCTTTGTGTAGATGGTACGGACTTGGAGAAGTAAGGCCCTCTGGTGATGCTCCTCTCGAGATTCTCCAGAGGAAAGATTCTGCGATATCATCTGCCTGGTGGCCTTGAATAAGGGCTCTGCCCCCCTCCTTCTCCAACTTCGACCTGACCGCTTGCATTCTTGCTTCTCTAAGCGAGCCCTCATCGGTCTTGGATAAGGTTTTAATGCTCAGGACGGTAGTATTGCAGTGCAGGCATTTGCCCAGCAATCTAACAAATTTTTCATCCCGGGATGCTCCAGGCTCACGAATCCCGTGGTTTACATGAATCAGATTAACTTGGCCTTTGAGATATGACCAAGCTAAGAGTACCGCAAACACAGAGTCAGCCCCCCCCGAACATGAAATACTTATTTTTTCGCCAACTGATTTGGCGTGTATCAGGTAGTCATGAGTTTTGCTATGCCATAATTTAAAAGGGTAAAGCCCATATAAATTCTTCGCCTTACTTTGAAGATCGCTCAGTTCTTCATCGAATGAGGGGAGCATTAATCCTGTAAAACCCCAATGCTTTCATCAGGGTACCACTTTCGCAAGCAGGTGGGTACTTTCACCCGTCCATCGTCTTGTAAATTATTTTCCAGTATAGCTGCAAGTACTCGGGGGACTGCTAGAGCAGATCCATTTAAGGTGTGAACAGGTTCAGGCTTTCCCTTTTCACCCCGAAATCGAATGTTTGCCCGCCTTGCTTGAAAGTCAGTGAAATTACTGCAACTGGAAACCTCTAGCCATCTTTTTTGCCCGGCAGCCCATACTTCTAGGTCATACTGCTTGGAATGAGGAAAACCAATGTCACCCGCACAGATCAATAGTACTCGATAAGGCAGTCCTAGTTTTTGAAGAAGGCTCTCCGCATCCAACCGAAGCGATTCAAGTTCCCTAAAGCTTTCCTGCGGGTGCGTCCACTTGACGAGCTCAACCTTATCAAACTGATGAAGTCGATTGAGCCCCCGGACATCCTTCCCCCAACTTCCTGCTTCTCTTCGGAAGCAAGGTGTGTACGCACATCTCTTTACCGGTAATTGATCGGCTGAAAGAATTTCATCCCTAAAGAAATTTGTTACCGGTACTTCTGCGGTCGGTATCAGGTAGATGTCTTCATTCGGGTCCACATACATTTGACCTTCCTTATCAGGCAGTTGCCCCGTGGCGGTTGCACTCGCGGCATTTACTACAATTGGCGAATGTACTTCCTGATATCCATTTTCACCGGCTTCCTCTAAGAAAAAGTTAACCAAGGCTCGAACCAACTTAGACATATCTCCAAGGTAAAAAGGGAAACCTGCACCTGCAACCTTTACCCCACGAGGGAAATCAATCATTTGCTCAAACCATGGAATGTCATAATGAGGGAGTGCATGAGGGAAATCTCCCTCGATATCCCCCCAAGTTGAAATAGTTTGATTATCCTCTTCCCCTCTACCATCAGGAACCGATTCGTGCGGAACATTTGGGATAGTCATAAAAGCAGCCTTAAAATCCTCATCTGCTTGCTTAGCAAAAGCTTCCAATTCTTTAACTTTCCCTGCTAATTCTTTCATTTCAGCCACTTTGGCAAGAAATTCAGGTGAACCCTTTTTCAACTTAGCCATCTCTCCATTCACCGCCTTCTGCCCTGCCCTCGCCTGCTCAGCATCCGCAATGGAAGATCTCCTTCTCATATCCAAGTTTAGAACCGTATCGAAATTACAATCAAATTTCTTTCTGGAAATACAGGCTTGAATGCGTTCTAAATCGTTTCGTAGGGATGAAATATCAATCATAGATAAAACTCTATAAAACCATTTTCTTAATCAGCTGAAAAGAAAATTGGTATAAATCCTGATTAACGGCTAAATTTTAAAGCAATTATAAATCAAACTTGTGGGAATGCTGCAAAAGCCATACAAGAGGAGATGGCTTTAAAATGTTCGGTCATAAAATCTAATAGACCCTGTCCCATCACAGGGTCCAGCGAAGCTTACGAGGTTTGCAATGTTGATCGTAACAGGAAAGTCCTCAGGAATATAATATCCTCAAAGTCAGGACTTGTTTATGTTGATCCTGTGCCCTTTGAAAACACAGAGGAGTTTTACAAGACAGATTACCGAAAATCTTACAAAGGGGTTCATCAACCAAAACCGAAGCATGTTTATCGTGCAGGTAAAGTTGCTCTAGAAAGATTCTCCAAGGTTAAAAATCACCTCATGCCAAAAGCAAACTGCTTGGACGCGGGATCTAGTAGTGGTGAGTTCGTGTATCTTTTAAGTTCAAGGGGATTTAATGCCCAAGGAGTTGAAGCAAATCTGCCTTATGCTGAATACAGTCAGGCGGAACTCGCTCTGACTGTAACTAAATCCCCATTTTCAGAATTTAAAACTCAGGAAAAATTTGATGCAATAACCATGTTTCATGTGCTTGAGCACCTTGAGCATCCTGTTCGCGATCTTTCACATCTGGGGAGATTTTTAAAACCAGGAGGTAAATTTTTTATTGAAGTGCCAAATATTTTGTACCCTGATATGGCATTCCTTCATAAATGGCACCCTGGGCATCTTTTTTCATTCACTGATAAAACCCTTGCCCTACTTCTTGAAAAAGCCGGTTTCAAGACAGTTTCGTGTGCTTCCATTGGAGATGGGGGGAATCTTTGGGGTGTGTTTGAGAAACCTAAATCTCCGCTTGAATCAAGCACTACAGTAACCAAGAAACTGTATGCGAATAGAGTTTTAGAAGACTTGATTAAGCAACGCATTGGGTACTACCTTCGGGTTTTCAATTTCATAAAGTTATTCCGTAAAATCCCAACGATGATTTCCGAGAAAAAAAAGTCTAAGGGTTTATCAGGCAAAAGAATTTTGGATCTACTGTATAAGGACTGTCACCATTGATAGAAGTAAGGCCAAGTATTGCGGTACTCAGAATATCCGCACTGGGTGATGCGGTGCTCGTTTTGCCGCTAATCAACCAACTTATTCTCTCCCGAAAATACCACGAGGTCCATTGGGTCACAACGCAGTCTGTCGTAGATTTAATTGGTCCCATATCAGGCTGCTCTTATATTGTAGTGAGTAAGGTCAAGAGCCTGAAAACACTTTTTCTAAATTGGTTAAAGCTAAAAAGCCATTCATTTAATACATTGATTGTTGCCCAGGCTAGTTTTTCAGCTCATGCGATTAGCATTTTCATAAAAGCCCAAAAAAAAATTGGTTTTGATCGAAGAAGGGGCAAAGACCTCCATCATTTATTCATCGATGAGTCGATCAATTATGAAGACCAGCATTTTGTGGAGGCATACATGAATCTAGGAGAACTAGCTGGTGCTCCTAGCATTCAACCTCATTGGGGTAACGCCTTTGGGCATCTGTGCAGTAAACGGGCTAAGTCTTTAAGGGTGAATGGTAAAAGGCTTGTCGCCCTGCATCCACACGCGAGCAAACTTGAGCGTCGGTGGAGCAATGAGGGGTATGTGCGGGTTGTCAGATTTTTGCTACAAAAGAACTGTAATGTAGTGATACTTGGTGGTACCAATGAGTTTGAGAAAAAGCTGAATGAAGAAATCGCTAATTCTTATGACTCGGGGGTTAATAATTTAACTGGTGAGTTAAGCCTCGCAGAATGGGCATCCATGCTTCGTGAAGTTGACCTTTTGATTGCTCCAGATACAGGTGCCGTGCACTTGGCTAATGCACTTTCAACAAAAGTGGTGGGCCTGTATGCAGTAGCCAATCCAAAGCTTACTGGTCCATTGTTCGGTCTTGAAAATTGTGTTAATCGCTATCCTCAGTCAGTTAGTAAGTTTTCAAGTAAGGTCGATAAAGATTACCACCACCGAGTTCATGATGAGCGGGCCATG
>JAQWWZ010000012.1 GCA_029254745.1 Opitutales bacterium | reverse complement strand
GGGGCCTGACCGATAAAACTATCTAAGATGGTAGATTCGACCTGTTTCATTGTGCGTGGTCCAAAATACAGAATACTTCTTTTGACTGATAAAACATCGGTAATCAATGCACTTAAACTTGAGGGAGTGGATGCATTGAGGTCGGCATCTGAAGGGCGTTTGAGATAGCGAGATTGTAATCCATACCGGTGAAAGTGGGCTAATGCGTTACTCAGAGCCCTTGGTTCTTTTTGCTCATCATCTCTTTCGGAAAGCATAATTTCAATAGTCTGCTTCCAAGTTTCGGTACTTAGGGTCGGTGACTGCAGGTGTTTTTCTGCTAAATCAAGAGACACTTTAAAGTTTTCATCAAGACCATTTAAGGAAAAACTTGTATGATGTTCATGCACCCCAAAACCAAAATCAGTCGCGAGTTTATACCACTCGATTTTGAGTGCTTCCGAAGATATATCCGCGGCACCTGCACGGTTGAGCATTCTTTTAGCGTAGGGAAGCATTGGGGCATGGTCATTTCCCAACTCCATTCGTACTTCAATAGAGAAAAGGTCGTTAAGTGGATTGTTCGCATGCAAAAGAACAACTCCCGGAGCAATTTCTTTAGTCGCAAAATCTTTTCCTGCTTCAATGAACTTGGGTTCGAATTGATTGAAGGGAATTTTGGTTACTTCCTGCATGAAATCTGATGACTTGTCAGGATCAATTTTCAAAGGGTCGATTGCGGGTTTTTCAATGCTGGGAAGATCGTGTTGCTGGTCAATCCTGAACCCGGCCACATAGTTCCCAAGGTAGTATTGGTTAGCCACATTTATGATCTCTTCTTTCGTCACTTTTTCGAGTTCATTAATTTCCTGCTTCATTATTTCCCATTTCACAAATGACAAGAATGTATCCCGAAGCATTTCAACTCGCTTCGAATTACTTTCTAGGTTTTCTTTTTGGCTTTTTTTGAAATCGTTAATAACTGCCGGTAAAACCCAATCTTCAAACTCTCCTTTTTTAACATGTTCTATTTGTGCAAGCAGAAGATTTTCAACATCTTTCATGCTTTGCCCGTCTTTGGGTATTCCATAGAGGTAATGAGCACCATGGTCGTTGTAATTCTGAGGAAAGCAACCAGCAGAGCGAACGGCCTGTTTTTCAACGAGATTAAGGTTAATTAAGCCGGCCACTGAATTATCTAAAATCATATCAATGAGTCGTAACGCAGGGTAATCTTTATGAAACCGAGGAGCGGTTTGGAACGCTAATAGAACTTGTTCTTCCCCCAAGTATTTAACCTCTGCAAATTCCCTTCCATTGAGTGGCTTTTCTTTCCATGTGGGCTCTGGCCGTAATGAGTTTTGGTTTTGCCAAGAAGAAAAATATTTCTCAATGAGCTCGATGGATTCTTTGACTTTTATATCACCCGATATGCAGATAGCCATATTTTCCGGCACATAATGCATGGCGTAGAACTCTTCAATTGCAGAGATAGATGGGTTCTTGAGATGCTCAATTGTACCGAGAGTGGACTGCTGACCGTAGGGGTGGACCTTGAAAAGTAGATTGTTTACCTCTCGATGAAGGAGTCTGTCTTTATTGTCGATGGCGCGGTTTTTTTCCTCATACACAGTTTCCAATTCGGTGTGAAAAAGGCGAAACACTGGGTTTGCAAACCGTTCAGATTCAATTTTAGCCCAATGCTCCAGACGGTTGGCAGGAAGATCAACTTTATAGACAGTTTCTTCATGCCAGGTGTGGGCATTTATCCCTTTACCACCCATGTCGCTGTACACTTTGTCCATCTCGTTTGGCACCGCAATTTTTGAAGCTTCAAGAGAAATTTGATTAATTTCTTTATAAATCAGGGCTCTTTTACTCTCGTTTGATTCTTTCGACCTTTCTTCGTATAATTTTGTAATTCGATCTAGCAAAGGCTTTTCATTTTCAAAATTTGTAGTCCCAAAGTTCCTCGTTCCTTTGAAAAGTAAATGTTCTAAGTAATGGGCAAGGCCGGTATTTGTACTCGGGTCATGTTTACTGCCGGCTCGGGTAACAATTTCAGCGTAAAATCTTGGTTCTTCTGAGTTTGGGCTAAGTAATAAAGTAAGGCCATTCGCTAAAGTGTGTTGAATCACTTGCATCGAAGCTTCACTTGGGTCACTGAGGGGTGCCTTGTTATCGATTGTCGTATTGGGTAGGTCTGAATTAGAGCAGGAAGTCATAAATAATAAAATTAAAACGATAAATATAGAACTGAGGGAAATTTTTTGAGTATCCATTGGATCGAACAAGGTTGAAATGAGTCAGGTTTTGTTGATATTGACAGAGATTGAATAGGCAAACAAATGAAAATGAAATTTTATCAATATGAAAAGTGCGAATCTTGCCGCAAGGCTAGAAAGTGGTTGAATCACAAAAGATTTGCCTACGAGAGTATTGAAATCCGAGAATGCCCTCCTCCTGTAAAAGAATTAAAAGCGATGCTTGATGCCCATGGCGGTCGACTCAAGAAGATCATGAATACATCGAGCATGGACTACAGGGACCCAAAAGTGAAAGAAAAGCTTCCTCAAATGACTGAAAAAGATGTTTTGTCTTTGCTTTCCACTCGTGGGAATCTGATAAAACGCCCATTCTTGATTAGTGGGAACATTTATCTTCAAGGTTTTAAGCCTGACCTGTGGGAGAAAGCTTTTGCAAGTTTATTAAAGTAGTGTCCAAATATGTTGTAAGATTTTGTAGAATGGTTACATCGAAATTCAGTAAATTATGAAATATGAAATACCTCAAAATTGGGTAAATGCAGTAAATGCAGGAAATCTTGATGCCATCCTTGGTTGCTATGATGAAAAAGCTTCCCTTTTTGCTACCTTTGAGCAAATGCCGATTACTTCTCGCGAAGGAATAAAGAACTATTTTGTTGGGTTTACCAGTCGCGAGAATGCGGGAGTGGAGATCAAGGAAGGAACGCAAGAAATTCTGGATTTTAACGGTCGTGGTTATTTAGCCACTGGTTTGTATGATTTTTATTACATGGATGGTGGCATTCAGGTACGACACCCAGCGCGCTACAGTTTTATGGTAAAGGTTGATCAACAAGCAAAGATCGCTCATCATCATTCCTCTTTATTACCGTCTTCTTAAACTGAAAATTATTCCATCATCTCTTAATTCCTCATGCTCACTCCGCAAAAAACCCTCGACACTTATTACTTAGAGGCTCGTCGTGACCTACTTGAAGTTGCTGCTATGCTTGATCGTTATGACCAAGCAGTAAAGCGAGACAGCGAAAAGGCCCAGGATGAATCTAAACGATTTTCCTTGCTTCAAGCTATGCAGATTTTGTCTGAGCCTGATCATCCACAAGCTGATCGGGCTGAAAAATTACTTAAGCACTTTGCAACGATTTCTTAATTAACCCCCCTTTTGCTATGCAGATTATTCAACCACATTATCACGCTATTGCTCGAACTGCCCAAGACTACGAGCGAATGGCGATGTCTGGTGTTGTAGCGGTATGTGAACCAGCATTTTGGGCTGGGTTTGATCGTCGGCACCCTGAAACCTTCATCGATTACTTTGCTCAAATTGCTGAATTTGAGCCGACCCGGGCGGCAGAGTTTGGCATCCGGCATTTTTGTTGGGTGGCGGTAAATCCGAAAGAGGCAGAGAATCGAGAACTGACACAGGAAGTACTTCGTCAGATGCCAGAGTTTCTTCAAAAACCAACCTGTTTGGGAGTCGGTGAGACGGGTCTGCATAAATCGACCCCGAATGAAATTGAATCCCTACAAGCCCATGTTGAGATGGCGATGAAGCACGATCAATTAGTGCTTATTCATACTCCCCACCTCTCCGATAAAGCCCATGGAACCAAGACTGTTTTAGAAGTGCTGGCTGGTATGGATGTCAACCCCGATAAGATTTGGATTGATCATGTCGAAGAACAAACAATTGAGTCTGTTTTAGATGCCGGTTATTGGGCGGGTATGACTCTTTATCCTGTGACTAAGTGTAGTCCCCGACGTTCTGTGGATATTCTTGAAAAATACCCCCGTGAGCGTTTGTTGGTTAATTCTTCTGCTGATTGGGGCCCAAGTGATCCATTTACCTTGCAGGAATCCATAGTTGAGTTCCGCAGGCGTGGGCACAGTCTACAGGATGCTGTCGAAGTTTATCACAACAATCCATGTCGTTTCCTCGGGCAAAATCCAAAATGGGACATTAAGCCGATCACCATAAGCGAAGAATAAATCGATGCCGCTCAAGTTATACGACACCTTTACTCGCGAAATACAGGAGGTTTTTCCCATGGACAAGAAAAGGGTCCGCTTTTACGGCTGTGGGCCCACTGTTTATGGTCCGGCTCATATCGGGAATTTTAGAACCTTTGTGATGCAGGATGTTTTTCGTCGGGCCTTGGAAACATCGGGCCAAGCGACTTACCACGCTCGTAATGTAACCGATGTGGACGATAAAACGATTCGGCAATCCCGAGAAGAGGGAGTGCCCCTGCAGAAATTTACCGCTCGTTGGACGAAGCTATTTGAAGAAGATTGTGACTCTTTAAATCTTCTTTCTCCGCATGTCCAGCCATCCGCAGTGGGTCACATTCCTGAGCAAATTTCTTTGATTGAACGATTAATTGAAAAAGGAAAAGCGTATCAGGCGGCAGACGGATCCGTTTATTTTAATGTTAAATCATTTGAGGGTTACGGTCGACTCTCCCGTTTGGCGGATCGTGAGATCACTACCGGAACTGAGCGAGAAAGTTCAGATGAATATGATCGTGATTCCGCCGCTGATTTTGCATTATGGAAAGCTAGAAGACCTGAAGATGGAGATAATTTTTGGAAATCTCCATGGGGAGAGGGCAGGCCGGGTTGGCATATTGAGTGTAGTGCAATTTGCATGAAGCATATGGGAGAGAGTTTCGACCTTCACTCCGGAGGAGTGGATTTGGTTTTCCCCCATCATGAAAATGAAATTGCACAGGTGGAAGCTGCGACTGATAAGACATTTGCCCGTCATTGGTTTCACATTGCCCACCTCATGGTAGAGGGAAAAAAAATGAGTAAGTCTTTGGGAAATCTTTACACCTTGGACGATCTTGGCAAAAAGGGGTATAAAGCACAAGAAGCTCGTTATGTCCTGCTTTCTGGTAGCTACCGTCAACCACTTAATTTTACTTTTGAGTCCATGCAGGCCGGCCGCAAGGCACTGTCAAAGTTAACAGATTTTGCCGAAAAAATTGGATTTCAGTATAAAAATAATGAAGTTTTAGAAACGGATTTTGGTCCATTTTATCCAGTCCAGGAAGCTCTTCTTTTGGATTTAAACACTCCCGAAGCACTGGGGCGTTGCTTTCGATTAGTGCGTGAAATTAACTCACTTTTTGATCAGAAAGAATACCAAGGAAAAGAGCACAGTCTGCAAGCCATTCGGAAGGGATTTCAAGCAACTTGTGATGCCTTCGGATTTCATATTGAGGTTAAAACAAAACTGGAGGAAGAGATTCCTGCAGAAATTAAAGATCTTGCTGACAAACGATGGAATGCCAAACTTTCCAAGGACTGGGGGCTTGCAGATTTAATGAGAGAAGAATTACTTGGTAAAGGTTGGGAAGTTAAAGATAACAAAGAAGGTTTTTTGTTACTTAGGGTAGCCAATTAATTCAGGCTTCTCTCACTCGCTAGTAACTCAGAAATATGGATCCGAGGGTGGGGTGGTGCAATGCGTTGTATTTATCCTTTGGATGTAGCCCATGATAGGTTTAGGGCAGGACGTGCAGGTATTGTTTTGTTGATGAAGACCCTTCTACATGGTTGTAAGGCTTTTACATGTTCGGGATAGTTAGATTAAAGATCAGTCGGGAAGTTGCTAGAATTAAGACCCTTCTGTAAACCATTAATGGGAATACTTTACCAACCGATTGCAATCAGTTGGTTGCTCGCTTGTTCTATCGTGATCTGAATTTAAACGCCCGGAACTATGCGATTACAATATGGACCTTCAGGACTTCCGAAACTTAGCTGGAAAACAGTGCTATAAAAGTAATTGGATTATTCAAATAACCGAGGTTGGTTGGAACCGGAAAAAAATTATTCATTTTTATTCCGAATAAGTTGCAAGTAATAGAAGATTTTCACATTAAGTAGGAATGACTAATAATGTAACTATCCGGCCATTGGGTTCTAGAGTGTCCAAGTGGGGAGAAGGACCAATTTATATGAATGATCGCCTTTTATATGTCGATATTGAAGGTCATGCCTTGATCTGTTTAAATCCTGAAACCGAAAGAGAAGAAACTTGGGAGATGGGAGAACGTATCGGTACAGTCGTTCCTCGGAAATCTGGAGGCTTTCTTTGTGCTGGAGACAGTGGGATTTATTCCTTCGATCCCCAAACTGGACTTACGGAAAATTTCGCCGATCCTGAAGCAGCTAAAAGACCTGAGAATCGCTTCAATGACGGCAAATGTGATCCTTCCGGAAGATTTTGGGCGGGTACGATCAGTACGGTAAAAAAGAAAGGGGACGCTAATCTTTATATGTTGGATACCGAGGGTTCTCTTCAGCTGAAAATTCCTGATGTTACCAATTCAAACGGAATCTGTTGGGATATGGCAAAGCACAAAATGTACTACATTGATACTCCGACCAAGGAGATTGTGTCTTATGACTACGATGATGAAACTGGGGCTATTGATAACCGTTTAGTCATTTTCGATACTTCAAAGGCAGAAATGGAAGGCTCTCCAGATGGAATGACTATAGATGCGGATGGTCATTTATGGGTTGCCCTCTGTCACGGGGGGTGTGTCGTAAATATCAACGCTGCGACCGGGGGAATGCTGCAAAAGATAGATTTCCCATGTGTTGAAACTACCGCTTGTGCATTTGGTGGGGTAGGGCTAAACCAACTTTTTGTGACAACAGGTATCCACAAGTCATTGAAGGAAGAGCATGCTGGAAAAGTTTTTGTTGTTGATGGGTTGAGTTGCAGGGGAGTCCCCTCATTTGCCTACTCTGGCTAGGTTTTTTTAATTCCTATCAAGTACAATCCATGACCCTGTAGCATAGTCATAAAAACTTCGACTATCTACTTGTTCAGGTGAAAAATACATCCAATCACTCGCTTCAGCACTATAAAGGTATGGGTAATGATGATTATTAGTCCATAACCACTTTAGGGTATTGTCGTAAAACCAAGTTGAGAGCATGGAGTCTCCTTCCCGGTAAATCCATCCATGATCGAGATGATAGATCCATTTGTTTGAGTTCTGGTAATAGTAGCCAAACCATGAGGTTGATCTCCATTTACCTTGAAGAGTCTGGCTGGTCGACCAGGCAAACTCATCAATATCATTTACATAAATCGTGACATCAAGGGTAGTAGCAGATTCGCTCGGGTCGCTAACTAGGACAGTGAGCGAGTAAGAATTGTTTTGGTCGGAATCAACTGGACTTTCAAAATCAGGTAATTCACGGAAGAGGAGCCACCCTGTGCTTGCATTTATCTCAAAATTGCCTGAGTCAATCCCGATAATGGAATAAGTTAAGGAATCTGCATCTAGGTCAGAGGCATTAAAATCATAAACACCCAGTGTCGATTCTGGGATGTAAACGCTGAGCTGATTTGGGATGCTATCAAAAGTAGGATTATCATTAACAGCGGTTATTAAGACATCGAAGGTTGTGCTTGCAGATTGATTATTTGAGGAAGCGGATAAGGTGATAGTTGCCCGCCCGTTTTGATTAAGGGAAGGAGATAGAATAAGGAAATGTCCCTCTACCGATGAAGATACAAGCGAGTTGTTTGTTGACAGGACCGAATAAGTAAGGGTGTCACCATCTGGATCTGAGAAAACAGAAGAGAGATCAACACTGAAATCGGAAGCATCTTCCTCATAAGCTTGGTCCGGGATTTTACTAACAACCAGGGGTGGATCATCAACAGGATCAACAAGCAAATCAAAAGATGAGGTGATGGTATCGTCGTTTGAGGTGGCGGAAACTGTGATTGTTGTCTCTCCGTTTTGGTTAAGTGCTAGTGAAAGGATAAGGTTGCTGTTTTGTACAGATGTCATCACAAGTGAATCATTCGATGAGCTTACGGAGTATGTAAGGGCATCCCCATCTGGATCCGAAAAGACAGAGGATAGGTCTATACTGAAGTTGGTATCATCTTCCTGTTTGGTCTGATCGGCAATTTCGTTTGAAACATATGGAGGGTCGTCTACGGAAGTTACTTCGACAGTTATAGATATGGAGGAAATTATGGTGCCATCGGAAACCATGACTACAAATGAATCTGTCCCCGACCATTCAGGATTTGGTTGGTAGCTTACCTCGCCTGTTCCGTGATCTACGGAAACAGTTCCGTTACTTGCATCCTCAGCAATTGACCAGGATAAGTCATCCGCATCCGCATCTGATGCCGAGAGAGTGTAGGATACAGATTGATCTTCATTTGATGAAAGTGAGTAAGAAGCACCATCACTAATTGTAGGAGCAGTATTGACTCTGTATTCATAGGCACCGATATCAGGGGATGCCCCGTACCTAGTTTTCCCAAGAATGTCAGTGACTGAATAATGTAACGCGGAGGAATCAGCTTGGTCAATTGCAGGAGATTCGGATTGTAAATTGTATTCATCATCTTCATTTCCAGCGATTCCATCTTCACCATCACTATTTACAAAGAGAGGGTCAGCGTTCAAATGATCCGTACCCGAAATTAAGCTGGAGGATTTGGATGTATCTAAAATACTGGATGAAGCAGTAACGGTCTGACCATTTAGAAAAATATCGGAGCCATCAATATCCGCTGTATTTTGCCAGATAATTGAATTTTCAAACCTCAGAATATTTCCAGGGAAAAGAATGGAAACACCTCCGTATGACCCTGCTGAATTCCTGCTTAATGTACAGTTTACAAACTGGGAAGTTCCTTCACCTTTAATTACGCCTCCATATTGGTTTGCGTGGTTATCAGAAAGCAGGCAGTTCACAAAAAGAGTGTTATCTGCAGTGCCCCATAACACGCAAACACCTCCATTTGATGAACTGGTAACATTCGCTTCATTTCCAATAAATTTACAATTTGTAAAATTAAGATCGCTTGTATCCCAAGTGGCAAATGCGCCCCCACTGTCTGCACTGTTTTGCATAAATAAACATTCATTGATTACAACAGAAGAGTTTTGGAAAAAGTAGAGAGCTCCCCCATAACCACCGGTTCCAATCGCCTTATTTTGAATAAAGGAAGACTTTTCAATGCTTGGGCTGGAGCCTGAGTTCATGTAAATAGCCCCTCCGTACTTTGAAGCTGTTGAATTGGTGAGGAATCGACAGTTAGTAATTTGAGGAGATGAGTATTCTAAGGAAAGCCCACCCCCACCGTTAAAAGATAAATTTGTATTGGATGTGAAATTAGTATCTGAAATTAAACCACTTGAGTTCTCCAAATAAAGCCCTCCTCCATTGTAGGAGGAATTGTTATCGGAGTAGGAAGCAAGAGTCTCATTCCACATTCCATTTTTTATGGCTGCCCCCCCTCCATATGAATCTGCGGAGTTTTGAGCATATTGATTGTTGCTTGCGGTAACATTGCTATCTTGCACATAAACTCCACCCCCCGAAAACCCAGACCGATTTCCAGTGAATTGCGATCGGTTAAGAATTAAGTTTGAATCAGATACATACAAGGCACCCCCATTGTTGGACGAAACCTGATTACCTGAAAAATTACTGTCTGATGCAGAAATATTTGAACCCTCACCAGCCAACGCACCCCCAGAAAAGGATGATTGGTTGTTGTGAAAAAAAGTTCCTGAAAGGGAGATATTGGAATCATAAATATCAACAGCCCCCCCCGAAGAAGCCGAAAAGTTATCCTGGAAAGAACTATTTATATCATTGAATATGCAAAACTTCAGCGCCATGGCACCGCCTCCGTTATTATCGGTATTTTGATTGCCAGAAAAAATACAGGAAGTGGAGTTGATGGTTGAGTATTCGGCGAAAATTCCACCGCCGTTAAGCTCAGATTGGTTCTGGGTAAACTGGCAGGCAGTCAACGAGAGAACTACTTTGTTGGCGTATATCCCACCAGCATATCCGAATCCATCCCCAAGTCCTGTACCGAGGTTTGAGGTGAAAGAGCAATTTGTTAAGGATGCATTCGTTTCATCAAGATAAAGTGCGCCACCCTTTTGTCGTGCCCGGTTATTTTTAAAAACACAGTCGATTATTGTGAAACTGACATTCTTTGCATATAAACCTGCACCTTTGCCCCTTGAGTCCGAGAAGTTTTCGCTCGCATTGCCGTCCTCGATGGTAAACCCTTCGATATGGGATCCTGAAGATGGAACGACGATGTGGAATGAATTATCCGAGCCATCCCCAGTACTTCCAATATCTCCCGATAAAATTGTTTCATTAACAAAGGGATTTTTCTGACCTCTTTCTGTTTCGGTTCCATCAAATCCTCCGTAGATTGATACATCAGGGGGAATTAAAAAGAAATCACTTCGAAAAACACCCGGCTTGTATGTCCCCCTTTTTACCCAGACTTCTGAAAAGGGATGCAGGGATTCAAGAGCCTCGGAAAAGTCTTGATAAGCATTAGCCCAAGTCGATCCATCCCGATTGCCAGTTGCCCCTTCGTCTACATACAAGATATGACTTCTGTTTGCGGTGAACAATTGATCAATATTGCCTGTGGTGTCAGCTGTGATTAAGAGGCTCGAAGGAGAGATCGTGTGACCTGATTTAGCAGCTGATAGAGAACCGATCCAACCATTTATCCTACTTACAAAAAAAGATCCCTTTTCATCCGTGATAAATGTCTCACCTGATGAAAGTGAGATATCAACATTTTTAATGCCAATACCTAGAGAATTTTGAACCACCCCAGAAATGAAAAAGTTATCATCCTTACTGAGCTCGGAATCTTTCTCATTGAGTTCAATATTGGCTGTTGGGATTTCATTTGCACTTAGATAGAGGGTGGACTCACCTGTAGCGGAGTCTGGGTCAAAAGTTGCCTGGATTTGTACAGTTTGTGGGAGATTCCAATTTTCTGTAGAGAATGAAAGATAACCCGATCCGACAATTTTAAAGTTTTGATCACCAGCAGAATCTAGTTGTGCTGAAATGGTCACATTTTGATCTGGTTTTGTTGCCAAGCGAACCGTCAATGTGCTCGCATTTCCCTCCATTACTGTAAGGGAATTTACTGAAGGGATTATTTCTTGTACCACCGAGTTTCGAAAGTTGGAAACATAAGGTGCGGTTGTATTCAAAACCTGTGCATTATCTTCTGCATTTAAATTTCCGGTTTGTACTCCTTTGTACTTAATGTTCGGATTTGAAAAGAAAGGGATGCGATTGGAGTAGGTTATCGCACCTTCCGTATCGTAGGCCATAATCGTTCGGTAACCTTCATTCTCAAGGATCCATCTTTTGCCATAGTTAAATGTCTTAAAAGTTGATTTATTGGAAGGGTCTGTTTCTGGAATACCACGATTCATAGCATCTTCCCGATTATGCAAGCACCCCATGTTATGACCAATCTCGTGAAGTAAGCTGTAATTTGGGGCTCCAATTTGGTCCATAACCACAACATTAAACCCGCTATCTGCGAATGCTAAAGTGGGGAAGGTCATACTCTTTGCTATCCCCCCTACCGTTCCGTCCCCTTGGGAAATAAGAAGAGTTACGAGATCTGCCCCGTACAGGTCTCGTAATGAGTGCAGGTCATCCAGGTAGCCATCATCTTTGTTGACTGTTCGGTTTAAGTCTAAGGATGGGTTTAGGGTTTCTGTATAGTCGATTTCAACTAAATGCACCAAGCGAATTGATGCATTAACCTTACTGTTCATAAAGCATAAATTTGACTCAGAAATAGCATTCTGAACATAGGCTTTGATTTCGCTCTCAGTAGTAAAGTTTTGGGCACTTTTGGCGTCTGAGGTGTAAGCGACTAAGAGATCGATGAGATTACCGTCGCCGTTGCGCCAATTTTTCCCTCTTCTATCTCTTCTTGGATCAAGGGGTACAGATCTTTTTGGAGAGTCACAACCTGCACATACATCAGTTGATTGGGGTGCGGGTGAAAAGAAAACTTCACCATCATTTTTAGTTTTAAGTCTGAAAGTTTGACCATGACCAAAGCGAAGAGTTCCAAAAACAATATTTTCGGCTTTAGTAAAAGAGAGAATACTATTTTGATCTTCAACAAGTTTTCCATGCCATGAAAAATTGCCATATCCCAAGTCCCGGCTTGAGATTTTTTGGGCTGTGTAAATTTTACCACTGATATCAACACTTAATTCAATATGGTGGCTTCTAAATGTTGAGTTGCTTAGCGATGTTGATTCGCTGTAAGCGTTTGCAATTAGAAATATATACGAAAAGCAAATTATTACATATTTAATAGATATTTTCAAAGCACATTATGGATAACTTTTAACAAGCTTTGTAAGCAAGTTGTAAATAGCAGTGATAGCAGTGTCGAACTTTATCCCAGTTGCCTTTGAAGGGAAATAGAAATCTTGGGAATGTAGGAGATTGAAATATTAAATACGCTGAAAATATTAATTTATTGCCAAGTTATGTTTTATCCTAAAAGTGTGTGGGATTATGGGAAATTTTTCATTGAAGGGTAAAGTTGCTCTCGTAACCGGTAGCACCAAGGGCTTGGGTAAAGGAGTTGCTAAGGCTTTGGGTAATGCAGGTGCGAAAGTGGCATTGAATTATTTAAATAATCGTGATCATGCCGAAATTGCCCTGAAAGAATTACAGGATTGTGGAATCCATGCGATGCTCGTGAGAGCGGATGCAGCTGATTCTGACCAAGTTCACGCAATGGTTGAAGCAGTTCAAGAAAAATTCGGCTCGCTTGATATTTTAGTTCCCAATGCTACCCCAGATCAACCACAGAAGCCTGTTGAAAACTATGACGGTGATTTTTACCGTAAAATGTATGACTTTTTTGTACTTAGTCCTCTTTACTTAACCCAAGCTGTGCTTTCAGGAATGAAAAAGAATGGTGGTGGGCGAATAATTAACATAACGAGCGAAGTTTTTCATAGTTCAGTGCCCCAGTTCAGTGCCTATGTTGCTGCAAAAGGAGGGCAAATCGGATGGAGCCGGAGTATGGCGAGTGAAGTAGCTCCTTTTGGTATTACCGTGAATATGGTGGCTCCAGGTTGGATACCCACGGAAAGACATGAGCAGGATCCTCAAGAAGACAAAGACGCGTACCTTTCAACCATTCCTATGGGCAGGTGGGGGAATCCAAGTGATGTAGGTAATGCAGTTTGCTATTTTGCCTCGCCGGAAGCTTCCTTTGTTACCGGTCAGACTTTGTGCGTAAACGGCGGTCGCACGCCTTGGTGAATTTTAACCATTAATTAATAAATCATTATGAAGATACGATCTAAGATAATTTCTCTATTTCTTGCACCAATTCTCGGTTCTTTTTCAGGTTGTGGCGATAAGCCAGGTGGGGAAGGGGGGGATTCCGAAGTTTCCTTTGCTTATGTAACCAATGGAGTTGATCCTTTTTGGGATTTATGTGCTGCTGGAGTACGGATTGCAGAGAAAGAATTTGGTGTCAGTTGCGAAGTTTTAATGCCTCCAAAGGGAGTTGTTGATCAAAAAAGAATGATGGAAACTTTGCTTGCAAAAGGCATTGATGGTATTGCCGTTAGTCCAGTGGATGCCGAAAATCAAACCCCCTTCTTAAATGAAGTGGCTGGAAATACTATTTTAATTACCAATGATTCGGACGCCCCAAAGAGTAAGCGTTTAATCTTCATTGGAACCAATAACTATAAGGCGGGCAGATCCTTGGGGGGATTGGTGAAAAAGGCTCTGCCTGAGGGCGGAGAGGTTATGCTCTTTGTGGGGCGACTTGAGCAATTAAACGCACGCCAAAGAAGGCAGGGAGTCATCGATGCATTATTAGGTCGCCCGGAGCAAAGTTTGGAGCAAGTGAAATACGATCCTGTTGACGCAACCAATTTGACCTCCGAGGGGTCAAAATATACGATTTTAGATACCCGTACGGATAATTTCGATAAGGCAAGAGCTAAAAGTAATGCCGAAGATGCGATCGCAAAATATAAGGATTTAAGATGTATGGTGGGTCTGTTTGCATACAACCCTCCTTCATGCATTGACGCAATTAAGGAAGCGAACAAGTTGGGTGCCATTAAGGTTTGCGGCTTTGATGAACAGGACTCCTTACTTCAAGCAATTACTGATGGGCATGCCTATGGCACTATAAGCCAGCAACCTTGGAAATATGGATATGAATCCATTAAAATGCTCAAGAATATTTCGGATGGCGTTCAGCCCACGACAACTTACCAAGAAGTTGCCTTTCTGGAAGTAACGAAGAAAAACATCGACGAATTCTGGGCCAAGAAAAAGGAAATGGCCGAACTTGGAAAAACCCAATAAATGAGCGAAGGTCCAGAGGTACTTCTTGAAGTCAGAGACTTAAAAAAAAGTTTCCCAGGCGTTCTTGCTCTCAAGGGGGTATCCCTGACTTTGGGGAAGGGTGAAGTTATTTCGCTGATCGGAGAAAATGGTGCCGGAAAGAGTACCCTGATGAAAATCCTCGCAGGTGTGCAACCTGCGGATTCTGGTGATTACTATATTGACGGAGAGAGGGTGAATTTTAAAAATGTCAGGGAAGCCATGGACATGGGTATTGCGCTGATTCATCAAGAGCTCAACCTTGCTTCCAATTTAGACTTGGCCTCCAATATTTTCCTCGGACGTGAACCGGGGAGCAAAGGTTTTATCAATGAGCGAAAATTACATGAGGAAGCAACCAGGTATTTGAAAAGAGTCGGTCTGAATTTACCCTCAGACACCATTGCCGGGTCGCTACCGATTGGTAAGCAACAGTTGGTTGAGATTGCCAAAGCCCTATCCTGCGACGCCCGTGTGTTGATCATGGATGAGCCGACTAGTAGTTTGTCTCAAAAAGAGACCGAGACTTTGTTCGATGTGGTTAAAGGCTTACGAGACGAGGGGATTAGCGTGATTTACATTTCTCACCGACTGGGTGAAGTGAAGGAACTTTCTGACCGGGTTACGGTATTTCGGGATGGAGCAAACGCGGGTGAGTTAGCCAAAGATAAAATCAATCACGATAATATGGTTCGCTTAATGGTGGGGCGTGAATTAAGTGAATTTTATGATCGAGAAATTCACCGACCAGGGGATTGCGTTCTTAAAGCAGTGAATGTGGTTTCTCCAACCTATCCTGAAATTCCAGTGTCGATTGAGGTGTGTGCAGGTGAAATCGTTGGGATTGCTGGGCTCGTTGGTGCTGGTCGTACTGAATTATTACAGACCTTTTTTGGGGTCACTCCATCCTTAGGAGGAGAGTTGGAGGTGCAGGGAGTTGGCTTTTCACCACGTTCGCCAGCCGATGCTGTCCATGCCGGTTTGGCCCTGGCTCCTGAGGATCGAAAGCACCATGGGTTGGTCCTGCCTATGACAGTCCGTGAGAATGCAAGCCTGCCCAGCCTTGAAAGGGATCAAAAAATGGGTATTCTTGATCATTTAAAGGAAAAAATAATTGCTGAAGAGGCAGTCGATCAGATGCAGATTAAAACGCCAAGTATCGAGCAAGCAGCGCGGTTTCTCTCAGGGGGGAACCAACAAAAGATTGTTTTGGGGAAATGGCTGGCAATGAACCCCAAGCTTTTGATGCTCGATGAACCAACCCGTGGGATTGATATTGGGGCCAAAAGGGAAATTTATAAACTCATGGAAAAACTCGCAGGCAAAGGCATAGCAATTCTCTTTGTTTCAAGTGAAATGGAGGAAGTTCTGGGGATGGCGGACAGGGTTTATGTTATGCACGAAGGGAAAATTTCGGGAGAACTACAAAAGAATCAAATGTCTGAGGAATCAATTATGCAACTGGCTACAGGAGGCTCGTTAGCGGCTTAAATTTATGAAGAAAAATGTGTATGGAATTTTCGGCCTTTTGGTCACTGTATTTTTAATAACAGCAATTGCGGACCCTAATTTTCTTTCCGCATACAACATGCAAAATACGGTCAAGTGGTCGAGTTTATATGGAGTGATGAGTATCGGTGTTGCTTTTGTGATTATAACCGGTGGAATCGATTTATCTATTGGTTCGGTGGTTGGTCTGGTTGCGGTTGTGCTCTCATTTTTTACCAAAATTCAAGGCCTTGATCCGATTGTTGCCATTGGGCTCACCCTGTTCATGTCTGTGGTGATTGGATTGATTCATGGGTTGTTAATTACCAAGGCGAAGCTGCAACCCTTTGTGGTCACCCTTTGTGGCCTGTTAATTTATCGGAGCCTTAGCCGTTGGCTAACGGACAACCAGTCTTTGGGACCTATCCCTTTCGAGGGTGATCTGGGCTTTGTAAACCTGGAGCAGATTCTGATGCTTGATTTTATCTTTAGTGGCCAAATAGCAATTGGTGGCTTTTTCAAACTTCCAACTCCGGCACTTTTTCTCGTGGTTCTCGCAATAGCTGGTTCGATCTTTCTACGGAAGACCATATGGGGCCGGTATTTATATGCCCTTGGCAACAATGAGGAAGGTGCCCGATACAGCGGAATTGATACCGATCGTATGAAGATCGTTGCCTATGTATTATGCTCTTTCTTTGCGGGCATTGCGGGTATTTTGTTTGCTTTTGAATTAGGGTCAGTCCAACCGGCCCAGACAGGCGAATTTTATGAACTTTTTGCAATCGCAGCGGCTGTTCTTGGCGGATGCAGTCTAAGAGGAGGGGAAGGCTCTGTCTTGGGGGTCATCATTGCAGCTGCCGTCATTCGCATAATCTTCAATTCAATTAATATGGTTGGGATTTCAACTCACTTGGAATTTGGAATCCTTGGCTTGGTGATCTTGCTGGGTGTGATTGGGGATGAAATGCTAAAAAAGAAAATGGCTGAACGGCAGGTTGCCGCAAGTGAGAAACTGGCTGCAGAATTAAGTGGAAAGTCAAAGACGGTAGAGAATCCGGAATAGATGTTTCTGTTCCCTTATTTTTTTTCTGAGTGACCTAAATCTTTTTTTGGGTCTACCAAATCGCGTATCCTCTGCTTTATCTCTTTCATTTCTGGAAAACCTTCTTCTTTTTTTCGGCACCAAATCAATGTTCCATTACAATGAACTTGGAAGTGGCCCGCTTGCTCAATTTTAGGCTGTAAGCTTACCTCGAACAATTCATTTTGAAAAGTGGTGAGCAATTCCTGTGCTGTCCATGCCGATCGTAATAACCAACGACATCCAGTGCAGTATTCAATTCTAATTCGATTTTGATTCATTGGTAATAAGTGGCTTGCTTTTTATATTTGTCTTATTCTTTTAAATTTTTTCTACGAGAACCCATAATCTGTATCAAGGGCTCGCAAAAATCGAAATAGATTTTTTACAAGCTGGCTCATCACACGCTAGGTTATACCATATACTCTGCCTGCTAATCATTGGGAGGATCCATGGGTATATTGTTAGGGGTGCAAGAAGTTGGGATGGCTTGTTTTGATGAAAATCAGGAGTAACTAATGAAAGTGTAAATTGATTCACCATGAACTTTATTGGAAAACTGCTCAATGGTTTTAGTCCGATCACACTACTTTTTGAGAAGGTTAAGAAGTTTGATGCAGGCTTGCTTTGTTTGATATTCAAGGTGGCTTTTCTCGTGCAAATATTCAGGGTTCGACACCTAAATTGATCGATTTATCTACGGCACCAGAAAGGGGGGGCTTACGGTATGACTTTAGATTACTTAAATGCTAGGAGTTTGAGAAAGCAGTATCTTATCTCCTCAGATTGGGTGAAATATCAATATAATTTTTGAATGAATGATTTTAAATATTCTAGAATAATGTCTCTATTCCGCATTGTCGTTGCCAAGTGCTGGGTAAAAATCTTAGCAAAATAAGATGAACATTATTGGATTGGACATAGGAACTTCTTCGGTCAAAGCATTGTTGGTATCCAAAACGGGAGAGGTGCTTAAGGTCAGCTCTCCTGAATACCCTTTTCAAACGCCTCGTCCCTTGTGGGCAGAAGCAGATCCTGAAGTTTGGTGGCAAGCGACCAAGCATGCGATTGTTGACCTTCTTAAAGGTATTGATCCAGGGAGTATTGCTGCGATTGGCTTGACCGGACAAATGCATGGAATGGTTGCCCTTGATGCATCCGGAGAAGTACTTCGGCCATGTATTATGTGGAATGACCAGAGGTCTCATGAGGAGTGCAACGAGATCACTTCATTGGTCGGGGCTGAAAAGGTGTTGGAAATCACAGGAAATCCAGTTTTAGCCGGTTTTACCGCACCTAAAATTAAATGGATGCAAAAAAATGAACCTGATATTTTCAACAAGGTATCAAAGATACTTCTTCCTAAAGATTATATTCGTTACAGGCTGACCGGAGAATTTTTCAGCGATGTTTCTGACGCATCCGGTACATCCTTACTCAATGTTGGAGAAAGAAAGTGGTCGGACGAAATACTTCATGTTTTGGGCTGGGATCCTTCATGGTTACCTACAGTCACGGAATCAACTGAAATGTCTTCTAAAATCTCATCGAGTGGTGCGGAAGCAACAGGATTACTCGAAGGCACACCTGTTGCTGCTGGGGGTGGGGATTGCGCGGCTCAAGCGGTTGGAAGTGCTATTGTTGAGGAAGGGAAAGTTTCTGTTACCCTTGGCACAAGTGGGGTTGTTTTTGCTCAAAGTGATGAATATCGGGTTGAACCGGAGGGCAAGTTACATGCCTTTTGCCATGCGGTACCGGGGAAATGGCATGTAATGGGTGTTATGTTATCAGCTGCTGGTTCTTTTCAGTGGTATAAAAATACGCTTGGTGATCTTGAGGCAAAGCTTGAAAAAGATGGCCAAGGAGATGCCTATGAAATTTTAACTCGCAACGCCGAAAGTGTAGACGCTGGTTCAGAAGGTTTGTTTTTCTTACCTTACTTATCTGGCGAGCGAACCCCTTATGCTGACCCTTATGCAAAGGGTTGCTTTATTGGACTCACTCTCAGGCATCAAAAAGAGCACTTGTCTCGTTCAGTTTTGGAGGGGGTATCTTATGGGCTGAATGACTCTCTTGAGCTAATGAAGAAGTTAGGTATTAATCCAGACGAGGTACAACTTTCAGGGGGAGGGACGAAATCAAGTCTCTGGAAGCAAATGTTGGCTGACATATTCAATGCACCGTGCTCAATGGTCAATGCTCGGGAAGGAGCAGCTTATGGTGCAGCATTACTGGCTTCGGTAGGAGTGGGGCAGTTTGAAGATGTTACCTCTGCTTCCGCAGCATGGATTCAGACAACGGAAAAAATTCAGCCAAGCGTTGAAGTGGATAAATATCGTAAACACTACGCTGTGTATCAAGGGCTTTATCCCAAACTAAAGGAAACATTTAGTGAAATATCAGCTTTGAGCTAAGAGTAATTTTTACACATGAATAATCCATACGAAGATGATAAGTTGTTAGGAGAGTATTTACTCTTTCATTACGGGCCCGATATAGATGTTATGCCTTGGGATTTTGGGCCCCAAAATGGTCTGCAGTTTCCGAGGCGAACCATTGAAGAACTGGTTGACCATGCTAAATTACCTGAGGATTCCTGTGCACTTGACATGGGATGTGCAGTAGGTGGATCTTCATTTGAGCTAAGCAAAATATGCCAAAGGGTTTTGGGAATTGATTATTCAAAATCTTTTATTGATGCAGCTAATAGTTTAAAGAACCGAGGTTCCATGGCTTATAGGTTTCCGGTAGAGGGGGGGCATTATGCTGACGGAGTCGCTCAAATTGATCCTGGGCCAGGTGAGGTGGAGTTTGAAGTAGGAGATGCTTGCGATTTACCCCAAAACCTAGGCTCATTTGATCTTGTCCACGCAGCCAATTTAATTTGCAGATTGCCAGACCCTCTGCTTTTCCTTGATCGGTTACCTGGATTAGTGAAAGAAGGCGGCCAGTTACTATTAGCAACCCCTTTTACATGGCTGGAGGAATTCACTCCCTCTAAAAACTGGCTAGGCTCCGGTGATTCAGAGCAAAAATTAAAGGAATTACTCAGTCCCAATTTTATTTTGGAAGAGCGTAAGGATTTACCTTTTGTGATTCGTGAGCATCGTAGGAAGTTTCAATTTTCTGTTTCTTTAGGTACAAGGTGGCTTCGTGTGCATTGACAGTTTGTTGATTCGATGACTATTGAACAGTTTATTAATTCGACACTTAACCGGGAATGTCCGCAAACTGAGTGGTCAGCCTGCCTACAAGCTCTTTGGTGGTCTAAAAAAGGGAATTGGGAGAAGGCACACAATATTGCACAGGATGACTCCACTCCAAGCGGGTCTTGGATACATGCCTATTTGCATCGAGTAGAGGGAGATCAAGGAAATGCCGCGTACTGGTATGCACGAGCGGGGAAGCCAATCCAAACTGTAAAAGATCTTGACGAGGAATGGGTAGATATAACCTTGGCTTTTCTCAAAAATTAATTTGTAACCATTTTACTTCGGTGGAAAGTATTAAAAAAAGTAGGCAAACATCGGATGACCTCCTCGGTGAAGAAATCCGTACTGATTGGGTTACCCCGTTTTGCCTTATTGGTCTGAGTATAATGAGTGTTTTATTTATTCGCTCGGCACAGGCTTACACTGGGGGTGAGCAATGGAAGATGCAGTTGATTTGGTGTGCACTGGGCTTTGGTGCTTATTTGTTATTTTCCCTGATTGATTATCACCTGTGGATGCGGTACGCGCACTTTCTCTATGCACTGTCCCTCATCGCACTCTTACTTGTGTTTGGCGGGCCTGTTCTTTACGGTGCGAGTCGTTGGATTGATTTCGGCTTCTTTAAGATACAGCCATCTGAAATAGCAAAATGGGCTACCTTGGTAATGGGAGCCAGCATTTTATCTAGATCCAGAATTGGAGGTATGCGGGATTCATTGAGTGGAATTGGAAAAGTCGCTTTCTGTTTCTGCTGTCCAATGTTCTTGATTTTTTTGCAACCTGATTTAGGATCAACATTGGTCTTTCCACCCATCGCCTTTTCTCTTTTGTACGTCGCCCGCATACCAACACGGTTTTTCATTGCCACATTTGCTTTATTTGTGGTCTTGATGGGTGTGCTCGGGTGGGACGTCTTTCGTTACTATCAATATAAATCTGAGAATCCACGTCCCTCGGAGGCAATTGTTGCCTATGAGGAAACGTCTCTCGTACCACTCAAGGATTATCAACGTAAACGCATTCTTACCTTTATCGCACCAGAGGTAGAGGACCCCCACGGAATTGGAGCTAATTGGAACCGCATTCAAGCTCTTATTGCCGTCGCCACCGGTGGAGTCACAGGCAAAGGGTTAGGAGACGGAATGCAAGCAAAGCTCGGGTATCTGCCAACGGCAGTTGCCCACAATGATTTCATTTTCGCAGTCCTCGCTGAAGAGTCTGGACTGTGGGGGAGCTTGCTGGCTATATTAGCGTTTAGTTTGATTATCTTCGGATGCATTAAAGTTGCAGCCAAAGCATCTGATCGTTTTGGATCAATGATCGCGGTCGGTGTTTCCGTCCTGTTGATGACTCATATGTTCGTCAACATCGGAATGACAATCGGAATAACTCCGATTACAGGCTTACCGCTTCCTTTCTTGAGCTATGGTGGTTCCTTCCTCGTAACTTGTTTTATGATGTTAGGAGTGGTGCAGAGCGTTTATCGATATCGAAAGGAGTTTAGATGATTTGGTTTTTGCCAATGAATTTTTCTCTCCAATCACCTATCGATGTTGGGTTACGCATCCCTGCAAATTATGGCCAGAAATACCAAGCGTCGTTCCAATTATTCTAAAAACAGAAGAAATCATTCTTCGAATGGGAAACCAAAAAATCCTAATTCAGATAATGATTTAAGCTCATCTCCAAACGAGCCAGCCCCGATCTTAATTGATAAGAGAGAGTTACGGGATGGTGCCTTGGAGCGTGCCAAAAGCCGACCTATCCGCGAGAGAATTATGGCATTCTTTCGCCGCGAAGCGAATAAGGATTACAAAGAGTTAATTATCAACACTGAAGCCTTGGAAAGGCGGGTAGCCAGAATTGAGAATGGTATTCTGCAGGGGTTTGATGTCGAAAGACTTGATGAAGATCGCATGGTCGGAGCAATTTTCAAAGGAAAAGTACAAAATCTTGAGCCTGGTTTAAAGGCTGCTTTTGTTGACATTGGTTTAGAGAAAAATGCGTTCTTACATTATTGGGACATGCTACCAGGGGCTAACAATGACCCATCGATTGAGATAGTCCGCGAAAATAAAAAGAAATCTTCGGAAAAGAATGAAATTAAGTCCATCAAGGATATTCCAAAAGCTTTTCCGATTGGCTCTGAAATTGTGGTGCAAATTACGAAAGCACAAATTGGAAGTAAAGGTCCAAGGACAACCACAAATCTATCTCTTCCTGGTAGATTTTTGGTTTTAATGCCTTACGCTGGTCAATGTGGAATATCTAGGAAAATTGAGGATAAATCTGAAAGGTCTCGATTAAAAAGAATTATTGGTAATCTTTCCCTCAGGGAAGGTATGGGAGTGATTATAAGAACGGCTGGGCAAAATAAGCCGGAACGTTTTTTTGATCGTGATTTAAATCTTTTAAAGAAACAATGGGATGAAATTGAGGCCAAAATGAAGTCTCAGGACAGTCCGGCGTTTTTGTATGAAGAGCCAGATTTAATTGGTCTCACCGCTCGTGATTTCTTGACCGATGATGTTGACCGGGTACAGGTTGATAAAAAGGAAGATTACAACCGACTGATTGAAACAATTCAGCGTATTTCTCCTAAATCAAAATCAAAGGTTACTCATTTTGACGAAGAGATTCCAATTTTCGAACGGTTTAATGTAGAGCGGCAAATAGAACAAACTTTTATGCGTCGAGTTCTTCTCCCCTCTGGTGGAGAAATTGTCATGGAAGAAACGGAAGCGCTCGTTTCTATTGATGTGAACACTGGTAGTCACAAAGGAGACCGGAAGGATGGTAAGAATTTTATTCTACAAGCAAATATAGAAGCAGCGATGGAAGTTGCTCGACAGATGCGACTGAGAAATCTTGGTGGGTTGGTCATCGTTGACTTCATTGATATGAAAAACAAGGGGGACCAAAGAAAGGTCCACCAACGAATGAAAGCCTCTATGGCGGATGATAAATCCAAGCACAATATCTTGCCCATCTCTCAGCTTGGAATTATGCAAATTACTCGTCAGCGACATGACGAAAGTAATTCGAGTGGTATTTATGATGCCTGCCCATATTGCAAGGGCAGGGGGATTGTAAAGTCACCACGGGCTGTGAGTATTGAAATTCAGCGAAAAATTAGTAACGCGATCAGTCGCTCTAAATTAGTCGAACCAGCCAGTGCGGAGCTTAAACTCAAAGTTTTTCTACACCCTGGCAACCTGAGGCGTCTGCGTGGACCTGATTCTAAACTGATTGAGCGAATGCAGCGTAATTATAATTTAAGCCTCACTTTTGAAGCTGCTGAAACCTACCATGTTGAAAATTTTAAGGTGGTCGATGAGACTACTGGCGAAGAAGTAAAGTAACGAGATGTGACCCAAAAAGTCCTTGCTGCATTTGATAAGTGCAAGGATTCCCTTGCCGCTAGTGAGCTCTGTAAGCTTACCCAAGATACCCTTGAGTCTAGGGTAGGGCAGTATGCTGTGGATATTGTTCCTTTATCAGATGGAGGAGAGGGGTTTGTGCAGATTCTTACGACTGAAGTAAAAGGTGAATTTATACCCTTTTATGCTTCTGATTCATTGGGAAAAAAGAAAGAAGTACAAATTGGGGTGTGTAAACTCAGCAATCTTTCTGTTTTGGCTAAGGATTTCTTAAAACTTCCAGACGAAGGGAAAATTGGGATCATAGAGATGGCAAGTATTGTTGGGCTTGCCGACTTAAAGGTAGAAGAAAGAAATGCTTGGAAGACTAGTTCAAAAGGAGTGGGTGAAGTCTTGGCCTTTTGTGCCAGCCTGAAACTTGATGCAATTCTCTTAGGTATTGGGGGTAGTTCTACCAATGATATGGGAGTGGGTGCATTAAAAAGTTTGGGTTTCGAATTTATAGATTCGACAGGGCATTCAATCTCTTTTCCTTCACCTGAAACATGGTCCTCAGTATCCAAAATCCAAGCAGGATGTATGGTCTCATTACCCCCCCTGACCATTGCCTGTGATGTGCGCAACCCTTTACTTGGACCGATGGGAGCAACCCATCAATTTGGAAAACAAAAAGGGCTTGATTCTGATGCTCGAGATTGTTTGGAAAAAAAGATGGAAGAAATGCTAGCTCTAATGGGTACAATGTTTTCGGATGTTGCAGTGTCTGCCAAGGCGGAGGGGAGTGGGGCAGCAGGTGGAATAGGCTTTGGCCTTGGCCTTGCCTATAAAGTGAATTTTGTTCCTGGCTTTGATCTAATTAGTTCCTGGTGCGATATACCTAGCAAAATAAGAAGATGTGATATTTTGATTACGGGCGAGGGTCGATTTGATAAAACCTCGATGCAAGGGAAAGCACCCTTTGAGTTGATAAGGAAAGCCCACCAAGCTGGAAAAAAAACTTATGTATTTGCCGGGTCTGTCGAAGAGGAAACCAAGAAGATATGTGAAAAAGAATATGCAAGTTTAGAAATTTATGAATTTGGTAAGCTAGGGGTAACCCTAGAGGATAAACTTACCAATGCTTCATCGCATTTGATCAGTTCATTGAATGATGTAATGTTCCCAAACTAATGTTTGTAAATTCATGAGTGCAGAAAAAGAAAAACGATTTAAACGCATAAGAAGATTAAAAAAAATTATGCGTCCTTTACCGAGAAGATCCAATATTCATCGCTATCCCATTCTCAAATGGTTCTCCAAGACTGCTTACGAAAGATCTTACCTCTGGTCATTTAAGAGCAGAGAAATGATACCCGCACTCTTTTTAGGCATGTGGATAGCAATGCTTCCAATTGTTTCTATCCAAATGTTTGTGGTTTTAATTCTAGCAGTTTTGGTGCGGGCAAATTTGCCGTTGATTGTGGCCTTACAATGGATCTCAAATCCATTTACTATGGGCCCCATATATTTTGCCGATTATAAGATAGGTATGGAAGTTCTTCGCCTCTTTGGTATCCCCTATCAAAAAAATAAATTTTTAAGGCCTGATTATGATTGGAGTAACTTTACATACCCTGACCTGCTCACCTTACTTGATACTTTTCCCCCCATGGTAATTGGTGGCTCTGTAGTTGGTATTTTTCTGGGTGTTGTTGCGGTCTTTCTTTACAAGATTTCTTGCAACTTGTACAAATCGAATGATGCTGATCAATGCAATAACTAAACCCTGTGTTTTTCCTATGAACTGCTTCTTCTTAAAGTTGCCTTTTATTTATTCGGTATTCCTTTTTTTGGGTATCCTCCAATCAGTGCAGGCTAAGAGTATTTCTTTGGGAATTGATTATTTGGAGCAGCTTGAGTTTTCGATTCTTAAAGGGAAAAAAGTTGGTCTTTTGACTCATCCTGCCGGAAGGAATAACAAGGGTATATCGACGGTAGAGGTTTTTAGAGACAGTAAAGAAGTTGAGCTTGTCGCACTTTTTGGTCCAGAACATGGCATCTATGGGGATGAAAAAGCCTCGGTTCCCGTGGAAGACAAAATTGATCACCGTACTGGATTACCTGTTTTTTCGCTCTATGGAAAATTTAGAAAGCCGACGGTAAACATGCTTTCTAAAATTGATGTATTGGTCATCGATTTACAAGATGTTGGTGTACGTTGTTACACCTATATTAGTTGCATGAGATATGCCATGGAAGCCTGTTTTGAAAACGATGTGGAAGTGGTTGTTTTGGATCGACCTAATCCCCTCGGCGGTCAAAAGGTTGCGGGGCCTATGATCGATGAGCAGTGGATGAGTTATGTGGGTGCTTTCCCGATGCCTTTTGTTCATGGTGTGACCATTGCTGAACTTGCACTTTGGTCAAAGAAAACACTGGGAGTTTTGCAGGTAGATGATGCGACCCGGAAAAAAGGTAAATTAACTATAGTGCCAATGAAAGGATGGGAGCGAGATATGACTTGGCCTCAAACAGGTTTGGTATGGTTTCCCACTTCACCCAATATTCCAACCCTTGATTCCGTTGCTGGTTACCCCATGACCGGGCTTGGTGCACAGTTGGGTAAGTTTCGTCATGGTATTGGAACAAAGCATCCATTTCGATTTTTAACTTTTGATGGGAAAGATTCTCAGGATGTTAAAATTGCATTGGATAATTTGAATATTCCAGGTTTGTCTTTTGAGTTGAAGACTTTATCGAACACAAAAGGGGAAGATATAACGGGTGTCTATATTGTGTTGAGTGATTGGAATGCTTGGAATCCTACAGATCTCGCTTTTCATATGATGCAGTTAAGTGCTCTTTGGGAGGAACCTAGTCCGTTTGGTGAAGCCAGTGAATCGGAAAGTAAACTTTTTAACAAACATGTGGGGTCCACTCTTTGGTGGAACACATTGATTCGTGAAGGGTCTGCTGTAGAAACAGAAAAGTTTATCACCAACTGGAAACTGGAGAGCCAAGCCTTTCGGAATCAGACTAGTAAGTATCTGCTTTATTAGCGGTTGAAGTCTTCGAGAGACAAAACATTTAGTTGGTAAGCTTTCAACGCTTCTTCACCAATGTCCTCATCTTCCGTTGCAATCGCAAGCACGGCCCTATGGTTAGGCTGGTGTAAGAAGGGGTAGACATAGTGTATATTAATTTCTGCCCGAAGTAAGGATTGCGTGACTTGGTGAAGGGAATCATCATTTTTCATTTCCACTGCAATAATATTTCTCTCAGTAAAAGAAATTGATTGAGACTTGAGTAATCGAGCAAGATTTTTCGGATAATTGGGGACGATTCTAATGACTGATGAGTCACTTGTATCTAATACAGAGATGGCTAAAATATGAATATCATCTGAATTGAGCATTAGAATGAAATCATTTAGCCAGCCCACTTTATTTTCAGCATAGATAACAAATTGACGAATCAGGTCTTGTCCGGGATTGCGTAATGTTGATGGATGGGGATTTATTTCACTCATAAATAATCACAAATCTTAACTTTAAATTATAAAAATTGGAACATGAAAAATGAAACCACGCTTGCCAGTGTCATGACTTCAGATAAAAGATAAGGTTGATCATGGCTAAAGTACATAGAAAACCTTTTTATATTTTCTTTCTCTGTGTCCTCATCCAAGCTGTTTTAGGTAACGATGGCGACCGTTGCGTATTGTCAAAATACGAGGAATTAAAAAATGCTGCTGACCAAAATGATGCGTACGCCCAAGGATTTCTTGCCCTAGCCCATGCACATGGGGACAAGGGACTTGATATTTCAATCGAAGATGCCCTTAACTTTGCAGAATCTTCATCTGCAAAAGATCACTGGTTGGGCCATTTTGCCATGGGATATTTGGCTCGTTTTGTTCCTTCTGGTCCCAACTCCAATAAAGTCAAAACCTATTACCTAAGGGCTTTTCAAGATCCAGACGGAACCCTTATCCGCGAAGCATCCCGCCATGATCCAATCGCCGCATATGCTCTTGCGGAAATTTTTACATCAGACGAGGTTAGACCAACTGTTATTCCTGATATAAAGCTAGCTGCAGGCTATTATGAGTTATCTTCCAAAAAAGGATACAGCCCAGCATCAGTTCAACTCGCTTTACTCAAAATTCATGCAATTGCTGATCCTGGTTTAGGTATTACATCAGATATAAAAGGAGGGATCAAATTGTTGGAGCAAGCAGCCAAAAAAGGGCTGCCCGCTGCTCATCACTATCTTGGTCGTTCTTACTTTAAAGGTACTGGAGTTGAGCCCGATAGTGGGATGGCCTTGGTTCATTTTCAGGCTGCAGCTGATAAAGGAAAGGCGTTATCCCAATTGTTGGTGGCAGACTTCCATGCATATGGAGTTTCGGGGCCCGTTAAAATTGACTTAGCGATTCGTTATGCAAGATTAGCTTCGGTTCAGTTACAAGAAAAAGCACTGCAGAAGATCGAAGAGTATGAATTACTGAGAACTACCTCGAATCGAGAAAAAGAATCCATCCCAAGCCCCCCTCCTGAAACTTCGAATCTTACACTTTTAGCACCAGCACCAGCTCCCGAACTCCCTCCAACACCCCCCGTACCAAATACTGAGAGGCTACCATCTGTTTATGAGTCCAAGGCAACTTCGGTGGTTGAGCCAGCCAAGCAGATCGCTTCGCCTATTACACAAGGGTTCAAAAGTGTAAAATTACCAGAAGTTATGATGAGTCCAAATAGTTCTAACAACCCAAGGCTTTTGGCTAAAAATGCATATTGGGGGAAAGGGCAAGATGTTGACTTGGGTGCTGCATTTAATCTTTTTACTCAATCGGCCAATGCAGGTGACGGAGAGTCTGCACGTTACTTGGGTATGATGTATATGCAGGGTAAAGGAGTTGAAAAAGATTTTAAACAGGCTTTATATTGGTTCGACCTTGCTGCTCAAAGAGGAGATGCGATGGCCAAAAAAAACCTTGAAAAACTTCAAGCTTTATTGGGGAAATAAGAGGTTACCCAACTGCCTTTAATTTGTAAGGTTTTTTTCATTCTCTTTTATCTTATTCATTTTATGAAGTGAAGGCGCTAATACCTTCACATTAACTTACTTGGAAAAAAGGAAAGATTGATAACGGGGTAGTGGGACCTTCCAGATCTTCCAACTCTGTAATTTCCCTAGTATGATTTGAGGGAAACAGAAGTGAACTTTCAGCGAGTGAAAATTTTTTTCATTCCCACCTTAAAATACCAGTGTTATCTATGCCAGTCTCAAGCTTTTTTGTTTGCCCGGTTTAGTTTGAATGATTAAAAGTACATTCGATCAGGAGAGATGGCAGAGTGGTCGAATGCGCTGGTTTGCTAAACCGGTGAGGAGCTAATAGTTCCTCCACGGGTTCGAATCCCGTTCTCTCCGCCACTTTTTGACAACCATGATTCACAGAAAATTAAACAGGCAACTGATTCTGTTCTTTGGGCTTTTTTTTATTTGTTCCTGCCAACGTTCACAAAATATTGGATTGGTTCGGAGTTCTTCATTTAGCAGTGAGGCATTTGTACAAAATCAATCCTCATCACCGAAGCATCCTATAGTGAGAAAAAATAATCTTGAATCTCTTACTGTTGGAAGAAATCGAGATGAAATACAAAAGCTCATGGGTGAGCCTGATGGAAAGAGCCTTGATGGTGGGAATGGCTATTTGTGGGATTATCGAAGGCCAGTATTTGATGAATCTACTGAGAAGGTTTACACTTGGACCTTGATATCCTTTAAGTTTTTGAAAGGAAGATGTTCTTATATTACCTTTCAGCTTGAAGATATACCACTTGAGTTGCTCAAAAATCAAGATTCAGGATTTGGCCAACTGCCAAAAGGATCCACTAGTTTAGGCGAATAATTGATATACCAGCTTTGCTACTCTCTGGAATATCTAATTTTTTACCATCTTTGCTGTAGATTTCGATATCTTGTCCTGAAGAGCATGTTAAGGTGAGGGCACCAATATGAGAGAGGGGTACTTTCTCACCTTCTTTCAGTTTTAACCAATCTAACTCATTCCCGTTTGAATCCTGAACAAGCAGCCAAAGGTTCGCATTTGCGTGAACCGTAAACCTAGCATAATTTGGTGATTGTGTCAGAGCATTAGGCGAGGATCGCCAAGAGTTATTGTTACTATTTTGTGGATTGGACTCAGTAGGGCTAAATGTACGAGTTTGATGCCCTCCTTGTTGCTGATGACCATAAACATGATCAGGAACTGGTTGCTGTGAACTAGGCTCGTAGGGGACAGGGAAATTAGGATAAGGTGGAGGTGCTTCTGGTAAAGTGGTTACGCTTCCTCCACCACATGAGGTGTAAAGTAAGCAACAAAGGATAAAGAAAAAAAGGTATCCGCTCTGCTTTTTATTGTAAAAGTCTGATTTCTTAAGAAGCACTCTATTTACCTTACCCAATGATACATATTCATCAACGATAAATTTATTGTACTGTCTGCCGGTATTAATCTTTTTAATGACAGAGTTTACTTATAATCTCTTGTTTTGATAGAATTTTACTCTACCAAGATCTTTTAAATTTGATTCTGTGTTCTTCGTAGTTGGGCAGATGAAAACATGACCACTCTGTAGTTTAAATCTAATGAAATTCCCACAAGTTGAAAATCTACATTTGAAAAAAGCGGATATCATGTTACCTGCTAAGGTTTTAAAATAAGACTCTGTATGTTGACACCATTTCCTTAACTTCCCGTTTAAAGCTGTTACCATCCAAAGAATATCAGGTGATTTTCCAATGGCATCGTCCTGTTTTTGTTCTTTCCACCTTTGCAAAATAAAAGCTGGTAGTTTTTGCTCCACTGGAATCTCAGTGTGGTTTGATAGTTCAAAATAGTCATCTGAGATTTCAATGAGCCTCAACGATTCGTTTTGTTTTCTTTTTAGCTGAGAATGGGTAGTGGATGAAGTTCTGACGGTGTACTTCGTGACTTTTTTTCCAGATCGAAAAGTGAAGGGCAGGGCCAAAGATTAAAACAGATTGTTTTGAATCTAACCAAGTCCCATTGATTGAATTTACTGCTGACTGGAGTTGAAAGCGGCTGGTTTCTTCCATTAGTAAACCTTGGGCAAAGAATGTCAGTCTTTTATAGTACCAATCTCTGAAAGATGGTCTTGTTCCTTCCAGTAATGAAAGAGCCCTAAGAGGATTTTATTCCCGGATTGAATGAGGAGCCATATCGAGAAGATTAAGGTGTTCTTTTACGAAATTCATAGTCAAATGCCTTCCACTTTTTTTACCAGATATAGTGGCATCGAAATATTACCCAGAAATGAATGATAACCATAGATTTGGTTGTCCTTTATTTTTGATATAGAGAAGCGAATCTTTCCTTTGTTTTTTTCAAGAAATACTTGATTTTGGGAAATGTATTCTTTTGAATTTTTTTTTGGCTTAGTCGAGTTTGATTCATGACCATGTTTGAAATCAATTCTTTGAATCCTTGCATGAGGAACAGTCAATAATCCATGTTTTGTATTGATTGTAATATTTTGATCATTGGCATGGACCTGGTCTGCAGAGGTTGCGTCCCCATTTTTGAAATAAATTATACTTTTATTTGTTTTTGTATCTGGTAGATCAATTGGATGTGGGGAATAGTCACCTTGCCAACCTGAAATACATAGATGTTGTAATCGAATTGATGAATTCCCGCCTTGGTTTATCAACAATATTCCGTTTTCCTGAGGAATGTATTGGGGGTCGGGTTCCCGCCATCTCGCATATTCTGTGCCATTGATTTTAACGATAAATTCCTTTTTTATTCGGTTCGCAAAAATTTGGAAATTAGCTGATTTTACACCTGCAAGTTCATCCACTAGAATAGATCCCAGGCTTTCTCTAAGAGTACGACCATTAACAGTTTTGTTTGATTGTAGGTTTATCCTGTGATTTGAAAATGAAAGGTGGTAGCCAGTATTGCCATAATTGCTTCCGTCAGAATCCGAGAAGAAGCGAAGGGCCAGGTAGAATGATCTATCCCATTTAGCTTTAAATCTTATGGCTAAGGTATCTAGCTTTGGTAAAGTAGTACCTGTACTTCCAGAAAAAATAGAGATTAAATCACCCTTTTCTTGCCTCCAAGACTTTGAGTTGCTTTTTTTCCATTGTTTGAAATCAGTAAAAGAATCAAACACAACATTGTATGAGTCCGGAAGGCATAATAGGTGTGAAATTTCATCGATTCCAACAGTTAAACAATCTGAAAAATCTGTAGAAAAATGAAGGTTACCTTGTTCAATATTGAAAAGATTACCTCGGAGAAAATCTCCATTTTTAAAATAAATTTCGTGTAATAAATTTGCTCTAGAAAGGAGATTTTTTTCAGAAGCACGGTGAAAAGTAACAGACTGGACTGCACTAAAATCAAACTCGAGGGGAGTGCGTGAAGAATGGTGAATCCATTGCAGTTTTCTTTCTTTCGTCAATCCGCCTACATTTCCAAGTAAATAAGAATCATCTGTGAAGGTTAGACATTCAATTCCTTGGGTGCGATCGGGGGGAGACGAGTAAACAAGGGCATATCCTGAAAGGAAACAAAATAAGGTCGAAAGCAAAGAAGGAAAATTCATCTTTCGTAAATAGGTAAGTAGCGGTAGTTTAATGCCATAGAAAGAAGGGCGGCAGCTGTTGAAAAAGTCACACCATGATTCCCACGCCATGATCCGTTTTTTTGCTGACTTCCCACGAGTTTTCGAATGTTTTCGATATTCCATTCTTCCCAATGGGACGGGCCCGCTTTAAATAAAGCCTGAGCAGTGTAATAGAGACTGTAAAATTTATGCCCCTGATCCCCATATTTTGCATTATCTTTTAAGTATTCTAAGGAGTTTTTGTAAGCAGGCGTGTGGGTTCTATTGGATAAAGAGAATACAAGTGAGGCAATCGAGGTTCTTGGTAAGTTTGGCCCGGTAGCCGAAGAGTACCCAACTCCACCATTCGTGTTTTGGCATTTGGTTATGTAGCCGACGGCTTTGTTTATGGTATTTTCCGGTACTTTCATGCCAGCGTTTCTTGCGGCAAATAATGAGACTAGGACTGTGCCAGAAACCGTAGTATCAGCATCTCTACTGTCAGGCTTGTATCTCCATGCTCCTTTGGGATTCACTTGTGCAGCACTCACGCTTAATGAGACAGCATTGTTGAGGGCAGGGCCAATTCGCTCGTCGTCAAGTGTTCCGTAGAGTTCAGAAAGAGCGAGAGTGGCAAAGCCATGATTATACATGGTGGTACCAATAAACCCAGTTTCTGAATCCTGCCTCTCAAGTATTGAAGAGAGAGATTTTTTCACCGCTTCTGCATAAGGTCCAAACTCCGGGTCATCACCCCTTGAGATAAAAGCAAGGATACAAATTCCAAGAACACCAGTTTGATCGCCATATGAACTTTCAGACCACAGACCATTTGGATCTTGAGTAGATGATAAGTATCTCAATCCTTTCTGATAACTAGAATCCAAGGCGTTCACGATGGAGTCGCTTTCAGACTCAAAAAGGTCTTGAGCGGAAACAAAACCTGCCCAAAAAAAGAAAAAAGTACTTTTCGCACAGAGGTAAATGTTCATTTTCCAATTTTTTCTAAATAACGTTCCATTGCTTCTTTAAACTCAGGGGGGATGGTTGGGATAACTGCACCACCAGTCTTAGGTTTGCGAGAATGAAAATGTACTTTCATGTTTTCTTCTCTGATCTGCTCAAGCTTGCCACTTTCTTTTCCTCCTTGATTATTTCCACCCCCGGTTTTCCCTGCAGCCTGACTATTGCCTTTACCTTTTTTGGATTTTTGCGACTTCGATTGCATCAATAAAAATTCCATCGTACTTACCTCCTGGCTTACTTCATTTTTATCGTCTTTTTGTTGACCTTCGACCAACAGGTTAATGATATCGCTCACCAAATCCCTTGCGATTATTTGCTTACCTTGTGTCTTTTCACAGGTGTTTGCTCTGCGGAGTAAATCATAGGCTTCAGCCATAGCGGTGTGGGCTTCGTCGATTAAGGGATTTAAAGCTTCATTGGCCAAAGCAATTTGTGAATCTGTTAAATCAATTGCCAGTTCATTTTGTGATTCACTCAATTTTTGGCTCCATAATTCATGATCCACATCCAACATATCTTGGTTTATTAATTTAGTCTTCTGAAGAATATTTTTTTGTTTTCTTTTAATTTTTAAAAGTTCAAGAACTTGAGCGGCTGTATCTTTTCCTGAAGATGAACCTTCTCCTCCACCTTGACTAGATTCGGCTATCTGATTTTCAAGAATCCTAGCCCATGAAGAAAATTTATTCTGCCAGGCAGAAAGCTCATTCAATGCTTTTAGAGTTATATTTTCGCCGATTTTTTGAGTAATCGAATTTAATCCAGAATCTACTTTTGATCCGTGCATGAGTAAGTTTACTTTTTGATAAGCTGTCACACCAGTTCTTTCATAATACCTACTGATTTCATTATGAGCTTCCTTGGCCTCATGCCGAACCTGTTCTTGAAATCCTTGAAGTTCCTTTATGATTCTCAAATCTTGGTCAGAAAGAGAGCTTTTTGATTGGCCAATGGTGTGAGGCATAATAGTGATCAGATCGATCGAAATACTTTTTTCCCTAAGCCCCAATTCATTTAACCGCTGGGCGAGTGATCTGGCTTCTATTAGATCTATCTGCTTTGTTAATTCTTGCAGAAGATTCTTCAGCCTTATTAATGCTATTTCCTGGCTTTGAATAGATACTAGTAAATGGCCGTTTATATTGGTTTTGGCCGACTTGCTTGCTTCGGTCAGTGATTCCTTTGATGGAGCCATTTGTTCATTTGCGATTCCGGTCATTTCATTTACCGAATCAGTGAAATCCTTCAAAGTGGAAGCATCAAAAACTGGATTTTCTGTGGCGTATTTTAAAAGAGTAAAACCAGTTTCAACAGATGATAATAGGTCTTGGGTAACTAATTTTTGTTGCTCAGCAAGTTCAGAAATGACGTTCGTGTCAAAAGATGTATATTGGTGATTTTTTGAATCAGCCAATCTAGACTTTTGTAGAATCGTTTGGCTTTGAAGACTTTCCTGTTTCCTTGATGTTTCTGCAACTTTTGAAAGCAATCCCTCCATTTTTTGGATAATAAAATCTGCGTGTTCCTGGGCTCCTATGATCTTTAGTTTTGGCGAGGATGATTTGGTTGATTTTCGTTCTGGAAATCGATCATTTACTGACAGGGTTAAGGAGATTTGATCCTTGTTTTGTAAGCCAAAAAAAGAAGGGTCAAAGGGATACGATATATTTAATTCTGTTTTATTAGCTTCATTAAACTTTTGAGAGATTAACGAATGCTTAATGATGACTTGATCAGGTTTAAAAATTTCAAGTGTCAGGGCGAAAGAAGAAATACCAAAATCATCTTCGGCTTTGATGTGAAAACTCCTCGATTCAAATTCTAAAATGGGAGAGAAATTATCAAGCAGATCAACTTCCGAAGTCGGGGGTTTATCCTCAAATACTTTCATATCAAGAAGATACTTTCTTGCCTGGGTAAACATTGTACGATCTTCAAAATATATCTGTATTTCTTGGGTTTTTTTCAGAAGAGGTAGATTAAAAATAAAGTCTCGGTCTTGAGGTAGTTGATAATCAAGCCAGTCATTACATCTTAGTGAAATATTAGATAACCCTTTATTAGCTTTTCCTTGAAGAGATATTTCACTTCCTCTTAAGAACGGTGAATTTTCCATTAGAAGATTCACTTTAATCTGTGGGTATGCGAGATAATTTGGCCATGTAACCACTGCTTCTAGCATTGATAATGAAGGGCGATGGCTTGGGGAGATTTTAATAGACTGGAAGAAATCCCCGCACCTTAGATTAAATGTAGAATCGGTTTGCAGTGGAGGAATGGTAAATTCAAAAAAATGACCGTTGGACCTAGAAATTTCTCTGAAGTCTAAATTTTTTTCGCTCTCGAAAGATGCTGATTTTGGAAAGATTCTAGAATTTTTAGAAAAAGGAAAACGTAGGACAACAGATTCATTTTTTGGAATGAATATTTCAGGATTTGCAACGAGTAGATTTGTAAGACTTATTCTCTCTGTTTGATTCCATGGTGTAATCCATCTCTCAATCGAATTTCTTAATAATGCTGGAAATACACCCGCAATCAAGATCGCCGAGGAAGCAAATAATGCGAGGGTTAAGTATGCACTTTGATTAGCCCGCTGAGGGAAAATGGTTCTAATGTTTACGGATGAAATTTCTTTTTCAAATTTAGCCTGTTCAGCATAGAATAACACTTTTGCAGTTTTCAGATTTTGGTAGTCCTGTTTGTTTGATGCTATTTCTACGATGCCTAAGAGTTTTTCACCATGGGTACGGTAAGTCTTTCTGACTTGTTTGGATAACCAAAGCCAAGATGTATGAGCAGTTGTTAGAAAGAGATAATACCTGAAGCCAAGATAGAAAATCCCTGAAAAAGAAACCGCTAAAATGATTCCCCTTACAACCTGAGGGGTATCAGTGAAACGGTCAGATAAGAAAGTGGTAAGCCATGATAATAAAACCCACGAGATGGCATATGCCATGAATTGTTTAGCTTTCCAAAGTGCGGCAACCTTAGCTAGTTGACTAAGGAAGAATTTTATGGGGTATGTAAGTGTGAAATCTGACATCGAAAATTGTGGCTATAGAATGTTACTATTTAGAGAATTTCGTTCTCAAACTAATCCCAGCAACTTCCTTCCTGTCCAGTAAATCACTAACAAAGCAAAAAGAAATCCACCCCAATGAAGGTTGGTCCGAAGTCGGTGGATTGTAACGGTCTGCTTCGGAGAAAGTGCAGTTTTAAGTTTAGGTAATAATCTTTGCCAATTTTCATAAGATTCTGAAGATCCTCCTGTTATTTCACACAGTGTTGAGAGGGGTCGAGTTATAACCGGTCTTCCTTGTTTTTCAGTCATGTCGGAATTCACAGATAAAGTGGTCGTTAGCTTGCGTTGATCTACATTAGTGAAAACAGTCACCATTAGATCCCCGGGGTCTCTTGCAAGAATACTCCCGGTATAAACTCCTTTAGCGTCTTTCACCCGTGAAAGTTGAACAGTTTCGCTTATCCCACCCTGGTGGACTATATTGGCATTGATATAGTTTGATTCTAACGGAAACCCTGCTGGATCCATGACTATACAATGTAAGAGAACTTGATCACCAATATCGGGTTTTTCGGGGTGAGTTATGAGACGGATGCCTTCATTGCTTGCCTGATTTCTTCCACGCGCCATCCATCTTACAACTTGGCTCCAGAAACGATAGTGATACTTGTCTTCGACTCCTCTCCTCCATCTCCATACAGAGTCTGTACCAAGAAATAATGCTTTACCTGCCTGATGATGTCGAACAACCAGGAGAGGCATTTTCCCCCAATCTGATGAATAATTCGAGTGGGTGGCAAGTACTTCAGACCCAGGCTTACTTTTCTTTACTATTGCAGACCAGAAAAATCCAGGGAGGTTTGCCCAAAAATTTCGATCTGATTGACCCGCACCTCTCAAGTTAGTAAGCCAATGCTGCATACCTCGATCGGTAAGTTCCAGGTTTGCTGGATTTATAGTACCTAAACCTGATGGTTTTTTTTTGTCAAAATGAACAGGTAATAAGTGACCAATGGACGAGTCCTCAAATGTTAATTGTTTTCCTTTTCTCCCTGGAAGGAAAACAATGCCCCCTGCATGATTCTTTACAAGCTCTTCTAGTAACTCGGCATTTTTTTGAGTTATTTCATTTGGAGCTATTCCAATATCTCCAAGGAAGACGACATCAAAAGATGTCATTTCTCTTAGGTTCCGAGGGAACTGCTCTAAATATTCATTACCTTGAGCGGGCTTAAGGTTTGGATGGAAAAGCAAAGATTTTACTTCAACGCCAGGATCTCGAAGTAGGGCATTCTTTAAAAAGCGATACTCCCACCTTGGGGTCGTATCAATGAGTAGAACTTTGATCGATTTTTCTTCAACGCGAAGGTCGAATGATTGGTTATTATTATTTTGGAAAGTTTCGCCGCTTATGCCCTTGAGCTTTAAGCTCATCTTGTACTTGCCTGTCTTTAAAGGGAGCCAACAGATGTTTCCGGATTGGGAGGAACTAGGGTCAAGGTGAACGACAGAAGACTGTACAAGATCGTTGTTTGCGTACAGCGAAAGAACAGAGCTTTGAGGGGTTTTAAATGTATTTTTTACCTGCCAGTTAACTACGATTTTTTCTTCTTTGAGGGTAAAGGCAGGAGCCCAGGTATGTTCAAGGTCTAAGTCGGGCAGAGTTTTATGACTTCCGGTAAAGATGCTGAAAATAGATATATTTTGATCACTCAGTTTGGGGGCACTTTGAGTAACGGGTGGACCAAGATTGGAATCACCGTCAGTAAGCAAGAGAACCCCTTTCAGATCGTGAAATTTATCAACCGTACTTGTGATGCAGTCGTAAATATCAGTTCTTGTATCCCCATAATGTGAAGAAAATAGCTCAATGTAAATGGAAGCATTTTTTTCCAACTCTTTAAAGTATGGTGACTGAATCATTGCTTCAGCCCATTCCTTCCTGGCTTTAATTGTCGATTGGTTCAGGTGCATATCGACCGTATCCATGCTTTTGGACTTATCTACAAGAACAGCTAACTGCGGCTTATTTTTACTCGTTAAAATATTAATTTTTTCTGGATTCAGTAATGTGAGGCAAAAAAAGCAAAGGATTAAAAAACGGAATATTTCCAGAAAACCACACAACATTTTTTTCTTCGTCCGTATCCAAGTTTTCCAAGAAAATAAAACGGTCAATGTAAGGATGCAAATAACAAGGATTCCATCGGTAAGACCGACATGTATGTTCCAATTGTACCAGCTCAGTTCCATAATTTACCGAATTGAATTTAGTTTGGGAGGCAATGAAAAGAATGACTCAGCTAGTAGCAATCCGACTGCGACCAGAAGCAACGCTTTCCATATCTCTTCATCCTTTCCAATATCCATAGTTGAGGTTTGACCTCGCCATCCAAATTCAGCCAAGGATAAGAAATCCATTATCTCTCCCTTCGTTACAAACTCCATATCATTTTCTCTTTGAGGCCGATTATAGGCTGAGAATCCCTTGTCCACTTGGTAGATCCCCGCGTTCGTAAAAGGGGAATCATCTTGCTCTCCAGTGACAGCATTCGCTGCTGGCAGTTCTGAGTATTGAGCATTTCCACAAACCCCAAAAAAGGTTTGGTTCTGTGCCACACTGGATTGATAAATTCTTTGAATAATTGGCACCAAAAGAAATCCGTCTTCTAGGTTTGACCATGGGGTTATAGGAAGAGTGGAAAAATAATAATGCACTCCTTGACCTGTTTTATTCTTGGTTACAAAAGGTTTACCGTCATCATAAAAAGCAAGAGCTTTCCCAACGGTAGGAATAGCCCTTTTTCGTGCTTGAAAGAAGGAAAAGGGCAGGGGTTGACCTTTTGAAGTATTTGCAAGAATTCCTATTTCTTTATTCCATTGATTAACTTGAAAGAAGTTTCCCTTCTTCCTTGTTTCCATTGCGAGCCAATTCCTTACGTTGTTATTTGAATTAATGGACTGTTTACCTGGGAATGAGATGATTGTTCCGCCATTTTTTAAAAATGCTAAAAAGTATGATGAATTTATACCTTTATTTGTGCCTTGTAATATCAGGAACTTTTCTTGTGACAGGCTCTTGTCATTAATGGCTTTGGGGCTGATTGTAGAAAGTATTAAATTGGGTTCAACTTGAGCAGCCGCTAATAGAATTTTCTCGATTTTTTTGTCTTCTATGCAAAACAGTATCTTCTTTGGGTCTTTCATGGTAGTTGTTAGAAAGGCATCATTATCTGCTTCGCATGAATCAGTAGGGATGGCTAGGCGCACCCATTTGGGTTTACTGTTTTTTGAAAGAGCAATTTGTGGACTAAACAAATTGTTGGAACCACTCAGATTTAAATCCAGAATCCGCGTATTTTGGTCTGTCTGAATTTCAAGAGTAAGCCCCTCCGGAGATTCACTAGAACTTTCGATTAAAAGTTGGGGTCTAATGAAGTCTTCATTGTAGGTAATTTTTTCTATGGAAATGGACCGATTTAAAAAAGTTGATAGCTTGATTGGGAAAATTTTTAATTCCCATTGTGTATCTTTTTTTTCCAGGTATTCAGTTATATTTTGTAGAGTTGAGGAGTTACTTGGTAAATCCCAACTGCTTTTCTGCATGTCTGAATAAACCAGGATGCTAGCTTTCTGGACAGATTCTCTGGTAAGCCACTCCATCACTCGCTTGATCGATTGTGGAAGGTTGGCAGCTGTATCCGTTGGTTGTAGTACTTCGTCAAGCAATGCTGGGTTTTGTGCCATGGATTCGTTTATCATGAAGGGCTCAGTTCCTAGAGTATCGAAGAGAATAATTTTTTTTCTCCTTTGCCGCATCAATGTGGATAGTATTTGTTTCCGAGCAGTTTCTTGCAGGCTGAGAGAAGAGTTGGCAGACATTCTTCTCATGCTGGTCGACCTATCGATAATGCAAACGAGTGTGCTTGGTTTATATTCTGAAAATGACAGCCAATTGGCTCCTTGTTCAAAAAGTGGCCTGGCTAATAAAAAAATGAGTGAAAGCAGAAGAAAGACTCTCAAAAGTAGAGGTACCCAATGGCTTATTTTTGAGAATTTTGAATCCTTTTTTTTGGCTTTTAGAAGAAATTGCATGGCCGCCCAAGATTGTTTCTTGTGCCGAAAGAGGTTGAGAAGGTGTATAATAATTGGTGCCAAAATAAGGCACAGCCCAAATAAAGCCACCGGTTGAAGAAAGCTCACTTTTTTCTACTGAAATTAGGATCAGTCGCAAATGGCTTAAGTCCATCTGAAAGAGTTAAGTGAGTCGATAGCTTGTGATAGGAACTTTGGGTTTCTAGGCATCCTTGCTCGATTGTGTAGATATGGCTCTTTAATTTATCTAAGTATTCATCTCGTACAGACTGTGGGTCACTTATGAGAGAATTTCCATTTTCGAGATCAATAAATCGAGTCGGACGAGTAAAATTAAAATTCTCTTCCTGTTTGTCTAGTAAGTGGAATAGTAAGAGTTGATGCTTGCGGTCTCTGCAATGATGAATCCCCTGCTTGATGTCATCGGCTTCTTCAAAGAAATCAGAGATGACAATGATAAGTGATCTCTTTCTACTCGATTGTGCTAACCTGTGAATGCTAGAGGAAATGCTCTGATCTCCCTCTGCTTTTGCCTGCAATAAAGCTTGGAGGATGGTGTTCATCTGTGCAGGGTTTCTTTTGGCACTGCTAGTAATAGAAGAATTGATACTGGATAAATCCATACCTACTGCATCTCCTTGTTGGAGGAATAAATAAGAAAGTGTACCCACTAATTTTTTCCCGTACTCGAACTTGGAAATTTGATTACCAAAGTTCATCGAAGCACTCGAATCTAGCAGGAAATGGCATTGTAAGTTGGTATCTGCTTCAAATTCTTTCAAGTAAAACCGTTCCGTTCTTCCCAGAACTCGCCAATCAAGTCTTTTGAGGTCATCTCCGGGGGAGTATTCTCGGTATTCTGCAAACTCTACACTCGAGCCCTTATGGCTACTTCGGTGGTAACCACTGATTGTTCCCATCATCGCCTGTGTGCTTACCTGAGGGGTTCCGACCAATTTTGAGATAGCTTTCTGGTCAATGTAGTCTCCGGCTTTCCTCATTGTTGGCTTCATAGCCTAGTCATTGGCTTTCCTTACTTCTTTGATAAGCCTTTGAATTACTTGAGAGCTTGTGATGCCCTCAGAGCGAGCATGGAAATTGGTGATAATCCGATGGTTCAATACAGGTTCAGCTATAGATTCTAGGTCTTGTTCAGATACAATATAGTTGCCATTGATAATGGCTTGGGCTTTGGCACTTTTAATCAGAAATTGAATAGCTCGGGGACCGGCTCCCCATTCAACTACTTCTTTTAACCAGTTTGGGGCATCTTGGGATTTGGGTCTTGTTTTTCTAACTAGATCCACCGCGAGCTCATATATGTGGTCTGGAACTGGAATTTTTTCAGTTAGGTCTTGGTATTCTATTAATTTTTCTCCTGTTATGACCTCTTGTAAGTTAGGAGTACCTCCGATCGTAGTTTGCTTGGCAATAGCAAGCTCTTGTTCTCTCTCGGGATAATCCATTCTGATGATAAACATAAATCGATCGAGTTGTGCTTCAGGAAGTGGGTAGGTGCCTTCTTGTTCAATCGGATTTTGAGTTGCTAGAACAAAAAAAGGGTTGGTGAGTACATGATTTTTGCCTGCCACGGTAACATGTTGCTCCTGCATTGCTTCTAATAAGGCAGACTGGGTTTTGGGAGGTGTCCGGTTTATTTCATCCGCTAGGATAACATTAGCAAAAATTGGACCTTTGATAAAAGTGAAGTCGCGACCTTCTCCATCGTTTCTTTGCTGTAAGATTTCAGTACCCGTTACATCAGATGGCATAAGGTCTGGGGTAAATTGAATCCGCCCAAAGGATAGAGAAGTGGTTTGGGCAAGAGAATTGACAAGCAAGGTCTTGGCTAAACCAGGAACACCCATCAACAACCCATGACCTCTAGATAACAAACAAAGAAAAAGTTTCTCAATCGCATCTTCCTGACCGATAATTATTTTGCTTAACTCTGCTTTGATATCGAGAAAAATATTTTGTAAAGATTTAATCTGATTAACTTCGTTATCCTTGATTGAGGAAGAAGAAGTAGTTTCAGAGGTGTTTTTCTGATCAGAAGTTTCTAAGGTCATGAGGTTGTAATAAATAAACTATTCGGAAAATCTTGCTAATTGAAGGCAGTGATTCATAAAAATATAATTCCTTTTCATGATTAGAGTACATCGTAAATACAAGGTTTTAAAGCACAAGACCACGAAAGAAATGGTAGAAGAGGTCAATCGATTGATTCAGCATGAGTATAAGGATAAAGAAGGATTCTTATTTCATTCTTCGGGAAGATGGCAATGTTTGGGTGGTTTGGTTTATTGTGAGAAAGATAGTATTTGGGTGCAGTCCATGGTATTTATTCAGGAGGAAAATGCATAATTTATGCATGGATAACTGTATAAATTAAAGAATTTATATACTTTATTGTTGCTAAATACATTTTTTTATTTAATTAATGTTACTTCTGGTCTGATTAATTTCATCTAGAATACATATAAAGTCGGCGATTTGGGCAAAGTCGTCGACTTTTTTGTGGATACCAACTTACTACAATTTGACATTTACTCAGAAAAATTAGAGTAAATTATTTGTTCCGCTTTTTTCTTTCCACCAATATAATCATATTTATTCATGAAAATTAAACCACTCGTTTCTTGCCTAGGAATTTTAACTCTTTCACTGTTTGCGATCATAGGCTTTGCTCAAAGCAAAAAAAGTCCTAGCGTTTCTCCGCCAAGACTGCCTATGAATATACCCCCCCCTCCAAATTTTGCATCGATGGGATCCAAGGTTGGTAAGTATCAGATTATCAGTGCCGAATACTACTCGCAGGATGAAAAAGCATATTTATACAAACGCTTAATCAAGTTTGATACTACTACTGGTGAGGGATGGGTACTCGTTTCTAACCTCACCTCTGCAGGAGAGAAAAGGAAATGGGTCCCTTTACTTAATGAGTAGTTAAAAAGATTACTGATTCCCTAAGGGGAGAAGTTTTAGGATTTATCAAGCTTGGCGTTTATACCTTGTAGTCTCATTTCCAATCCCTCAATTTTTTTAGAAAGTTTTTTGTTTCGAAGAGAAAAATGTCCAATGAGGAGCATGATTCCAAACGCTATGATAATAATCTTCCCAATGGGAAACCCATCCCATGTTTTTTGCCAGGCAACATAAAAGGCAGCTGTCCCCATTACCAACAGGGAGAGGAGCATAAACCCATTGCCTACCAAACGCTTTAAACCCTCGGGGCGTTCGCGTCCAAGAATAACTTTATTATTCATAAGAAGAAAAAAGCTCAGGTAAGCCACCGGTATGAGGGTGAATCCGAGTATTGATGTTGGCACCGCCAACCAAAAAGCCGCATCGCTCCATATGAACGGTCCAAGGACTCCAATACCAGCAATTAAAGCACCAAAGAGAAATGTTTGGCCCCGATGTGGTTTGCCCATAATTTCGCACACGGCATGCCCGTTTATAGTCATAAGGACAATAATGGTGGAAATCGCCATGCCAAGAACCCCGATTCCAAAAACATAATGGGAGAAAGCCTTACTGCCAAATAAGCCTTCCAAGGAAGCCGCAAGGTTGAAAGAGTCTCGCTTGACAAGCATGGCCGCCAATTGTTTGTCAACTTCTGGTAATGAGGCAAGGACTTGGTCTTGTTGTACCGGGGCTAATTTGTTGTACTTCTCATCTCCCATTTCTGATCTGGCACGAGCAATGGTCAACTTGCCGTATCCTTGTTCTAGGTTGGATTGTAGGACTCGGTTCTCAAAATTACTGTAAGCTGATTCAGGTTTCCCATTAAATCGAGAACCCGCAGCGATTACAACGCAGGTGGTGGCAATGACATAAGGAATGAGTAGGGCGGTCCAAAGATCAAATTTAGCGAGCCCTCGGTGTGCCCGTCCCCATTTTCGACGTAGCAAAACAAACGGCATAAAGAATGTCATATTAATACCGACCGCGGTAGCCGCCGCCGATATCATCACATCTCTCTGCATGCTAATAATTTTTGTTTCCCAAAATATCCGAAATTTCCCTGCATCTTGCAAAAATGGTTGGTAAACTTCGGCAGGTTCATTGAGTAAGGAAAGGTTTGGGATAAATCCACTAAGAATACTACCCCAATCAAGTTCGCCGTTTGATCCTAATTTAAAGACGACACCAAAGAATGAGATAACCACAATTCCGACCATGAGTTTTAACACCCAATCAAAAACTTTTACACCTTTACTTCCTCGGTCATAAGACCAAACAACAATGAGGGCGATAGAGAGAATAAGAAGGCATGCCAAAGCTTTTCCCCAAGTATGGTTGAGGGAAGGTAGTAAGTTTTGAGTAAGGGCTGCCGTACCTAGAGAAAATTGGGGTAAGCACCAAACCACATTAGCCATGATCGTGGCAATTGCCCAACCCCAGCCGAGGACAGGATTGATTTCATTATTTATGGAAGTAAAAGGACTTTGACCCGTGGAAAGGGTTACGTGACTCACCGAGCTTAGCATTATAATACCAAGTAAGATTGCGACAGGTTGTAGCCATAAAAGACTGTAACCAGCTAAAACACCAAGGAACAAACTGGAAGCAAGAGAGCCACCTCCCAAGGTTATGGCAGACTGTATCCACCCCGGTCCCGAAAGTTTAGAGTAAGCAAGTAGTCGGGAGCCTAATCCCTTCGCTTCAGCTTCTTGTAAATATTTCCCCTGATCAATGTTTGCCATACAGGTGTAAATCTAACTTCCTGAAGTAAAAGTCAAGAAGTCATAATTGAGATTATCAATTGAAGATATGATTCGTGTAATAAATTACTTAACGGTCATGGTTCCGCGCATCATAGCAAAATGACCCGGAAATGTACAAACGAACTCATAGGAGCCAGTTTCTTTAGGGGCTGTGAATTTGATCGTATCGGATTCGCCCGGTCCCAATAATTTGGTATTTGCTACCACATCGTCTTTTATTGAGTCGGGGAGGGGATTGGTTGCATTTGCGCCGGCACCCAATGCTTTTTGCCCAAAAGCGATGGCACTTATTCCTTTCTTCAGGACAACGAGGTTGTGACCCATAGCAATTTTTGGAAGTTTGCCAGTGTTTTTGAGTGTAAGGGTCACAGGTTCTCCGGCTTTTACCTCGAATGTTTTTACATCAAATTGCATGGTGTCATTTCCATTAACCACAATTTCACTTGCGTGGACAAAGAATGATGAGGTGAATAAGAAGAGTACAAAAAGAGAGATGAATTTCATTACTGGTTTTGGGTGTTTTAGATTAGGGAAGGTAGAATTAAACTTTGTTGGATGGCATGTATCGATAATAAACTTCAAGCATCAGAATAGTCATGGTCGTTCGATAAAGGTCAGTATCGCCATGGAAATGATAACCATGGGGCCAGTGCCCGTCTTCGGATTGTGCTTTAGTCACGATTTGCTGGAAGTCTTTATTCCATGCACGCCAAAAATTGGCACCACCGGCACCGGTTGCTTGGAAGCAGGCTTGTGCATGATAGTACCAACCATACACATTAATTTTACTCCAATCTTTTTGAGCCTTACTCTCACTCACATTTGTTTGGATCCATGCGAGTCCTTTTTTGGCTTCAGCCGATTTTGCATTTTTCCAAATTTGCAAGGAAAGAACTCCCGTACCCGTCAAAGAGCCCTGTCCTGATTGACCCCCATGACCGGTCATTTTGTATGAGAATCTTCCCGCACTGTCTTGGCATTTTTTTACATAAGCGATCGCTTTATCCATCGATTCATCCAGGCCCTCGATTGGAATACCTGTTAGTGCCGCAGCTTTTAAACCTTGTATGCACCATCCGGTAACAGAGAGGTCAGTGTGTGCAACCGGTCCTTTACCAAAGCCATACGCCCAACCTCCGTTTTCGTTTTGACCTTTAATAGTAAAAAGGGCGGCTCGTTTTGCATATTCTTTCAGCTTTGGGATTTTAGTCATGGTGTACGCTTCGCACAACGCATATGTACGGATACCATGTGCATAAGCCCCCGAATTATTACTCCCCGTCATTTTGTCGGGAGAGAAACTTGTAAGGAAGTCGATCGCTTTTTGTACAGTCGGGCCGAATTGAGGGGAATCCTGAAGCTCGCAATGCCCTAAATAAGCAAGCAAGGCCATGCCGGTCATCGATTGCTTATGCGAATCTTTACCATACCTGGGCTTGGCACCTTCAGGTGTTTTATCTTTATCTCCCCAGCCTCCGTCACTATCCTGCGTATTTTTAAGCCAGGTCAGACCTTTAATAATTGCATTTTCTGTGATCTCTTTTCCTCCTCCTGATCTCAATCGCGCCATCCTTTTTTTAGGATCGCAGCGCTGTTGCATCGTTTTGGGTAATGATAGACCAATTCCTGCCATGGCCTTTTTCATTTGATCATTATTCATTCCAACTTGAGCCATCGTTGGGGCGGCAGCTTCCACGACAGGTGCTAGATCTTTTACATCCAGTTCATTCAGATCAGGAAGGGAAATATCGGAGACTGCGGTAGTACGAAATTGTTGCTGAGTGCTCGGTTGTGATTTTTGCTGCCTTTGCATTAGCTTAACAACTTTTTGTTTTTCTTGCTGTTGTTCAGCTGGAGCTGTCCCAGCATCAGAAAAATCAGAACTGCCTTCACCTGCCGCTGCGACATATACAACAATGTTCCAAAGTGCTGCAAACGCACCTACCAAAATAAACAGAGAAAACAGTAAACTGTTTAATAGTCTGTACTCTCGCATGTATTGACCAAATGCACCTTCTACTGGTGGAGCGATGGACATGTCGGGCGGAATATCCGCTTGATCTATAATTTGTTCGGGTGGTAGTTCAGCTTCATCCATAGTTTTATATACAATTCGAATTTTTGATACTCTACAAAACAAATATTGCATTGGTCAAGTCGAGCAATTCATTGTAAAAATTATTTTTACTATGGATAACAATCACTTTGGGCATAAAACGACACCCTTGTATAAAATTTTGAAAATCATTCTCATTTTGCTTAGCATGTCCGCCTGCTGCTTGTCTGCAAATACGGATTGGCCCAAAATTAAGAAACTTGAAAACGGATGCTATGAATTTGATGGTGTAACCATCGATAAACAAAATCTTCTTATCAAGTTTAAGATGACATCCAACCAAAGAAGCGGGTTAATTGAATATGGTATTGTCCATGAAAATGGTAAAATTCATGAATCTCTATTTACAACAAAAATAAGACCCGAAATAATACACGCTTCATTACTACTTCTGAAAGCCAAAGCGGAGGGTGACTATTTCCTTTCCGAGAGCAATGATTCGCAAAGCTACTCATCACGGTGCGTGGATGTCGATGTTACCTGGGAGTCGAATCAAACGATAAAGCAACGAAACCTCCGAGAGCTGTATTACAATCACAACGCCAAAAAAAACACCCCGGCCAAACCTTTGTACCTTTTTACAGGTTCTAGGATTATCGAAACAATTTTTATGGCTGAGCATACAGGTTCAATTCTAGGAGTTTATTTAGATCCAGATGCGATTCTCAACAGCATTGAAAGTAATAGTGATAACGATGATCTTTGGGTTGCTAATAAGTTGACCATGCCGCCGCTTGATCAAGAAGTAACCTGTGTCTTGCAATTACCGCAAAATAGACCTTAGAATTACTAAAATGATAAATTATAAATGCGCTGTTGTGCTCTGTTTCAGTTTGTTTCCCTTTCTTGTTCATGGAAAAAATATCGAGAATGTGTCGATTAAGCTAGAAATTCAGCGGGCAATAGAAAAGGGACTGAGTTGGTTAAACTCGGAGCAAAATGTGACGAGTGGTCATTGGGGTAACTCTGATTATCCCGCACTTACTGGCCTTGCTTTGCGATGCAATTTAGGTGCACCTGACTATGAGAAAAAAAAGAAGAGCAGTAAAAAAATCAAAATCGGCTTTGATTTTTTAATGTCAAAAGTTCAATCGGATGGAGGCATTTATTCGAAGGGCTTGGCTTCTTACAATACTTCGATTTGTATGATGGCATTATTGCAGGCTAATGAAAAAACCTATGATAATACGGTCAAGAATGCTCGGAATTTTTTAATCAACCAGCAATCAGATTTCGATTTAAAAGGGACTGCAGATAACACTTTTGACGGAGGTATTGGCTACGGATCTACTTGGGCACATTCTGACCTCTCAAATACTCACCTTGCAATGGAGGCATTGTATTACGCTAAAAATACTTTGAATGCGAAAGTAGAAGGTGAACTCGACCTTGATTGGGATGCGGCCATTTCATTTGTTTCAAAATGCCAGAACTTATCCTCCTCCAACAAACAGTCATGGGTAAGCAATCATGAAGATGACCGAGGAGGATTTGTATATTTCCCTGGAAAAAGCATGGCTGGAGAAAGAAAAAAATCGGGTGAAGAGGTTGCACTTAGGTCATATGGAAGTATGAGTTATGCGGGCTTATTAAGTTTTATTTACGCTGAGATGCAGCCGGACGATCAACGGGTGCTAGCGGTGAAGACTTGGTTGTCTGATAATTTCACGATCCAGGAAAATCCAGGTATGGGGCCGCAGGGACTTTATTACTACTACCATACTATGGCGAAAGCGCTTTCCCTGACTCAAGCCAAAGAAATAGAAGACAAATTTGGAAACCTTCGAGATTGGCGAAAAGAATTAGGACTGGAATTAATCAATCAACAAAGGAGTGAAGGGTTCTGGATGAATGAAAACGGTAGGTGGTGGGAGAAAGACCCGATTTTGGTCAGCTGTTATGCCCTTTTATCTTTAGAGCGCATATTCTATGCTTTGTGAAGGATTTTTAGATTCAGTATAATGAAGGTGTGTGTCGCAATGTTAACATTCTTTGCCTTGGTCATGGGGGCAACCGCTTCGTTGCAAGCAGAGTCCCCAGATCTGAGTTCGGAGGGGGAGCCTTTTATCTACGCAGACTTAAAACTTGGGGATTCTCGTGAGGTGGTTCTTCACAAACTCAGAGCGGGTGGTTTTATTCAAATTTACGAGGAAAGGGATAAAGGATTAGTACGATGCACAATCAAATGGGATGGAATGCGTTATGAGTTGGTCTGTAAGATTGTCAATGATCAGCTAAAACTCTGCTTAGTGGAAGGCCAACGTGGATGGCAGGATTTTTTTTATGAGGATGTTGTCCGGCCGCAATGGGAGATGGTAAGGAAAAAATTAATCAGTCTATACGGGAAGGGGCGAAAGCATACCGTTTTCCCCACGATGGACAAAGTTCCACTCGATGATATGGGTGGGTTTATTACTGACACCTGGGAGCTCAGTGATCGTACCCTGATTATGACGGTCCAGTTGTTTACTGTAAAGGACTGTTGCACCGAGCAACTGCTTCAGTATTCTTGTTTTACATTATTAATTCAGCCAAAGAAGATTTAACGATGAGATCTTCGCTTTTGATTACCATCTAAAATGGGTATATTTTCTAAATTTAAAAAAGGGTTCCAGAAAGGAGCAACCAGCCTACAGGGAACATTTTCAAAAGTTCTCGGTCGAGGGAATCTGGATGCCGAAGACATGGCATCCATTGAGGAAGCTCTCTATGCGGCTGATTTTGGGGTGGAAACCACAGAGGACATTATTCTTGGTATCAAAGATGCCTACAAAAATAATAAAGATTTTAAGGGGCAAGATGCCCTGCATGTAGCCCGGGAGGTTCTACAGCATACATTGCATGGAGCAGAAAAGCCTTTTTCGTTGGATTCGGAAGAAAGGCTCCAAGTATTATGCATGATTGGAGTAAACGGCTCAGGTAAGACAACCACCTGTGCCAAGCTCGGTTATCTTTTACAGGGGCAGGGGAAAAAGGTTTTACTGGGTGCCTGTGACACTTTTCGTGCTGCTGCAACCGAGCAATTAAAAGCTTGGGCAGATCGATTAGACTTAGAATGTGTATTTGGACATCACGGAGCGGATTCTGCTGCCGTTGCTTATGATGCTTTTTCTGCTGCTGATGCCCGATCCTGTAATCTTGTTATTATTGATACGGCAGGCAGGCTCCATGTAAAAAATAACCTGATGGACGAGCTTTTTAAAATGAAAAGAGTTCTTGGCAAAAGAGATGAAAAAGCACCGCATCATTCTTGGTTAGTGGTGGATGGTTCCACTGGAACAAATGGGCTGGAGCAGGCGAAAGTCTTTCACCAAAAATTTGGGTTAACTGGCCTTGTGGTGACGAAGTTGGATGGTACATCAAAGGGGGGAGTTTTGGTTTCTATTTACCGAGAATTAAAGCTTCCTATTTATTTTCTGGGGTTAGGAGAGTCTGCCGATGATTTGCAGCCATTTTCAATTGATTATTATTTGGACTCGATTCTTCCGCTTCAACAAAAGCTGGGAGCGGAGTAGTCGGAGGAAGCCCTTACATGAGATGAATCTTAGCAAAAGCAGTCAGATAAAAGTAGGATTGAGCGATCGATCCTATTCCATTGAAATCGGTAGAGGGTTGGAGTCAAGTATCCTTGAGTATAAATTAGATTTGTTAAATCGTGGTGAAAAAGTGGTCGCCATCACTGACCAGGGATTACGTTCTTCGAACCCCTCTTTTTTGGATAAATTTTTTCAATCAACCGATCATTTAATTTTACCATCCGGTGAGAAAACAAAGTCTTCGGATCACCTGATACAGATTTGGGATTTTCTAGCCACTCAACGAGTTGATCGATCGAGTGCGGTATTTGCGGTAGGAGGGGGCGTTACGGGAGACATAGTTGGGTTTGCTGCGGCAACTTTTCTTCGTGGTGTTTCCTTGTATCAAGTCCCAACCACCCTTCTTTCAATGGTCGACAGTTCGGTGGGGGGGAAGACTGGAATAAATCTGAAGGCGGGTAAGAATCTCGTGGGTTCCTTTCACCAGCCTGCCAAGGTTTTTATTGATATGGATGTTTTGTCTACCCTGCCCAAGCGGGAATTCTCTGCGGGTATGGCCGAAGTAATCAAATACGGCATGATTGGCAATCCTGCTCTTTTTCAAAGCATCACAGACCGCGTCGCCCCATATGATGCTGCGATTCCTGAACTACAGGAATTAATTCAAACTTGCTGTTCGGAAAAGGCTAAAGTTGTAGAAGATGACGAACGGGAAACAGCATGCGGAAGGGGAGGGCGAGCCTTGCTAAACCTTGGTCATACATTTGCCCATGCAATTGAATCGGTTGCCGGGTATGGTGATTATTTGCATGGGGAAGCAGTCAGTATTGGTCTTGTCTGCGCCTTTAGGCTTTCGAGGGCACTTGGTTTGTGTATGCAGGATAAAGAGGAGAAACTTCTTTCCGCACTCGCTTCTTACGATTTGCCCGTACAACTCAAGAACCCACTGCCTGCCTTGTCTTTGACCAAAAGTATGCAATTAGACAAAAAAGTATTTCAAGGTAAACTGCGCTTTGTCCTTATGGAATCCATTGGCCAGGCCTTTGTGCAGGAAGGAGTTCACCTTACCCAAGTGGAAGAAGTTTGGAAGAGCGTTGGTGCTTCTTGAGTAACTGTTTGATGAGTGTTGAGATCGACTTGGTAGAGACCTATTTCGAGAGTAACGGTTTTTTGGTGAGGCGGGCTGGAGAGCCTCACGTAGAGTCGAGAAAGAAAAAAGTATCACCTTTGCCAACTCTTGCGATATTCAATCCCAAAAGATCAGAAAATGAGCAAGATCTAGGCTTTCGCATGTTTACTGGGGATTTGGTAAATATAAGGTCAGCCCTGGTTTCTCTTTTAGGTTGGAGCAATTCTTCTTTTACTAATGATTGCATGACAAGTGATGTCCGGCTTGCAAAATTTTTTAAATCAGAAGATTTACTGGAAAAACTAAAAATAGGTTTTAAACCAAGTCCTTTGCTTGCTGAAAGTGGTATGGGAGAATTTTTATGCTTACTCGTCATTCCCCACTTCCCCCGTAACGAGCAGAAAGCAAAATTGCTCATAGATCACCTGCAAGATGCAGGGGTAGATGGAGTTTTAACCCTTCGGTCCATTTTTGAAAATTTACTTCGTAAGAGTTCTCCAGCTGAAACATTTGTAAATCAAGAAATTTTTCACACCCTCAAGCTTTTGAAAGCATATGACCTCGTCAAAGAGCCACAGCTTGATATGTTTAACGAGAAGTGATGGCTGCAGAAATTCATTCAACCGCAATTGTAGACCCTAAGGCAGAGCTAGATTTCGGAGTCAAGATCGGTCCTTATGCAATTGTGGAAAAAGGGGCCAAGATTGGGAGAGATTCTAACATTGAAGCCCATGCGTTGATCAAGGAAAGAGCGATCATTGGTCAGGGTTGCAGGGTTGGTCATTTTTCAGTAATCGGAGGAGACCCTCAGCATCTAAGCTTTGATCCTTCAACGCCGTCTTATGTAAACTTAGGAGCTGGAGTTCGAATTAGTGAGGGTGTTACGATCCATCGTTCGATCAATGAAAATCAGTACACGGAGGTGGGTAATGACTGCTTTCTTATGGGTAATTCACACATAGCCCACGACTGTATTCTGGCAGAGAATGTAATCTTAGCAAACGGTGTTTTATTAGGGGGGCATGTAGAGATCGGAAAAGATGTTTTTGTGGGCGGAGGGGCCGCCTTACACCAGTTTGTACGAGTAGGAAATGGTGCAATGATAGGAGGTATGGCCCAGGTCTCTGCAGATGTTCCGCCTCAAATTACTTTGGCGGGAAGAAATCAAGCAAGTGGGCTAAATCTGGTCGGTTTGAAAAGAAGAGGAGTACCACTTAATCATGTCTCAGAACTGAAAAATCTCTACACTCAATTTTTATGCAGGAGTGGTAACCTTAAGCAAAGAGCCACTGATTTGCTTGCCTCAAAGACTCCTCCCCAAGCAGAAATTGCGATTGGATTTGTCCGATTTTTTCTTGCTGGTAGTCGTAATTTTGCAAAGAGTTTGAAACAGTCTAATAATGAAGATCCTTTGCCCCCAATATAAGTTATGACATCAGTACAAACAGATCAGGTTGAGTATCGGATTGGAAATGAGAAATTGGTCCGGGTCACAAAGGATGCGTCAATTAAGATTAACGAGCTAAAGACTCGGGAAAACAAAGGTGAATACTTGAGGATACGTATAACGGGTGGAGGTTGCAATGGACTGTCATACAATATGAAGTTTGTAGAGCTTGGTAAAAAGGGTGATATTTTGGTTATATCCGAAGAAGCTAAGGTTTTGGTCGATTCTAAAACTACGCTATATCTTCGAGGTACAACCTTAGATTACTCGAACAAATTAGTTGCAGGTGGATTTAAGTTTTCTAACCCGAACGCAAAAGCTAGCTGCAGTTGTGGTGAGAGTTTTAATCTTTAATGAAAGAGGATGGGCCGAAATTAAGGCTTGCAAGAAAGGCATATTTAATAAATTTAAGTGTTTAATATTTGAGGCATTTGATACACAACAGACTACAAAACTAACCACATGGTAAAAAAACCAAGTGGAAATAAAAGACGGCACAATAACCGTAACTTCATTAGAAAAAATGATAAGATCCGTGCTCGAGAAGTAAGGGTCATTGGTCATGATGGTGAGATGCTAGGCGTCATGGCACCTGAAGATGCAGTGAAAATTGCGAAGTCTCATGGCCTTGATTTAGTAGAAGTTGCTTCCTCTGCAAATCCACCTGTTTGTCGAATTTTGGAGTTCGGGAAGTATAAATACGAACTCAGCAAAAATAAGAGAAATAAGGAAAAGACTGCAAAACGTGTAAAAGAAGCTAAATTCAGACCTCGCATTGAGGAACATGATTATGTTACAAAAATACGACGGTCAGAAAAGTTTTTACATCAGGGTAACAAATTAAAAATTACTTTAATGTTTCGTGGTCGTGAAATGGAGCATATAAATTTAGGTATGACCTTGGTAAAGCAAGCGATTAAAGACCTTGAAGGGGTTGGCAAAGCCGATGATCAGCCAAAGTTGAGCGGGCGGTTTATCATAGTAAATCTTTCTCCAATTCCTCAAAACCAAAGAGTTCTTCGATACAATTCAGTAGAAGAAGCTGAAGTCGAAGAGAACGATGATGCAAATGAGGAAGATTTCTCAGAAGCTGATGAGATTGCCGAAGAATCTGATTCATAAGCAGTCTTCGTAAATTATTTTAAATGGGTCTTACTGGTTTCCTTCTCATTGGTCTGGGAGGTGCACTTGGTTCTATTTGTCGAGGTTTAATATCATTCATATTTTGTTCCTTCTCTCCATGGACTACTTTATTCGTGAATGTATGTGGTGCTTTTCTTATTGGTCTTTTTGTAAAGCTCATGGAGAATTCTTCTGATCCCGATTTGTTTAAGGCTTTTTGGATCATAGGAGTTTGTGGTGGGTTTACTACATTTTCCACATTTGGAATAGAAATACTTGATATGTTAAAATCTTCACAGTGGTCGATGAGTTTCATTTATGTTTTTCTCAATGTTTTTGGTTCAGTACTTGCAATCATAGCTGCATTTCGGATTTTTTCTTTTTTTCAGTCCTGACCTTGCATCTTGCAAAAACTCTGAAATTATAAGAGGTTTGATATCTAATGCAAAATTTTGCTTTTAGTTGCATCTCTGTAATAGTACCTTCAATTTTGCTGGCTGGAGTTTCTTCAAATCCTTTCTTACGTCCGGGTTCATCTAGGCAACCACCCCCACCCCCCAAATCTGTTTCAGTTCCTCCAGCTAAAATTTCGGATGCTCAGAAGGAAGTAGAATTCCGAGGTTATTTTATCCTCAAAGGTAACCCCTTTTTTTGTATTTTTAATAAAAAGTCTGGGCATGCCGAATGGTTAGCTGTTTCCGAATCTAGTTATGAATCTTATTTAATTGAAGAATTTGATATACAGAGTGAAAAACTAATCCTATCTTTTGAAGGACAATCGTTTCCTCTATCCTTGATGGATTCAAAAGCGGGTGGGAGTGGAGGGGTACTTAGCAAAAGCACGCAAGCTAGGAATGCCAACCTCACAAATAAGAGTCCTTCCAAGCAGACCACAAGGTTTATGCCTCCTCGACCTAAAACTACTCCCACTTTACCAGATTGGCTTTCCAAAAAAAGAGAAGGTAGTAGTGCAAGTTCTGCTCAACCTTTTTCTCGATCCTATCCCGGTGCCGTTCCTCGGCGGACAACACCAGGTCCATTCTTTCGCGGTTTACCAAACCCGAGTCAGGCTTTAAGTAACGCAAGTTCCACTTCCCTGGCTTCCTCTCAAACTGTTTCAAATAGTCCTAAACCTGCTGCTCAACGCAATATACAGCAAACATCTTCCTCTGCAGTAAATGTTCAAGAGGTGAATTCTGTTTCTTCAGGAAATTTGATCAATGAAGCTGCAACGGCTGGTAATGATGAGGGTAGTATATTATTAGAAAACTTGCCTCCTCCCCCCCCACCACCCAATATCTTACCGCCAAGTCCGCCCCCGGATATTCAGCCATCCAGAGATGAATAAGTGGGTATATTGTTCCCTCGTCATTTATTTTTTTTTATTGGTTAGAGGAGATTGTTCCCGAAGAATTGGTAAATTAAATAGCCAAAGCTGGGAGTCACATAAGGATTTTGGAAGAAATGCTACTTTTTTTTCTCCCTCAGTTGATTATCCCGATTTAAGTGCCGTTGGCTTGTTGGAATCGAGTAAGGGAATCATCGGGACCGCTACACTTATTGCTCCGAATATTTTTGTAACCGCTGCCCATGTTGTCAGAAATTCATTGGCTGATCCTTTACCTCAAGGTAGTGATTGGCAGTTTATTCTTGCTGAGGATTTTGATCAAGCGAACGAATCTCAGATTTTTAAAATTTCAAAGTTTGAGATTCACCCAGGTTGGACTGTTAGGCAAACAGATGGTTTTAATGAAGGTATGGGGGATGGCGATCGTATCGGGGTTGATCTTTGTCTAGGCTTTTTGGAATCAGGAATAGAAGGAATTTACCCGCTTTCACTTCCAAGTTCTCAACTTGAATCTGTAGGTGATCGTGTTGTTATTGCCGGATTTGGAACCCAAGTTGATGGGGTAGATGGATTTTTCAGTTCAAATAATTCTCAAAGACTGGCAGGAGAAAATATCGTAGATCGGGTCGTGGAAAAAGTTATTATTTCCTCACTACCAGAAGAGTATTGGGGGGGGCTTTTAGCTGTAGACTTCGATTCCCCTCAAAAAGATGCAAACCTTTTGGGGTCGAACTACGAGCCCGTTGATTATCTAGGAACGGGTGATAGTGACCCATCTCCTTTAGCACTTGAAGTAAGCACGGCTGTAGGTGATAGCGGGGGGCCTGCGATGATGTTTTTAGATGGCCAGTGGAAAATAAATGGAGTGGTTTCATATGGCACGAATTTTTCATTGTATGGGGATATTACTGTATTCACCCGACTAGCAAGTCATTCAACTTGGATTCAGCAGTTCCTTCCTGCTTGGCCAGAGGCGAAAATTTTACAAGGTGGTGACTGGAGGCAGTTACAATGGTTTGGCATATTTCTCCCTTTTGAAAGTGGCTGGATTTTTCATGCTCAACTCGGTTGGTTTTACGCCTCAACTCGGACAGCGAGTTCCATTTGGTTATGGCAAAAAGAACAAGGTTGGATATGGGTGTCGTCTTTCTCATTTCCTTACTTCTACTCCTTTAATACCAACGATTGGCTATACTTGGATATGGAATCGAGCAACTCAAGGCAACATAAGGTGTTCAGTTACAGTTCGAAATCTTGGGCATTATATTCGAATGAATTTTAAAGATGTTCACTCGTAAGTGATTTTGATAAAACACCCCCTTAAATAAGCATGAATCCCCTATTAAATTTATTTCTCAAACGAGAATTACTTTGGCAGTTTCTGGTAAGAAATATAAAATCTCGTCATCGAGGTAGTATTTTAGGTGCCTTTTGGCTTCTTGCCAATCCCTTGCTGATGTTGGGACTTTATGTTTTTGCATTCGGTGTTGTTTTTGGCGGTCGTTTTACCGATTCAGCTGATGAATCTACACTCGATTATGCCCTCGGCGTTTTTCTTGGCCTAAGTCTTTTAAGTTTGATATCAGGAATTATTGGCACGGCTCCGGGAATTATTGTGTCCCAGCCAAATTTTGTGAAAAAAGTTGTTTTCCCTTTGGAAATCTTACCGGCTGCCACTGTTGGGGCACTGGCTTATGATTTAGTCATTGGACTAGGGTTGTGCTTTGCTGGAATTGCTATGTTTGGCCCTGGTCTTACTTTTTCTTCATTATATGCCATACTCATCATAGGTCCTGCTTTTTTAATGGCTTTAGGTCTGGCATTTTTTTTTTCCGCCCTGGGAGTTTTTATAAGGGATATTAATCAATTGGGATCTTTTCTAGGTCTCGCTTTACTTTATTCAAGCGGGGTATTTTACTCCGCGGCAAAAGCGGAGGCAACTGCTCCTGCTATTTGGACTTTTTTACGGTGGAACCCCTTGCTTCAAATTATTGATTCTTTGAGGCAGGTTGTTTTATGGGGTGGGGTACCCAACTGGTCTTCAATTGGATACTGTTGGGTTTTCGGTTTGGTCTGTCTTCTTGGAGGTTCTTGGTTTTTTAATCGGCTGAGACCAGCTTTTGCCGATGTGCTTTAATTTACTCGGTATAGTTTGTGTGCAACGGTTTTCCACGTGTGCCGTTTTGCCCAAGTAATCCCATGGGTACCGAATTTTTTCCGTAGGCTTGGGTTTTCAATTAAAGTTACAATATTATTTTTTAATTTCTCCGCGTCACTTGGATTTGATAAAAGACCAGTCTCTCCATGCCGTACTGCATCCTCAACCCCTCCAACCTTAGTTGCAATAATTGGGAGCCCAAATGCAGATGCTTCAAGGTACACAAACCCAAATCCTTCTACACTTTTTTTGGTAAGGATTGGAGTAAGGGCAAAAATAGTAGATTTTTGGTATAATCCCCTTAAATCTTTATCAGAAATTTCACCGGTAAATATAATTTCTGCTCTCGTACTTAAAGCAACTCCTTTCAACTTTTTCTGGTAGGATGTCTTGTTTATTGGACCCGCAAAAACTACTCGAATGTTGTTTTGTAATTCTCGTGGTATTAACTGCAATGCTTGAAGCAGTTGCAATTGTCCTTTTCTTGGATGAATTCGCCCTACGCAAAGAATCTGTAGAATTTTGGTGTCTGGACATATTATTTGACGAGATTGGTTATTGAGAACCATGCTTGATGGTGCTCCTGGGATCAATCTGATTTTATCTATACTTTGTTTGCAAAATTTGATGCATTGATCTTGATTATACTTTGATAGCACATGAATCTTAGTGCTGGAGATCAATAGCTTACGGAATAAAATTCTTTCCAGTGGATTTCGAGTGAAGCTAATCAGTTCTGAACCATGTAAGGTAACTATTTTCTGTATGTTATTAGGCAACAACCATCCAAGTCTTATGAATGCCCGACAAGCTCCAGGTTCGGCGATATGTACGGTTAAAGCCTCTGTTTTTTTGAAAAGAAATGACCTGAGATTTAAAATCAACAATATCGAGCTTAACCAACTTTGTGAACCTTTCCATTCCATTTCTTTGACATGGAAAGTTGAATTATTTTCAGATCCGCAAGGTGCCCAAACTTCAATATTAATTTTTTGTTGGTGAGCACTTTCTGCGATTTCCTTACAGTATGTTCCTGCTCCTCCTTTTTCAGGTGGATATTCATGGGTAAGTAAAATAATTCTATTAGTTTTCAATTACTTCATATCATTGGAATCTTTTGCTTCTCCGCCAACAAAAACTTGTTTACACTATCTACTTTATGAAAATTCGAAAAGTTTTAATCACCGGTGGGTCTAGGGGCATGGGATTATCTCTTGTGAATCTTTTTGAAAAGCAATCTGCTGAAGTCCATACCGTTTCGCGAACTGTGCCAATAAAACCCTTAGCTGGAAATGTCTTCCCTCATGAATGTGATCTTTCTTCCCAAGCTGCCTCTGAAAAGTTTATCAATCATTTTCTAGATGAGCACGGCGTTCCGGATCTTTTAATTAATAATGCAGGTTCCGGGGCCTTTTTCGACTGGGCAAATTTTCCAATGGAAGAAATTAGTAAACAAATTAATTTACTCTTTTCTGTTCCTGTACTGTTCTGCCGTAAACTAGCTCCACTAATGGCGGAAAGACAATCTGGAGTTATTCTTAATTTAACCTCTCTTGCTACACTTTACCCGTTGCCTTACATGCCATTGTATAATGCAGGGAAGACAGCACTGTCGTCCTTTACGCAATCCATGATCTTGGAATATAAAGCATATCCTACTTTTATTGATTTTCGTATGGGTGATGTAAAAACAGATTTCAACAAAGTCTCGGCAAAACCAATCCAAGAGAAATGGTCGGACCCAATGAAACGAGCATGGTATCAAATTGAAAAGCAACTTAATCATGCTCCTTCTCCTGAAAAAGCTGCCAACCAAATATTTGATGCGATATCAAAGGGTGATTCAGGTCTATATTACGGAGGTGGCAGGTTTCAGTCGAAAATAGCTCCTTTGCTCCCAAGGTTTATCTCAAGCAAATTTCTAAATAAAGCCTTGCGCTTTATATACAGACAATGATTATTCATTCAGGCCCTGAATTTA
>JAQWWZ010000010.1 GCA_029254745.1 Opitutales bacterium | reverse complement strand
CAGACTTAAGTCGGTTCGATGGATTGATCTGCTCGAACGACGCAATGGCTGCGCCCTTATTAGTGGAGCTGGACAGGAGTGGGGTGCGTATTCCCGAAGATATAAAAATCGCGGCTTTCGATGATGTCAAATATGCAAGCCTGATCAAAACCCCGCTTACTACCTACCGGCAACCCTGCCTGGATATTGGCACAGCTGCCGTGGAAATCATGATTTCGAGAATCAAAAACCCAGAGATGGCAGCCCGGGTGGTGCGCGTACAGGGAAAACTTGTGACTAGGCAGTCAACAGGCCGATTTTGACCCAGCGAGTGAAATACTAGCACTTTACTCCAAGGAATATTCTTTGGCTGAAATCAGTTTGATGGGTTCGTTCCATCCTTGAATCAACTTTAAAGAATCCATGGCTTACGGACTGTGTAAAAGTAAAGAGGATTAGATCACAATTTCTGTCCGTCTTTCAAAAGTTGCCCTCTTAACTTATCGTAATCTACATCCTGAAAGCTGACTCCTTCATCTATCGCCTGAGCTGCTGCAGTGGGCCCCGCTCTTACTGAGCCCCATGAAGACCGACTCCATGGGGATCGAGCCGTGGACGACATGGGAAGCAGGCAGGCAGACGGCATCAAGCAAGTTTTTACATTTCCTCTTGCGCGCAATAATGGAGCGGTAGGAAACTGGGTAGTTAAAAAAGGTTATTACTTTGTAAATTACTCAGTTGGCAAGGCGTAGTGGATGAAAGATACATGGTGTTTTTCCTTACCTGCAACACTGTTTGTAGCTTTACTGTGCGAGCGTCCATCTGGGCACTCTGGATAGCTGACAAGAATTTGGTTAGTGTCTATAATATTGAGATAATAGTGCGTGGTGCCCTTAGGTATCTTGGCGGTGATGCTTTTGTTCGAGTTGATCGTGGCGTTTGCACGGAACCATTCCTCACTTATCTTTTTATCCTTGGTGGTGTAGATAATGTAGGCTTTCTTAACTTTGGTTCCATTTTCTTGGTATTTCAAGGTCACAGTGTTCCCAGACTGTTTGTGCGTAACTATAACCGGAGCACATTTTTTAAACTCCGCAGACACATGACGACCATGTCGGTTGTAGTACGGTAAGCTAGCATCCATCCCTGTGAGGATCTCGTTCAGACGCTGATCCATTTCTTGTGTACGCTCCGGGTCTTGAATAGCAAGGTTTTTCGCTTCCTCGATATCGATCCGCTTACCGTCTTCCCCATACAATTCGTACAGCTCATACTGGGGCACGGACGGATGAAAGAGATGGTTATAGTTACGAATGAGTTTATAGCCTCCTATGCGGATAGTGCTTTGCATAGGCCCATGTGGAAAATGCCAAATCATAGAGTCTCGTGTGTTGCCATCGTGCCCCTTAACTAAGTCAGTTTTGGTTGCATCCGTCCTAAGTAAAGTGGAGAGATCTGAACCATCGAGAATTACACCATCTTTGGGCTTTGCTCCCACCCATGAGAGAATTGTAGGGTAAAGATCAAGGCTATTGATAATCACATCAGATTGAACGCCCTTGGCGATGCCAGGTCCTGCGATAAGGAAGGGAACACGGGTGCCACCTTCCTTGGCGTTTATCTTACCTTTGTCCAATGGGTAGTTGTCAGTAATAACCTCATGGCCGCCGCCACCCTCCATACCACCATTATCGGAAGTAAAGACAAGATAGGTGTTTTCTATAAGCTTGTGACCAGGCCAGCGGGGGTCGTCCGTTTCCTCCAGGTAGGAGATAATTTTCCCAACATAGTAATCAAGGGTCTCTACCATCCCGCAATAGTAGGGATTATTTTGCCCTTCGAGATGCCATTTTCCAGGTTTGGTAGGCATGTCTACTCCGAGTTTTTTGCAGTATTTCTTCAGGAGCTTTTTACTGCGGCATTGCACGGGTGTGTGGACAAGCCAGGTAGCATAGTAGAGGAATACGGGCTGGTCTTTATTTGTCTCAAGAAAATTAATGGCCTCTGTGGTGACGATATCTGTAGGGTAGCCGTTTTTGTCGAGGCGGTAAGGGTCATTTTTAGCGTTAGTGGCAAAACCTTCAAGGCGGTTGGGCATGCCACTTTGAACTCCACGGGTATTGTAACCCTTTTGATGAGTGGTAAAGTCGAAGCCGATATCCATGGGCTGAGGAAATGCATGATGATCCACAGCGATATGCCATTTGCCGGTGTGGCCTGTAGTATAGCCCTCCGCCTTCATCGCCCTAGCCAGATTGAAGGTGGTCTCAGGCATGCGTCCGCTGTACCAAGGAGAAATTAGCGTACTGCCAGTATCGTGGTGCGGATGCGGTGGACTGCCACCGACAACATGGGTTTTCTGTGCTCTCGCAGGGTGAACTCCACTCAGTAAAGCACAGCGCGAAGGAGCGCATGTAGGTGCGGGAGAGTAACCGTTCCAGAACTGAACGCCGCGTTGTGCAAGAGCGTCAAGGTTCGGAGTTTCCATCGGGCTGGGCTTATCGATGTCGTAGCATTTGACATCTTGCCAGCCAAGGTCATCGACGAACATCAGAACCATGTTTGGTTTAGCTGGACGCTGGTCATTAGCTATCGCTGGTGAAGATAGTAGGCAAACTGCCAGTAGGGATCTAAAAAGGATGAAAGTTTTCATAGTACTATAAATCTGAAATGATGTATTCTAAGACAAGATTGTAAATGGGATACAGGCTGTCAAGGTGATGTCGGGAGCTAATAAAGATTTCGAAACTAAGGTGCAGCACCCTGCTATTTCCAGGACCCAAGGGTAAAAGTTTTCGTTTGATCTTTTAGTACAGATCGGAAGGGGTGCTTAAGTTTGTGAGTTTTATGGGCCAATTCGGATGGTGTGATGATAAGCCACCCTTAAGTTAAGCGGTTATTTCACTTATTGAAGTAACATACATAGGATCGTCAACAGATGCAGTCCCGATGTTCCAATCCAGACTCAATGCCTCTTTCGAAGTAATAAAACTACTTCCTTTTAAGAGAAAACATCCATTCGTAAAATTCCTTACTCGAATAAACTAAATTACGGATGTTGTGTCCTTGGTTTGGATAGACTTTTATTTTTGCCTTCCTTCCCCCGGCCTTCCGGATCGCTTTCACCATGGTTTGCGAGCGCTCTGCTGGGACAACACGATCCTGTGCACCAACGAAAGCATAAACTGGGACTTTGGCAAGGTTAGCCGCCCACTTACCTAAATAAGGCGTCACATCTTTTGGCCCATCTGGACCCGTCCCTCCGACAAGGGGGGCAATCGCGGCAAAGTGCTGCGGGCTTTTCCCTCCCCAAGTCCATGAACCATATCCGCCCATACTGTTTCCCGTCAGGTAAATTCGATTAGAGTCGAAGCTAAGACGGACGTGGAGATCTTTCAGTAATAGGTCTAGATCTGTGGCTTCCCAAGTTCCACGCCCCCCGCTTTTTCGAGTGCGTAAACATTGAGGCACCACGAGGTTACACGGGCCTTTTTCAAACTTCCTTATTCCCTCGATTAATGCCCTAGCCTGCCCATGCAACCTGAGTACATCATTCCCCACCCCTCCGGCACCATGTAGGTAAATAAGTAAAGCCGGCTTTTGCTTTTTTGGACTCTTCAAGTCAAAAAGAAGATACTTGGGGTTTAAACACTTGGTATCTTTCTCAAAAACAGGCGCCAAGGTTTGAACCGTTGGGGTTTGGGCATGAATCAAACTAGACCACAAAAAACAAAAAGAACTGATCCAATGTATATAAAATTTCATATTCCTAGTTTGAATAAGATTTAAAATATCGACAATCTTTCATTTTATGATGAAGGGGAGGAAGTCAGAAAAAGTTGAACTTATCGTAAATAAATCACCCATACAACCTGAACCTACATAAAGTAAAAGTTGCTAAAATATTTTATTTATTACAGAAAAATAGTGTAGGAATTATTATGAAAGCAAATTCACCTGACTACGGATTTCTGATTAGCCAAATACACAGAAACCTTCCCACCTTACCAACGATCGTGCATGAACTGACCAATGTTTTGCACAACCCAGACGAATCTACTTTTACCGTGGAAGATGTGCTTATCAAAGACCAAAGTATGACTTCTAAAATTTTGCGCATCGCCAACACAACCTATTATCGGGGTAACCGGGATCGGGTTGGAGATGCAAGTGAAGCGATTGGTACTCTTGGTTTTGAGAAGATTCGAAATGTTGTACTTACAACTTCTGTATTCAAAATGTTCGCCTCCCCATCGGCTGAGCAGAAATTTTCTCTTAAGAGTTTATGGAAGCACAGCCTCGGCGTGGCTACCGCTTCACGCTGCTTAGCCAAATACTTGGGTAGATCATGGCATGAGTCTGCCTATACCTGTGGTCTGCTCCATGACATTGGTAAAGTTGCCCGTTACAAACTGGACGAAAATGAAGAAACTCAGGAATTGATCAATGATATCCAAACTGCTCTTGATAATAAGATAAGCTTAGTCAAAGCAGAAATAATGAATCATTCACCAAGGCATGATATTCTTGGGTATTATATCTGTCAAAACTGGGGGTTATCTAAAGATGTTGAATATGTGGTTCGTTGGCACCATGAATCCAATCGTGCCGAAAGAACGGGACATATTTCTCAAGAAATTCACGATATTATAGACACTGTTTTTTTGGCTAATTGGTTAGTGAACAAGAAAGAGTTTGGCTTCAGTGGCTCTCAATTGCCAGAACAACCATCTGAAGCTTTTTTGACCCGGTTACACATAAGCCCAGCTCACCTAGAAAAAATTGAGGAAGCAGTTGAAAGCGATCTGAAATTAACTAAAGATTTTTGTGATATGCTTGATGGGGATGATTAATTTTATCCTTCCACTAGGCCCCCAAACCTGAGCTGTGTTGTTATCGGCTTGCCCGGTCGTCAACAAAATCGTCAAAAACTTTTTTATCATGATTGATCGCACGGTAAATGCGTAGATTGTTTTTGATTTCAACTTCAATGACATGGCGGGTTGGTTCGAATTTTTCCACATACCAATACTCTTTTTCTCCCGGCTTCCGGGTCGACACGCCCCAAGCACCATCGCCGATATAAAGTGTACCATCTCGATTTATTTTATCTCCTTTCAAAAGTTTCGAACGCTTGTAAACATTATGATCATTCTCAAAAGCCGCATCCAGGCCGTATTGGTCAAACAAACGAACCCAATGCTTTCTCATACTTTTACTTATCGGACTATTCAAACCACCCTTCATAATTCCGTAAGCAGGGAAATGGTACAGGGCAAATAAGTGAGTTCGATCCTTACGAGAAAACAGGCAGGCTTTTAAAAATTCAACCTGACTTTCAATGGAATAGGTATGGGAGGAGTCTAGTATCACCACGGACAAATCTTCGTACAAATCAATCGCATAATAGGATTTCAAATTTTTGAGGAAATGGAAAAAAGTTGTAAAACATTGGGGCTTCTTTGGGAGTTTTTCCATACCCGCCATTCACCTCATGGTTTCCAATCGCCACTACAAAAGGAATGGAATATCCGTCCTCGCACACCGCATGTTCTGCGTACACCTCAATCCAGTCTAGCCACCGCTCCCACGACCTTCTATTTGCATAAGCCAAATCGCCTCCAAGTAATGCGAAGCTCGGAGAACGGGATGCCATCGCTTTCACCCCACCCTCATGGAATTTTGGAGAATGCATCATAACCCCACCGGTCACGAAACTGATGCGATCTGATCGTTTTACTGGTAGGGTTCGGGCACGAAATTCCTTGTCGCCCAAAAATACCCGATAACCTTTATTTGGACACAGACCTGTAAGCTGGACCTGACAAACCTCGAGTTTAGAACCCTTGTAAAAAGAATGTCTTGCCACTTTCGCAGAACTTGGAGATTGATCATCCGTTTTGCCCCAAAGAAAGAGAGTCGGATCTTTCTCTTTTACCAACCAAATTACATTCAGCGTGGTCGACGGTGAATCCGTCCAGGTAAAAAGAGCTTCCTCCATACCCTTTGCTCCCTTAAGTGAAAAAGAGCAGATCGAAGATGTAAAAATTAGGAGGAGGAAAAGAATAATTTTATGGGACTCATGCCACAAGTAAGCTAATAGGAGCAAGTTTACACTCAAATGTAAAAAGAGGTTTTCCTCATGATAGAATTTACTACCAGAGTAGTAAGCTGAGGTCTGACTTCATGGAATTCACTATGTAGAACTAGTTGTATCAGTGGCGAAAGCTAAAAGGTGGAGGTTTTTCAGTTGGTCGAAGAGGTCGAGCCATATTGTGGACCAAATCGTTGGCCAGTATCAAAACCTTCACAGGGTGATAAATCGATTAGGATCATTGTATGCGGATCAAAGCAGTTACCGGAAAATGATCGGACGGGTACCTGCCCTCTCGGTTGGTTTGCAAAATGGATGCTTCGATTACTTTCATACTGGGTCTTACCATAATGTAATCGATTTTGGGTCCATCTGACTGACCGGTAAACCCATTATAAGTACCCACATTTTCTCGATCCGGATAAAGAGCTCGAAATGAGTCCACCATTTCAATCCCAAGTTTTTGATCAGCTTCAGAATTACCCTTAATAATTCTCAAGGCTTCACTATCTTCCGGAGCATTAAAATCTCCCATGAATACAAATGGGGTTGTTTGGACTTCACCCTGGATGCGCTCCATGATCATACGGGCCCCGTTTTCCCGTGCTTCCCTAGAACCATCATCCATGTGAGTATTATAAATATAAAGGGTTCGGTCAGTTTCTCTAATAAGAAGCTCTGCCCAAGTACAAATTCGGTGATGGGCGCTCCGCCAACTCTTCGATGGTTGGGTTGGGGTTTTCGAAAGCCAAAAACTTCCAGAATCAATTAGCTTAAATCGTTCCTCTAAAAAAAGAATGGCAGAATGCTGTCCTTTCGAACCGCCCACCGATCCTTCTCCCACTTGTCTGTACTCAGGGAATTCATTGCTTAGTTCTTTCAAATGAAACGAATTGGCTTCCTGTAGGCCTAGGACATCGGGGGCATAATCTCTGATCACTTCATAAACTAAGCCTTTTCGAGCCTCCCAATCTCTGGCGTGACTGTTTCGAATATTAAAGGACATCACCCG
>JAQWWZ010000039.1 GCA_029254745.1 Opitutales bacterium | reverse complement strand
ACTCTATTCCAGGTCGATCTTGTTACATCAACCCAGTTCCAGGTCGATTGACTTTGGTTGTAAAGGTAAGGATATATATCAGTCCTTTAACGCGAGAAATAATTTGCAGGAGAATGCTTCAATAATGTAGATGTCATTTAGAATTCTAGGGTGTCTCGCCCCATTTCGTGCCTTTCTCTTTTACTACATACCCAAGCACTTTAAAGGGTAGTCGGTGATTCGTCTATGAGACCAATGGTTTACATTACTGGCTGATCCAAACTCCATCAACTAAGTTATTGTCGAACTTAAAGAAGATGACTCTATTCCCTGTCGATCTTGTTACATCAACCCAGTTCCAGGTCGATTGGCTTTGGTTGTAAAGGTAAGGATATGTTTCTGGACCAGTCCAGCACCAAGATTGTAAGCGGTCTATCCATATCCAAAGTGAACCAGTCGAACCGTTCTGTTTTTGAATGTGAATCCATCCAAGTTTGGTGTGAAATGACCATTCATCATTAACATTCCAATAGGTACCAAACCAGTCACTATTCCACCAATTTGTGGCAATTTGCACGGAGCCCTCTATGTTGGATTCTGGAATAGATCGGAAAACAGCTTCCACTTCTGTATCTTCTCGCAGAAAAAGAAAGGTGCTCATGGATGTTTTATCTTCCACTTCAGAGCCATCCCATCGGACAAAAACATACCTTTCTCGGGCAGATGCCTTGATCTCAGCCCATCCCGTACCGAATATTCCTGATCCAGATACACTGCCTTGGGAGTAATCTGCGGTTTTAACTTTTAGATTGTGAAGTCCAACTTCATCAATGGTTGGAAATTTTGAGGGGTCATAACTAGGATCAATTTTAAAATAAGCAGTGATCTCCTTGTCCTGGTTTAAATTAATTTGAGTATTTGCACTTGTAGTGCTCAAAACTTCGCTCCCATCCCACCGGTCGAATAAATAACCCGGATTAGGCTTGGCAAAAATGGAATGGTTTGGATTTTGGTTAACTGTCCCTTGACCAAAAGTCCACCCAGAGTTTGCAGGTGACTTTGAAATGGCGAGTTCAACTGGATTAACAGGAGAAAACCTAGCGTTAATAATCATGGGCTTAGAAATCGCTATTTCCAGATTTGTATTACCAGGTTGGTATAAATCGCCAGAAGAACTTGTCCATTTATCAAACACATACCCATTGATTGGGGTTGCGATGAGGGAAATAATGGTACCATGAGAAATTAAACCTGTAAGAGACTCACCGGCACCCAAACCTTCCCATTCAACCTCACCTTTGCCAGTCGGGTTCGATGCAATTTGGACTTCATGCAATTTTTTCTGCAGCACTGCATAAAGTTTTGAGAAACCAGATATTTGAATATTACTGGAAGGGGATGTGGATAGGGTAGTGCCAGTCTCATCCTCCCATCTAACGAATTCAAACCCATCTTTTGGGTATACAGAAAACCTAGATGTGGCACCTAGAGCAAATTCATTTCCACCTGTTATTATTCCGGCACTTTCATCCAAGGTAAGGGAACCATTGGTATCGATTGTAACAGTCGCTTTGGTTATTTCCATTAAAGTACCGGAGAATTGAGCGATAATAGTCGTATCTTTTTCAATGAGTACAGATGTTGAGCTTTCGTTGGCAGCAAAAACATTACCAGACCAGTTCTCAAATCGATTTCCGGGAAGAGGGATTACCTGGATGCTTACATTTGTACCATGAGGAAATAAATATTGGTTATTGGTGGTGAATGCATTCCCCCCGTCGGCAGGATAGGATAAAAGTTCGAGGGAGTACATCTTCGCTTCGAATATCGGCCGAACTTCTAGGGTATCAAAAACTTCGAAATTGATCGTGGTATTTGAAGTGTTGTTCGTAACGACATTCGATAATTCCCATCGAACAAATTCAAAATGTTCATCAGCTACGGCGGTTAGCTCGATTGATTCGCCGTAGGCAAAGGTTTGAGAGTTGGCAATTCCTGTCACAGAACCTCCGTTAGATGAATTAATATTTACCGCAATGTCTTTCCCTACGAAAATAGCATTTAGGGCTAAGTCATGGCTGAGCACTGGTTTAATCGATGATTCATAGGGGAAGGGTAAGATTTCTGAGTCTGCCACATTTAGTACCGAAATTTTGTTACCGATTTGGGCACTACCTGTTCCATGGTAATAAAGAGAGTCAGGGGCATCTGCTGGTACTAAGAATAATAAAACACCATCTGTGTCCTGGGTATCTGTTATCCCAGAGTTGTAGGAGTCGGTCTCGGTAGCACTTTTGAATTCTGAAATGTAAATATTTTCATTGTCAGGAAGATCACATACAAATCTGTAAGTGTACCCGCGAATAAGAGATAACTCTGGTTTTTCGTTACCATCTATAAACAAAACAGCTTCACTTTCAGTTATTGATGACGAATTCTGGGAGACTGTATAATTTATATTTTTATCAATTTCCCAAGAGTGAAAAACTCTATTTTCACCAGGGATGGCTGTGATGGGATTTGGCTTGTCCGCAGGTAAATTTTGTCCCCCTCCTGTAACCGTTCCAGTTGCGGAATCATAAGAGAATTCAATTTTTATTGTCTTGGGGTGAAAATTCGCGGTTAAGGAGGCATTATTCTCAGCACTTATTGTAACCGTAGAGCTTTTCCAAGATGGGTTGTAGGTAATATCTTCTTCAGAGGACCAGCCTATAAAAGAGAAGCCGGGATTGACGGAGGCTTGCAGCTCCCGCTGGATTAAATCAGTTGCGGTATTCCAAACACGTGATGTTGGGTCATCAAAAAGAATACCTGCCTCCTCCGGAGATGAAATCAGGCTTAGTTCAATTAAATCGGGCGGGATGGCTGTGAAGAAAGCTGTGACTGAAAAATTAGAATCCATTGGAAGGGATAGGGGATTATCCGTACTGTTGAAATAATCTCCATCCGCATCATGCCAAATCCATTTATCAAGTTGATATCCCCGGGGAGCACCGGAATCTATTTCACCTGGCAAAGCTTGTAAAGTTGCTGTGGTACCCATGTCATATGTGCCGTCACCTGAAACACTTCCGGAGCCAGAAACTGAGGTTGTGACAACTAATGGTATCGGAGAGAAGGTTGCCTCAAGGGATAAGTTTTGGTCGGTAATTTGCAAATGATGCGATGGTACAGAACTATCAATACCTGCTGTATTCCCTGTCCAGCCTGCAAACATAAACCCTGGGGATGGGCTAGCTTTTATATGTACAATGGATTCAAAAGGATAAGTACCAGTGCCATTCGCCTCCCCCCCTAGTGAAGAGCTGACACTCAAGGAGTAAGAATTTCGTAAGAAGGATGAGGATACTGATCCACTTTCAGTAGGCTGGAATGAAATGGATGCGTCGGTCGGGTTTTGCAATGCTTGACCATACCATCGGTCAAAATACCAACCACTATTTGCTACAGCACTGAGGGAGATGGCAGTGGCTGAATTCGTAGATAAGGTAAAGGCTTCATTCTCATCATTTACACTTCCATTTCCCTCAATATTTACCGTGACATCATAGATTTCACGGAAGAAAACAGCGGCGAATGAAAGGGAAAGCGGAGCAGTTGTTAAATTAATTAAAGACGATGACGATTCAGACGCGACCAGGAACTGGAGGTCTCCTTCCCATCTATCAAAATACCAACCATTTTCCGGTATTGCCTCAATAATCGGAGTATCGTGGATCGAATAGGTGCTTGCAGCGGTGATAGTACCTTCGCCAACGGTGGTTGTGGAGACTACGTAGGAATTTGGAGTGAAGACTGCATTGAGTGTGACTGGTCCTGAGACCCCGATTTTGTTGACGGCTTCATTTTTTCCGGAAAGCAATGAGTTTGTGGAATTGAAGTCTCCCTGCCACTCCGAAAAACTATACCCATTTTGAGCGGTTGCATTGACTTCATAGACTCCATAATGCTCCCACGGACCACTCGCAGGTGTAAGGGATATATTTCCACCATCTCCCTCCGATACAGCCACGGGGTATGTTTTCTTTGTAAATGTGGCAGTAATAGATGGATCACTCATTGCGGCACTCATATTTGCATCCGTTATCGCGAGATCTGGGTTTGTAAGGATACCATTGGGGTCTATCCATCCTGCAAAATTATATCCGGCCAAAGGGATGGCAGATACGGAAACATGGGATAAGGCAGAAAAGTTTCCTGAGGCAGGTGATACTGTCATTCCTCCAGTATCCATGGATACTGAAAGGTTATATGTGATTAATGAAAAGTAGGCATGATAGGATGCGTCGCCCTGAACGAGCACGGTAGAAACCGAAGCATTTTGATTTGCAAGGAGAGAGAGTGAACCACTTGGGCTGTCCCAATGGGAAAAATTGTAACCAAATTTCGGGTTGGCAAACAGGGTGTAGTTGGAATCAAAAAGGTAAGGACTACTTTCTACAATACCTGAGTTTCCCCCAACCGTTGCCGCCGTTTCCAAAGCATATGCCAAAGGTGTAAAAACAGCAACTATTGCATGGTCTTGTTGGATAGTCAGGTTTGTACTTGCAGATGTGTTTGAATCTGGGCCGTACCCATCCCAGTGAGAGAAATCGTAACCCGTTGCGGGAGTTGCTGTAATTGCAAGTGTTGACCCAAAGGCATGAGTACCACTTGGCGTGATGGTGCCTTTTCCTGTTTGATTGATTGTTACATTGTAAATGTGTGGTGCAAAGACTGCGGTGATGTTTCGGTCTGCAGTCATGTCAACCGTAGTTTGCTGAGAGGAAGTATCTGCAATCCCACTCCCGGTCCATTCAACAAAATCCATATGTTGGTCGGGCACCGCAGTAATTGGCACACTAGTTCCGTAATTATAGCTTGGTTGGAGGCTGGGAACAGAACCATTTCCAACAATATTTACATTCAGGTAAGATTGTAGCTCAATAGAGGTAGTGAAATTATTGTCTGGATCTTCAAAATAGCTACCATAAAACCAGTTTGAGCCAACAGGAGCAGCACCTGATGCTATTTTCAAGTAGTAATTTACAGGGATTCCACCTTGAAAGCTTGGCCATAACCAATTCGGACCGGTAACTGTGTTGTATCGAGCCGCAGGACTGATTTCTGTCTTATCATAAAAACGAATGCAAACAGGGGTGCCTGGGGGTGGTGCACTTGATGTAATGGAAAAGGGAGCCTGTACTTGATAAGATGCGGGTTGGTAAGGGAAGACAATAACTTGGTTGCTTGATCGTTGAAAAACGGTGGTAAAAGAAAACATGCCGTCGGAAAAACCATAACCCGTACTTGAATCCCCAACCCTTGTTCCTTGTGTGAGGGGAACCCATGATCCTAGAAAATGATTTTCTAAAGAAGAAGAATTGGCTTCGTCAAAGTAGCCGAGTGTCACAATGTGGCCGTTACCATTTCCTCCTGGACCAGCACTAAGAAGAGTTGAATCACGGGCTTTCAATAAATCAGGGTCATTTTCCGAAGTAACGGAGGACCAATGGAACACAATGGTGGGGTCAGCACTGAAAACAGGTAAAAAGAAGCCGCAAGTAAGGAAGAATGAAGCTGTTGTACAAAACTTAGAAAAAGAAAATATGAATCTAAGTAAAAAAAGCTCTGATTTCAGGAAATTAGAGATTCCATTATTTAATGGTGTTAAAAAGGGTATTATACAAAAAACCACTATAATATAAAATACCGCTTGTAGTCTGCTTAAGGCAAGAAATATCGCAATTATTTTTACCTAATAATTACCGGGGAAATATGTGTTTTTGTAGTAATAATTGTTGAGAATTCATTTGACTAAAGTTTTCAGATCAAGAATGTTTAAAGTAGTTCTATGTTTCTTCGATCCACATTAATAGCTTTAGTAATTTTTTCGGGTAACATTGTAGCGCAAACATCAGACGAAATATATTTTAATTTAGGTACACATGGAGCCCTAGCTCCAATTTTTGGGTACACAGCACCTGGATCTCCTCAAGTATTACGCCAATTCAATGTTGCTGGTGACGCTTTATCCAACCTAGATGCTGATACTACAGGTACATCTCAAGTCGGGGATTTAGTTGAATTAGGTTTTTTTGATACCGACCTTTCATCTAGTATTACCCCTAATACAAGCACCACAGATTTGTTTATTGGAGTATGGACTCCACTAACTTCTAAAACTACTGTTGGACAAGATTTTTCTCCCGGTCAAACTGTTGGAGCAGGTATGTTTGGTTTTAAGTCTGCAATTGATTTTGTAACACCTGCTAACCAGATAAACGCAACTGCCCAAACAATCAACACTTATCAATTCACAGATACCGCTGCATCTGACTTCAGCACTAACGTTGGTGCGTTAAACACTGCTTTGGCTTCCAACCCCAATCCTCTTTTAGGCTTACGATTCTATGATAGTGCCCCTGCCAGTAAAGCTAACGGTGTACGATACAACACGATAATGAACCCCAATTGGGTAATGCCGGAAAAAGGTAACTTCATGAATATGTTTTTTTATGACACAACAGGCAATACCCTCGATTCAAATCTGAGGTTTGAGTTCGATAACTCAGATTACAATTCAATATCTGATATTGGTAATGGCGGAACAAATGCTGTTGGCACTGATGATTTTGTAGCGACCGTAACTTATTACGATGGCTCAG